>JBAVLE010000433.1:0-8699 GCA_049688735.1 Candidatus Angelobacter sp. | reverse complement strand
AATTACCCGCTGAACCATTCAGGCAGCCTTCAATCGAATTTCCGGAATTGCCGCTATCGCTTGAGGTTTGCGTGGTCTGGGTGGTGGTGGTCTGGGTGGTTGAGCTGTTATCGGGCGTAGTCGACTGGCCGCTGGGCGAAGTGGACGACGGAGATGTTGATGATGGGGACGTAGACTGTTGCGAGCTTGCGTCCGGGGTTGTTGATTGCGGCGAACTGCTTGGCGAAGTTTGCGCCACAGCCCAAACCGCGGACAACAACAGAATTGCTGTAATCAAAGATGTCTTTCTCATGTACGTTCCTCCTGGTTTGTTCGGCCTTCCTGCGGCCTTGAAAGAGTGGAAGCAGCGCTACGGACTTAGATCACCTCTGCAGTCGCGGGTTTGCCTCAATTTGCTATCTAGCAGAAAAGAAACGAGAGCTGCGGAAAGTGAAAATGGACACTGTATCCGTTGACATAGGAGAACCTTAGTTCAATAGAACTAAGCCATGGGCAGGCTTTCCTCTTGCGGCGACATAGTCGAGTTGCAGTGCATTTGGGATGTAGCTGCCGCAGCAGCCCTAAGCAGAGTGTGTAACTTACAAATGCCTGGATTCAATCAGAACGAAATTGAACCTATAACCGCGAGTGCTGGTTTGCGATTCATTGTTGAGGGACTCTGCTCTCAAGATTACAGAAAAGACTACAGCGTCGCCCTTTTTACCACGGCTGCGAGTGCGCGATTGCGTTCAAATTCGCCTTGGATGGAATTTGCAGCTTTGATGTAGCTGTCACGCAACGCACCATCCAATGAATAGGAGCGCGCCACATTTAACAATACGCGCGATTTCTCATAATCCGAGTTGATCCTGCTGGCCCCGTTAAGGACTTTACCTACTGAATCATTGCTCAGCTTATTGTGGTCCATCAGAGCGATCAGGCAGCGCGAGCGCTCGTAATCGTTCGTCATGGAATCGGTGACGCCAAGATAGGTATTCATCTGGCTTTCATCGAACTTGTTGGCCTTGAGCAGCGTTGTCAGCACGCGCGACTTTTCATAGTCGCTGCCTGCTTTTGACATGTTCTGCATGGCTTTGGTCATGGATGAGCTGCTCAAGCTGTTGTTCTGCATCAGTTCCAGCAGGCTGCGTGAGCGCTCATAATCAGACTTCATGGAGTCGACCACTTTCAGATAGTTGGACATTTGCGCTTCATCGAACTTGCCTTGCTTCGCCAATCCCAGCAGCAGTCGCGACTTTTCATAATCTGAACCGATGCTGGATGATGCGTCCATGATGCGATTGGTCTGGTCAGCAGTAAGTGTGTACTTTTGCATGGGGGCCAGCAGGTCGCGCGACTTTTCGTAGTCGGAATGGATTGACGCCACCATTTTGAGATAAAAATCCAGTTCCGATTGATCAAAAGCTTTCTGATCGAGAAGAGAAAGCAGAATGCGCGATTTTTCGTAGTCGCTCTTGATGGTGCCGGCAGAGTTCAGCGCCATGCTTACGTTTTCTTTGGAAATGTTGGGGCGCCGCAGCAGCTCAATCAACACACGTGAATGTTCATAGTCGCTCTTGAGTTTATTGGCTGCCGTAAGGAATGCGGTGCGTGAGGCTTCATCTGGGAGGTCATACTGCTTGCTCACGGTCATGAGCACGCGGGCCATCTCGTAATCAGAGCTGATCTGCTCGCCGGCCTGTTTGATGACGCGCTGTATTACGGGTGAAGGCAGTTTAGGTTGTTCCAGAAGCTTGCGGAAGTAGATGCCGCGAACGTAATCCGACTGCAGATTGCTGATTTCATCCAGCACGGCATTGGGCCCGCCCTTGGCTAGCAGCGCGGGGACACGGGCATCGGCGGCAAAACCGGTGCTGCGTTCCAAAGACAGAAGGAATTGCGCGAACCAGGCTTTGGCCTCGCCTTCAAACGGCTGCTGTTTTCCGTTGATCTTGTAAACGTATTGCAGGCCGCTCGACGATGGCGTGACTTTCACTTGCTTGAGAGTGTCGTCCTGGCGCAAATTTACTTCAAAAGAGCCGCCGGGAGAGATGCTCTGGATTTCTGTGGCTTCGGCATTGAATTTGATATCGCCTTCAGCGTGTAGGTCCAAGCTGCAGTCGCCGCCTGACCAATTGGCTATCCAATGCTTGTTGCCGTTGTTCGACTCAATGTTCATGTTGTGGAGTTTGGCTCGTGTTCCACAAACACTGATATCGCTACCGGGAACAGCCGGCACCGCTGGGACGGCTGGCACTGCCAGAACACCAGGTACCGCTGGTACAGCTGGCACAGCGGGTACGGCAGGAACTGCCGGCACACTGCCGCTCTGGAACATGGCAGGCGGTTCCGGTGGCTCTGGCGCTTCCGGTGCTTCAGGAGCGTCGGGTGGCTCGGGTGCCTCAGGTGCTTCAGCCATTTCGGCTGGTTCGGAGTCATCATCGAAAGAAGGCTTAGCCTCTGGCGCTTGTGATCCATTACTTGGCGTGGATGAATCCTGGGCGTGAGGTGCAGATGCGGGAGTTGAAGCAGGACTTGGCTTGGCTGTACCGCTCTTGGCGGCAGGCGTGGTGCTTTGCGGTGCAGGCCGCATCGCGGAAAGAGGTAACACAACGCATAGCGTTAATGCCGCAACAGCCAACGCACTTCTGCGTGAAACAGAGCCGCGCGGCAAAGCCGGGTTCAACACGGCCAGAACGCGGCCTTCCAATTGTGATTTGCGCGCCATAGCCAGGGCTGCTGCCAGTTCAGGTTCGCGCAATCCGGCAACTATATCCAACAACTCATGTGCGTAGTCTGAGGCCTTGGTTCCCGCTGCGAGCACATGATCGTCGCAGGCGCGTTCGCGCTCCGCCCGCATAGCGCGAACCATGAGCCATACCAGAGGATGAAACCAGTAGATTGAAGCCGCGAAGTTCGCTAACGCCTGCGTAAATGCGTCCAGCCGTTTAATGTGCGCCAGTTCGTGATTGAGAATCGCGGAGCGCCGCATCGGCGTCCACTCAGGATAATCGGGTGATAGCACGATGCGTGGAAACATGACGCCGGTGGTGATGGGCACTTCAATTTCGTCGCTTACCATGAGCGCAACGTGGCGCTCAATTCCCAATTCAGCGCACACTGCGCGTACCTGCGCGTTCCAGCCAGAATCAGTAAGCACGTCCGCGCGACCGACCAGAGCTGCCAGTCGCATGGCGTTCAATCGCCAGCGAGCCAGGAAAAACAAAGCGCCCACGATCCATAGCCCAAGGAGAAGTTTGGGCAGCAATGCCGGGATTGAGTTAGCCGAAGATGTTGCTGCGGCAGTTTGTCCGACGGGCGCCGTTTCAGAGGACATTGTTGAACTTGACGGCGCAGCAGCAGTGCTCGTGCTGGCGGGTGCGAGCTGAGTATTCAGCGGCCTTGATGAAGCGTGAACATGAGGCTTAAATCGTGCATGGGCAGGCGCGGTCGCGACAGAAAGTATTGGCCGCTTCTCTGGGGCTGTCGGCGCTTTGCGCGTGGTCATCGACGAAGCCGCAATGGTGGACTGCGCGGCTCCCGGTTCTATTGAATCCTGGCTTTTGGAATATTGGGGCAGCGCTTTTATATGCCATGCGGGAACCAGTATTACAAAGATTGGAAGCAGCAGCAGCGCGGCCAGCGCAAACGTGCGCACCATGTGCTGGGTGGCGGCAGAGCGCTTCTTCAAAATCAGAGCGGCGCCCCATGCGATCGCCAGCAGCAGCGTTGACTTCACAATTGTGTCCAGGATAATTGCGGATGATGAAAGAGCGTGCATGTTATCGTCCCTCCTGCTGCGCTTTTTTGATCAGTTGAGCAAGATACTGTTTGTCTTTGCTGGAGAGCGTGCTGTCAGACATTTCCAGCAGCGCGGCCACTGCCTGTTCTGGAGAGCCGCCGAAAAAAGTCTTTACCATGTGCTTCAGTGCGTTGGTGCGAACCTGGCTCGTATCGTCCGCGGGCACGTAAACATACTTCAAGCCTTCCTGCTCATGCCGCAGATATCCTTTATCCTCCAGCAGTCCCAGCATGCCGCGCACGGCTGAATAGCTGGGCGGGTCCGCAAGATCGGCCAGTACCTCAGTTACTGATGCCCTACCCCGACGATAAATCACGTCCATAATCTGGCGTTCACGCCGCCCAAGTTGAAGATGCTTTTCGCTGCTCATGGCTCTCCTGATTCAAATGCCCGCGTTCTTTCGATGTGCTAGTGCACTAGCACATGCTAATACATTAGCAGCTATTGTCAAGGGGTAAATCCAATATTTTTAGACGAAATTTCAAAGGCTTGGTCATGGGATAAAATGACCGTAGTTCGTGATGGACTGTAGACATCAGGCCGGAGAGACAAGCTGCTGATGCAGTTTAAAATGAGTCCGTCTTGCCTACTCCTTCTGATTTCGACCATCTTCGTGTAGTGCTGGTATCCACGCGGAATCCGCTGAACATTGGCGCGGCTGCGCGGGCCATGAGTAACCTGGGATTTCTGCGGTTGCGCGTCGTGAATCCCTATGAAGCGTCTTTTCGCGAAGCCCGTTCCGCTGTGGGGGCGGCGCGATTGCTGGCAAAGGCTGAACAATATTCGAGCGTGGCAGATGCTGTAGCTGATTGCTCGCTAGTGGTCGGCACCACCGCAGGCGCCAACAGGGAATTACATCATCCGTTGCGGCTGCTGCAAAAGGCTGCTCCGCTGATTCGCGAGCGCCTCAAGACTGGAAGTCGTGTTGCGTTATTGTTCGGATCGGAAAAGCGCGGCCTGTCGAACGATGACTTCAGCCATTGCCATTGGCTGATTCATATTCCTACGCGTGAAGAGCATACGTCGATGAATCTTGGGCAGGCGGTTGCAGTATGTCTTTATGAACTCGCGCGCAGTCCGGCCAAGACCGATAATCGCACAAAGAGCAAAACGATTTCTAAAGCCAAAGAGCTTCAGCCTGTGGCCGCAGGCGAGCTGGAGCGCATTACCACCATGCTGATCGATGCGCTTCGCGCCAGCGGTTACCTTGGCGAACGCTCTGTTGCGAGCAAAGAAGAAAAGATCCGTCGGATGGTTCGCCGTCTGGAACTTTCCGGAACTGATGCCGAAGTCTGGCTGGGAATGCTGCGCCAGATGCTCTGGAAGATGGGCCGGCATGAATAACAGGTAAAAATGCACAAAACTGCATTTCGGCTGTCACCCAACGGGTTATTACGGCTCCATATATTGTCAAATGAAACTCCCCCGAACCACCTCTGGGCTGCTCGCCTTGCAGGAAGCAACGAATGCTGAACTGCGCCTGCGCCTCGGCGGAATTTTCGAGCGCCACCGCAAAGTGGCGTTTATTGGACGGAACGACAATCTCTTCACCGAGCACTGGACCCCTGAGGTAGCCGCCGCCGGCTATAGCTTTGATGGATTCGAAATCAAGGTCGCAACAATACTATTGGGTGGCGTGGAGAATGCATGTGGATTCATTTACCGCATCAGCATTGGATTTCCGCTGGAACTGATTGATGATGCCTCAGCGATCGAAGCTTACTTCCAACAGCAGTATGCGGAGAGCAAAGCCTCCGATCTTTCCGCCGCACCCAGCTCTTGTGCGAATCCTCCTGCTTAAATTCCTGCGACATGAATATTGGATCGTGGCTGGGCCCGGGCTTTATCGGCAGGTTGCTGATCCTTATTAATTTTCCTCCAAGGCTCTAGGGCCAGCTCGCCTTGACAAAAGCCTATATATTTCTATATTTATAGAAATATGGAAATTAAACTGGGAGCAGCCAACGAGCAGAAAGTCTCGCGTTATGCAGATATGTTCTCTGCGATGGGCGCAGAGCCGCGTCTGCGCATCGTGAGGCTTCTGCTGGCGGCGCATCCCGGAGGGATGGTGGTGAATGAAATCGGCGAGGAACTGCAAATTGCGAACTCAACTCTTTCCCATCATCTGGACAAGTTGAAGAATGAGGATCTGGTGGAAGTGCGGAGGGAAGGGACTTTCCTGCGCTATTCGGCAAATACCAAGGCGCTGGCGGAATTGCTGAGCTTTTTGTATGCCGAGTGCTGCACACGCAACAAAGCAGTGGAGCCGCAGCGCATTACCTGCTGCAAATGAATCTGTCTTTATCTAGGAGAGCAACAATGAGCGCACAGGATATCAAAGAAGTCGTAAAAGAGCGTTACGGAGCGGCGGCCCGTCGCGTGACCATAGGCGGGGGAAGCTCCTGCTGCGGCGCGTCCACCCAGTGCGGCACGGACATTGATCCAATCACGCGCGATCTTTATGACGCTTCACAGACCGGCGTTTTGCCGGAAGAGGCAGTCAAAGCCTCATTAGGTTGCGGCAATCCCACGGCGCTGGCTGAGCTCAAACCGGGTGAAACAGTGCTGGATCTGGGCTCCGGCGGCGGGATTGATGTGCTGCTCTCCGCGCGTCGAGTAGGTCCCACCGGCAAAGCGTATGGCCTGGACATGACCGACGACATGCTGACCCTGGCGCGTGAGAACCAGAAGAAATCAGGCCTTACCAACGTGGAATTCCTTCGCGGCGAGATCGAGAACATTCCGCTGCCTGCCGATTCAGTAGACGTAATCATCTCGAACTGTGTCATCAATCTTTCCGCCGACAAAGATCGGGTTCTCAGCGAAGCCTTCCGCGTGCTTAAGCCCGGTGGGCGGCTGGCCGTATCCGATGTTGTGGTGCATGGCGAGATTCCGGAGGAAATTCAGAAGAGCTTGCTGTTATGGGTCGGCTGCATCGCCGGGGCACTGCGCGATGAAGATTACATAAGCAAATTGAAGGCTGCGGGCTTTGAGGGTGTAAGCATCGAGCCCACGCGCGTTTACCAGATAGAAGACGCGAGAACGTTCCTTACGGGGCAGGGCATGGATGTGGACGCGATTGCGCCGCTGGTAGATGGCAAGTTCATGAGTGCTTTTATCCGTGCCAGCAAACCCGGGTTCGGGACGGTGCTCAAGCAAAGCCTGGGCCTAAACGTCTTGAAATGCTGCTAGTCGGCAATCAAGCCTCCTAGAACCCCGTTATTCAAAGGCTGTGACAAAAGTGTTGGGTACATGGCGCAACTGCCTGTGCCAACTTGTCACAGGTTCCCACTCCCTCCTAAACCTGCCCTTTTAATTCAACGATTTACGCGGAGTCGCGTTTGGCTCTGGTCTTGCTATATGAATAGGCAGACGAGCTGACAAGAGCGACGCGCAAGATACATGGGTCGGTGGGTGAGAAGGTGGCGCTGACGCTGGTTAGCAAATGAGCTTTGCCTAAGGAGAAGTGGAATGGTGGGTGAGATAAAAGGATATCGGCTGTGGCGTTTTCCGGGAAAGGTGCCTCCAAGCCTTTTCTTACGCCCGGATGTCCTTTTATCTCTTTTTTTTGAAATCCTCTACGGACACGTACCGAAAGCGATCATTTTGGCCTGCCGCTTCTAACTTTCAAAACCTAAAAGTCTTTAGCTTGATTTGACCACGTGTTTCGGAGCGGATGCGCTTCCGTGTTGAATACCACTTTGTTCAGGTCCAGTGTCCCTCGCGGCGCAAACAACAAATAAAGATATTTAAGCGTCTCCGCCAGAAAATAACTTTCCATGCTGTCTTTCTTTGCCTTGGTTTCCACGTTGCTGAGCGCAGCGTATCCGGCGTCCGCCTTGCAGTAGCGGACCAGGCTCAGCAGAAAAGTGGAGCCCATCTCCTGATATCGGTCATCCTTTATATAAAAAGCCAGATAGTACGCCGACTCAATAATCTCCGGTCGGAGTTGATATCCGGGAGCGACGATTTGCATGGTGGTGTAGTCCAGCGTTTCCGGCTCAATGCCAAAAGTAGTCCACATTTTGTAGGACGACTCCTGCAACTTGCGCGCGCGCTCCAGGTCGCCCGAACGCGCCAGCACCGCGGGAAAGAAAGCATCCAGCGCGCCGTATTGCGTGGAAATGCGCTTGCCCGTATTCATATCTGCCTGCCCGTACCACAGGCCGCTGCGGGTATTGTCAGCCAGATATTTGTTCACGGCCTTCACGCTGGCTTCCCACATCTTCTTGCAATCTTTATCTTCAAACAGCAACCATGACTTCAAGAGATACTCATAATAGGAATCAATTCCGCCGCTGATGTGGCTGGTAGTGTCAATCCACTGGCCTGTTTCAACGTTGATGGTCGAACCGACCAGCCCGATTTTTGATCGCCTGCTGTACAACGCCACCACAGCGCTTTTCGCCTTGTCATAATAAATGGGCTTGCCGGTAAGTTTACTGAGCGTACCGAACTCCAGCAGCAGCGTGCCTATCTCCGCCGGATTGCTCTCCACGCCGCGCGTCTTGCCGGTCTTAAGATTTACGAACATGTACGGCATACCGGTGGGAGAATTAAAGACCGGCAACAGACGGTTTCCCAGATTGTTGGCAAGGTCAAGCAGGCGTTTGTCGCCGGTCAACTGGTAGCTGCTCAGCAACCCGCCCAGAAGCCGGATGGTGATTTCAAAATTCTTAACTTCAATATCCTGGTCGAACGAGAGGTTTGTCGCGATGAATTCCCGCGTTTTGTCAGCTTCATCGGTCAACCCCATAAGGATCATCGTATCCAGGGCATCGACCGGCGTCATCAGCAGGGATTTGCTGTACCAGTCATGATGGCCTTTGCTGAGCGGCTTAAGCTCGTCGTGTCCCCATGCATATTCCTTGTAGGCATTCCAGGCGTAGAGAAATTCAGACCGGACCTGAAGCGCCAT
>JBAVLE010000432.1:0-26213 GCA_049688735.1 Candidatus Angelobacter sp. | reverse complement strand
GTGAAACAAGCATCAAAGAAGCAGAGAGATTGCTGCAGATTGGCAGCCCCGGCAGGAAGTCATAGAATAGCGAACCGGACGTATCGGCAGTGTGAATCAGTTGGCGACAAATTCAGGGCGTTCGAATTAACGTCATTGTTGGCGAAGAACGCATTTGACCTGCATTGAGCAAGATGCGGAACTAAGGCTTTGTTCGTCAAATCCGCGAAAAACTTACGTTAGGAAACGTCAAGAACCATTGTGTTTGCGGGCCTGTGATACGGTGCAGGCCCGAATTACTTTCGTCGTGTTACCTATGATTCAGAACAAATAAATATTCCTGCAACAAACTGAGTGGAATGCGTGTCTAATAAGGCAAGGAAGGTATAAAGGTCGGAGGTGACCTATGGGAGAGAAATTCTCGGTGGCTGAAGTGGCGGCGCTTCGGAATGAACTCCTGCAAGGCGGACTTGATTCATTCCAGACAGCGGAACTTTTAAAAATGTTTTTAGCCGGGCGCGGATACGGTGTCTCACCGGAAAATGCACTCGATGCGGCAGGCCGAATCGAATGCGCCAATTGCAACGTGGAATCGCTGCACAAGGAACTAGAAACTTTGGCATTAGTGATGTAACCGCATTGCTAAGTACAAAAAAGAGCCGGGCAAACCAGCCCGGTTTTTTTATGGCATTCAGCAGGCAGCACTCAGCAATCAGCCAAAGCAGAAAGAGCAAGCTCAGGCACGCCGCTTGGCATCAATTTTTCTAATGAGCGAGGTCAGCATCTTTTTCACCTCGACGACTTTCGGATGAATATCGTTATGTGTCGCGATATCGATGAACTGCAAATCCTTTGCAAGCAGCCAATGGTATTCGAGTTCGCTCGCCGATCCCATGGCCATTTGCAGAAAGCGCTGAAATTCTCCGTTTCCACCTCTTCCACAGCCCTCCGCAATATTCGCACCGATCGACGAACCAGCGCGCCTGATCTGAGAAACAAGTCCAAAGATTTCGTGTTTCGGGAAATTTGCTGTCAAGGAATAGCAGTCCAGAGGAAGTTCATGTGCTTTCTCCCAAACTTTTAAATCGCGGAAGTCCTTCATGGGTATTCGAACCTGCTTTCTTGCTGAGAATCGATGGTTGTGGATTTGATGGATACATTATCGAACACGAGACATCAGCCTGAGAAACCAAATCATTCAAGGACTATGGAGGCAAACGGATCGGACCATTTTGGCTATTGCCGACTGCTGATTGCTGAATGCTTACTCGTAATGCAATGCTTCCACCGGATCCAACTGCGCCGCCCGTGTCGCCGGCAACGTCCCGAAAATCACTCCTACCAGCACAGCCACGATAATTGCGATAATGGCGGAAAGTCCGGAAATTGGAATTCGATACTCGGTAAGAAAACGCACAGAGAAAGGAAGAGCCAAACCGAGGATTGTGCCTACGACTCCGCCGGTCAGAGAGATCAAGACCGCTTCGGTCAAAAACTGCAGGCGGATTTCACGGCTCGTCGCGCCAATGGCTTTGCGTATGCCGATCTCGCGAATCCGCGTCCGCACATTGGCCAGCATGATGTTCATGATTCCCACGCCGCTTACAATCAGCACCAGCAAAGAAATTCCCAGCAGCATCAGCGTAAGCCCATTGGCTGCGCGGGCCGCCACCGCAAGCAACTGCGTTAGGTTTTCAACCCGATAGACTGATGCCGCGCGATGTCGCGATTGCAGCACCTGCTTGATCATTTCTGTGGCGTGCGTGACCTCGCCTGCGTCAGAAACGGAAAAGAAAAGCTGCTTGACCGCGTCATTGCCGGTGAAATATCGCGCCACGTTATAGGGAATCAGAACAGTGTCACCAGAGATTTCAGATTGACCAAAGGTCTCCACTCGCTCACGGAACGTGCCTATGATCACGAAGGGAAGGCCATTGATCTTGATGTCTTTTCCCACAGCGCCACTCTGGCTCTGGTAAACCCGTTGCGCAAACTGCTGCGTCACGGCGGCAACGTGCGCCCGCGACATCGAATCCTCTTCGTCAAAGAAGCGCCCCGCCAAAATTTCCAGATTACGTACGGTGGAGTACTGCGTGGAAACTCCCAGCACCTGAATATCGCGCTCGCGGCCGCCACCCACGCTTACGCGATCATGGATTTCAACCATCGGCGAAGCAGCCTGGATTCCCGGCACTTCCTGCTGTACCGCTCTCAGGTCTTCCATCGTCAAATCATCTCTGGTGCCAGTGCTGATGGAAGAATTGCTGCCGCCTTCGTAGTACGCGTAAACCATGTTGGCGCCAATTCCCTGAATCTGGTTCATGACGTATTGCTTGCCCGTGAGGCCAATTGTGACGACAACGATCAGTGAAGCCGTGCCGATCACCATGCCCAGTGCCGTCAGCGCAAAGCGCCATTTGCTAGTGCGGAAAGAGTCAACCGCAAGCGTAACGATCTCACTAAAGAGCATCGTGTTACGCGCGGTTTCCACCAGCGGACGGGCGACCATAGTGTTATTGTACGTCTCCTCTTCTTTAGACGCTGGTTACTGAAGTGGCGCTTCTCTTTTATCCCGAGTGCAGCGAGGGAGGTCTTTCATAACCAAGGTTCCGAACACGTACGAAGCTCACCCATAATTCACGTCATTCGCGTGATTTTGCGACTAACTTATTTCGATCCCGTCCGGCTGCCAGTCGGACAAAAAAGCAAAAGGCGATGAATTTCATCATCGCCTTCCGGCTAAAAGCCAGCTCGTACTAGAAGCTCTTTATTCCGCTTTTGTATCCTGCTGTGGCTTGGTGATAGCAATTGTCTCTCCCACGTCACCCACTTTGAAGCGGGCAAAGCGCCGGACAGAGATGTTTTCGCCCAGCTTGCCAATCTTGCTGGCGATCAGCTGATGGATGGTTATGCCGGGTTCCTTCACGAATGGCTGGTCCAGCAGACAAACTTCTTCGTAGAACTTTGACATTTTGCCTTCAACGATCTTCTCCACCACGTTGGCCGGCTTGCCGGTTGCGGCAGCCTGTGCGCGATAGATTTCTTTTTCCTTCTCGTAGGCATCAGGCGTGACATCTTCCTTGCGGACAAACTTCGGGTCTGCCGCCGCGATGTGCATGGCAATGTCCTTGATCAGGTCTTTGAAATCGTCAGTGCGCGCCACAAAATCGCTCTCGCAATTGATTTCCACCAGCACGCCGATCTTGCCTCCGGCATGGATGTAGCTGGCCACTGATCCTTCGCTGGTCATGCGGGCCGCCTTCTTGGCTGCCGTAGCAATGCCCTTTTTGCGCAGCCATACCAGCGCGCCTTCAATATCGCCTTTGGCTTCAGACAGGGCGTTTTTGCAGTCCATCATGGGCGCGCCGCTGCGCTCGCGCAGTTCTCTTACCTGTGCCGCTGAAATGCTTGTGGTCTCTGTACTCATTTTCTGTTTCCTTCACTTAAAACTTCGTTGTACAACATTTGACCCGCGTGGCTCTTCGCCTGACGCGGGAACATTATATTCTGTCGCTTTGCTCCAACACCGCCGACGAGCGATCTTTAAGCGATCTTTCGCCAGCTCCTATGGCAGGCGGCTCGGCACGCTAGTCGGCCTCGCCGCAAATCAAAAATTTTGGTCAGGTATCGAAAGGATGCTCGCGCAGCAACATCTTCGCTGTTAGTACAAGGGCCGAAGCCTGACTCGCTGAGGCCCGCCGCTCCAAGCGCTGACCACTCTCACCACCATACGAACTCTCAAGCGGTTTGGAGCGCAGCGACAGATTAAACGGTTTTAGCCACGTCCACTTCCGGGACATCTGCGGGTGTGGCAGTCTCTGATTCCGGAGCTTTTCTCACCTTGCCACCCAACACTTCTTCCATGTTCAGCTGCTCTTCCTCAGCCAGATCGGCAGAAGTTGGAGCAGCCTGCGCCGGAGCGGCGGCAGCATGCGCTTCACCGGCAGCAGCAGCATCGGCTATTTCCGCGCCCTGCTTGTCCGTGGCAGCCTGAACGCCTTCGGCGATAGAGTCGGCGACTTTCGAAGCGAACAACCGTATAGCTCTTAGCGCATCGTCATTGCCCGGGATAACCCAATCAACTTCCGTGGGATCGCAATTGGTATCAACCACGGCAACCACCGGAATACCCAGCTTGCGGGCTTCTTTCACAGCAATGGCTTCCTTGTTGGAGTCGATCACAAAGACGACGTCCGGCAGGCGCGTCATGCTCTTGATGCCGGCCAGGTTGGCCTGCAGGTGCTTGCGTTCGCGCTCCAGTTTGATGACTTCTTTTTTCGGCAGCAGCTCGTAACGGCCATCCGTGGCCATCTCGTCGAGCTCTTTGAGCCGTTTTACTGATTTCTGTACGGTGACCCAGTTGGTCAGCAATCCGCCCAGCCAGCGGTTGTTCACATAGAACATTCCACAGCGTCCGGCTTCTTCGGCGATTGCATCCTGGGCTTGCCGTTTGGTGCCGACAAAGAGGACAGTCCGTCCATCCGCGGCAGCGTCCTGCACGAACTTGCTCGCATCCTTGAACATCTTGAGCGTCTTTTGCAGGTCGATGATGTAAATGCCATTCCGTTCCCCAAAGATGTATTCCTTCATCTTGGGGTTCCAGCGCTTGGTCTGGTGGCCAAAGTGGACACCCGCTTCAAGCAGCTCTTTCATGGTAATGTTAGCCAAAATACCTCCTTATTGAATTGCATCCTCCGCGGCCATCCTGCCCGCTCGGGATTTATTCCCTGCTCCGCTCCCGTTTGGTGCGGGAGGGAAGATTTTTCGTCCCGATTATCAACCGCCCAACCTGCCGCCGGGACGCCATGGCAGACGGGCAAAATAAAACTTGTACAAAAACAGAGGACGGCCATTGCCGTCCTGCTGTGAAAATTATCGCTTGGAGAACTGGAAGCGCTTGCGGGCTCCCTTTTGTCCATATTTCTTGCGCTCTTTGCCGCGAGCATCGCGGGAAAGGAAGCCTTCGGCCTTCAGCTTCTTGCGCAATTCAAGGTTGAACTCCAGCAGCGCGCGGGCAATGCCCATCTTTAAAGCGCCGGCCTGGCCGTTGATCCCGCCGCCGGCCACGGTAGCGGTAATGTTGAAGGTGGAACTGGTCTCGCTCGTCACGAGTGGCTGCTTCACTTCAACGCGCTGCGCGCCGGTCAGGAAATATTTGTCAAATTCGCGCCCGTTTACCACAAACTTGCCGTCGCCGGGACGCAGGAAAACCCGGGCCACACTCGACTTGCGGCGTCCGGTACCGTAATACTGAACTTGTTCAGCCATCTTTTCTCAATCACTCCAAATAATCTTGTCGATCAAAACTTGTGAACCTAATCTTGTGGGCCGCAGGCGCCCTCGCCTGCGCACAATACTCTTAAGCCTGCTTGCGACCTGCCAGAGCAAGAGCCTGTGGCTTCTGTGCCTGGTGATCGTGCTTGTCGCCGACATAAACTTTCAGCTTCTTGCCCATCGCTTTGCCCAGCTTGTTCTTGGGCAGCATCCCAAGGATCGCTTCTTGCACCACGCGGTCCGGACGCCGGTCAAATAGCTTGCGGAACTGCTCTTCGCGCAATCCGCCGGGGAAGCCCGTGTAATGCCGATACATCTTCTGCTCGGTCTTCATGCCGGTCACGCGGATCTTGCCCGCGTTGATCACGATCACGTGATCGCCGGCGTCAATAAACGGTGTGTAAAGAGCAGACTCTTTACCGGCCAGAATGCTGGCCACACGCGAGGCCAGTCGCCCCAGCGTTTGCCCTGAGGCATCCACCACAAACCATTTGCGCGCAATGTCCTGCCCGCCTGGAAAACGGGTTACCATTTCCAAACTCCTGAAGAATAAAAGCACTAAGAAAGACCGCTCGATGACGCCACTTACTTCCATGAAGGGAAGACACAAGGCGGGCCAACTGCAGAGCAGTGAAGGTTTAAGGATACCCAACTTGGCCCAAATATGTCAACGCCAGCACCCAGGAAAGCAACCCAGGCATTGGGCCAGTGTTGCCATTCTATCTGGACCATGTCCTTCAAACATCTTTGTCGCGCCCCCTGACCGCAGGATCGTCGGTGGACCGCAGCCGCCCTCGGCTGCGCTGTAGCGTTCTGTGGCACAGGCACTCTTGCCTGAGCTGATCGGGATTCTGTAGCACAGCCATTCCTGCTTGTATTCCGGATTGTTCTTCTCCGTGTCTCCGCGCTTCCGTGGTAGGTTTTTTCCGATCACGCGCGCCCGAAGGTTTGTTCCACAAGTCCTATAATCGATCAGGTGCTGGTCTCTGATTTTGACTTTTACCTTCCGGAAGAGCTGATCGCGCAGGAGGCGCTTGCAGACCGCAGCAGCTCCCGTCTGTTGCATCTCGCGCGCTCCACTAGCGGGTTTGAAGATCGAAAATTTACTGACTTTCCCAATCTGCTCCGCTCAGGCGATCTGCTGGTTTTAAACAGCAGCCGCGTTTTCCCAGCCCGACTCTATGGACGCCGCGCCGGCCTGAACGCCCAACCTATCAGCACCAGAAATCCCGCTTCGCGCGAGTTTCTCCATGGCCGGGTGGAAGTCATGCTTACTCGACAGCTTGGGCGGCTGGAATGGCAGGCGCTGGTGCGTCCGGGGAGGAAGATCGGCGTCGGGGAGAAGATCTTTTTTTCTGCGGCGGATTCCATTCAGGTGGCTGCCGAGGAAAACACTTCGGTGTCGGCGTTTGGGCCCAGCGATCCTCGACCGGGGGCTTCGGCTGCCGCGGAATTGACCGCCGAAGTGATTGCCCGCGGCGAATTCGGCGAACGGACTCTGCGTTTTGATCCGGTGCCTGATTTCTTTGCCGTCGTGGAAAAGCTGGGACACGTCCCGCTACCGCCGTATATTGCGCGTGAGGACCGCCGGGAAGATCGCGAACGTTATCAGACGGTCTATGCTCGCGCGGAAACCACGGGCAGCGTGGCCGCACCAACGGCTGGCCTGCACTTTACGCCGCAGGTGCTGGCGGACATACGCGCGCGCCGAATTGAGATCGTCGAGCTGACTCTTCACGTGGGCCTGGGAACCTTTCAGCCCGTGCATGTAGAGAATGTGGAAGAGCACAAATTGCATCGAGAGAGCTATTCGATCTCTGAGACTGCCGCTGCACAGATTAGTCGCGCACTCGCGGAGAAGCGGCGAGTAGTTGCCGTCGGCACGACGACCGTTCGAACGCTGGAGTTTGCGGCCTCGCAATGCCCTTTGAGTTCAGAGCGGACGGCGACCGTCAGTGCGGGCTCAGGCGAAGCCGATATCTTCATCTATCCTGGATTTCAATTTCGCGTCGTGAACGCACTGCTCACGAATTTTCATCTTCCCAAATCCACGCTGCTGATGCTGGTTTCTGCATTTGCAGGTCGAGAGAGTGTGTTGAAGGCGTACGCTCATGCGGTCGAGAGGAAATATAGGTTCTTCTCCTATGGCGATTGCATGTTTGTGGAGTGAATGGCTTCACACGTCAGCTTGCGCTCTGAATCCAATCTGCCTGCAGCGGCATCTTAGTGGTCGGAAAGTGAGTGAAGAATGATCATCACCCTCAAGGGTAAGACCGCGATTGTGACGGGATCCACTGCCGGCATCGGGCAAGCAATCGCGCATGGGCTGGCGGAAGCTGGAGCGTCCGTAATAGTAAACGGGCGCACTCAAGAGCGAGTGAAACAAGCAATCGACAAGATCAAAAGCACGTTACCCAAGGCTGACGTAAAAGGTCTCGCCGCTGATCTTGGAACCAATGAGGGCGCACAGGAGCTGATCAAGCAGGTGACTGAAGCTGACATCCTCATCAACAATCTTGGTATCTTCGAGCCGAAGCCATTCTTCGATATTCCGGATGAAGACTGGGAGCGCTTCTTTCGCGTCAACGTGCTGAGCGGTGTGCGGCTGGCGCGGCATTACACGCGCGGGATGGTCGCGCGCAAGTGGGGCCGCGTGATCTTCATTTCCAGTGAATCAGCCGTCCAAATTCCGGCCGAAATGATTCATTACGGCATGACCAAAACAGCGCAGCTTGCGGTTTCTCGCGGCCTGGCGGAAACTGTGGCCGGAACGGGCGTAACCGTGAACGCGGTTCTGCCTGGCCCAACACGGTCAGAGGGCGTGGAAAAGTTTGTCGAGCGGGTCGGCAAGCAATCGGGCAAAAATTTTGAACAGATGGAAAAAGATTTTTTCCGGACCATGCGGCCTTCGTCCTTGCTCAAGCGCTTTGCGACGAATGAGGAGGTCGCAAACATGGTGGTCTATCTATCGTCCGAGCAGGCATCTGCCACAACCGGCGCAGCCGTGCGCGTAGATGGAGGAGTGGTTAGGGCAATTGTTTAAAAATCGAAATGTTAATAGGGCCTAATCCGCCTTTGTGAATCGTGGCCCACTATAAGACCGTCTAACTGTAGACTGAATTGCGGCAGTTTTCTCTCATAAAGGACTCATAACAGGTTGCGATCCCGGCTCGTTGTCTTTGTCAGCATCGTACAGGCGATTCTTTTTCTGGGGCATTGGTTCATCTATTTTACGGTTTCCCATTTTTGGGGCGGCTTTGCCGCCTCGTTGACCGTCAAATTTGTGTTCGTGCTGCTCTCGGTCAGCTTTGTAGCGGCGTCTCTGCGCGGCTGGTACTCGTATCACCCTCTGGTGCGATTCTTTTATTCAATTTCAGCAATCTGGATAGGGTTTGCCAGCTTCTTCCTGCTGGCCTCAGTTGTGAGCTGGATTGTTTATGCCCTGAGCGTTGCTGCCGGTTTGGGCTGGCATCGATCATGGATCGCCGATGCGGCTTTCTCTATAGCTGCCGTGGCTGGTCTATATGGTGTGCTGAACGCAGCCTGGCCTCGTCTGGTGCGCATCTCAGTGGCTCTGCCCAATCTGCCTCCGCAGTGGCGTGGACGAACGGCTGCCCTGGTCAGCGACCTTCATCTCGGGCATGTGCGTAATGGCCGCTTTGTGCGGCGCGTGGTCAACACGCTTCTGGAGCTTCAATCCGACATTGTGTTTGTAGCGGGCGATCTTTACGATGGCGTTGCCGGAGACTTTGAAAAGCTGGCCCAGCCATGGAGTGACCTGGTCTCGTCTCCTCAGGCGGCAACGCTTGGCGTCTATTACATTGCGGGCAATCATGAGGAGTTCTATCGCAATGCCGAATATCTGCCGCCGCTGCTGCGGGCGGGCATTCAGGTATTGAACAATGAAAAAGTTGAAGTCGATGGGCTGCAGCTTATAGGCGTTCACTACCGTGACGCTGTCAACCCTGAAAAGTACCGTTCAACGCTTCGTAGCATGAAGCTCGATCGCGGACGCGCCAGCATCCTGCTGCTGCATGCTCCAGTGCGCCTCCCCATCAGTGAAGAAGAAGGCATCTCTTTACAACTCTCCGGCCACACGCACGGCGGGCAGTTCTTTCCCTGGACGCTCATTGCCAAGCGCGTATGGAACAAATTCATTCACGGTCTCCAACAATTCGGCTCTTTGCAGGTTTATACCACTTACGGGACAGGAACATGGGGCCCACCTTTACGCCTGGGAACGCGGCCAGAAATCGTCCTGATCACATTTGCATAAGGCCATTCGAAAACGCAGTGCATTACGGGGATCTCGTGCTCATGGCATCCCGCTGCGTGGATCGGGACTTCGGAAAGAGCGGCTACGTGCTCTATACTTATCCAGCATGCCTGCTTACAAACGCATTCTGCTCAAGCTCTCCGGTGAAGCCCTGGCCGGGGACAAAGGTTTTGGAATTGAAACCAGCCGCATTCACTCCATTGCAGCAGAGATCAAGGACGTTAGCGATCTTGGCGTAGAAATAGCGCTGGTTGTAGGCGGCGGCAATTTCTTCCGCGGGGTGGCTGAGCAGGCGCGCGATATGGACCGCGTGTCCGCCGACCACATGGGCATGCTGGCCACGGTGATCAACTCGCTGGCCTTGCAGGACGCGCTGGAAAAACAGGACGTACATACCCGAGTGATGTCGGCATTGGAGATGAACCAGGTGGCTGAGCCTTTTATCCGCCGCAGGGCGCTGCGGCACATGGAGAAAGGCCGCGTGGTGATCTTTGCCGGCGGCACCGGCAATCCCTACTTTTCTACCGATACTGCAGCTTCGTTGCGCGCCATGGAGATCAAAGCTGACGTAATCATGAAAGCCACTAAGGTGAACGGGATTTATGACGCCGATCCAAAACTGGTGAGCACCGCGACGATGATTGATTCCATCAGCTATCTTGACGTGCTCAAGCGCGGGCTGCGCGTGATGGATGCCACTGCCATCTCACTTTGCCAGGAGAATAGCCTGCCTATTGTAATTTTCAATTTGAATGTCCATGGCAACATCAAGCGCGTGGTCACGGGAGAAAAGGTGGGTTCGTTGGTTTCGGCGTAAAGACCGCTTTTCCGTGTTTTCTCTCGACTTGTCAAAGCGACCGTCGAAGACGATCCTCTTATTGGCGCGATATGCGCGTGAGGCCACGGGCCTCCAAGGCTGCCACCCAGAGCAGTAACATCATCTTACCTTTACGTGTCCCGTTGGATTGACTAGAAGCTGATCTTATCCTTCGTGCCGGCCTTTCGCGCACTTTGTGGAAGGCTAACATTTCGATATACCTGCAGCGCCCTAGCTCCAGCTACCCCAGCGCGAAGCCCTGAATATCGCCAAACGTGACGGCCTCCTTATCGGACCTCGGAATGTTTTCAATCAGTCTGGATTATCTGGAGAGTCGCCGGACAGATCAATACGGAAATCTGTTTCGGTACCGCGCGAAGATAAACGTGGTCCCTGGGCAGCGCAATCAATCGGAAGCCTCTCCGGCCGCTTATGACGTATTTCTCGTAACTAAGTAGCCCGCTGCCGATTTCCATACGAATTGGAAAGGATGAATCCGAATGAATAATTGCGAGTCGCATGGAGTGGGGCCGAATCTGGCAACGCATGGAAAATCAAGCTTTGAAGGTATCGCAGCTTAAATTTCACATTTCCTATGTTTTATTGCTGCTGGCCCTGTTACCATGCTGCAAATCTCTTGCTGTAACCCCACGAATGAAGATTGCGAATCCGCTACAGGACGCCGGCTTGGTTGTGTTAGATGCGGCATCGCCTGAATTTATGGTCGAGGTCCAGAAACTCCTCAGTCCAGACGCGGTTATCAAGGCCTCTTCATTTCTTTCCCAATCGCTTGTGATTGTCAATAATACGCAACAATTTGTCTGGGGCTTTACGATCGTCTATCGATATCCAGATTGGATATCGCCGGCTGGTACGCCCTGGAAGCATCGAATCAGCCCGTCGGGTGGCGGCCCTGCTGATCGGAGCCGAATGCTGGCTCCTGGAGCGCGCTTTCTGGTCACCCCAGTCTCCGACTTTCTAGCTTCATCCGATTTGAATGGCAACGTAATAGTACAGCCGTATCTCGATGAAGGCATGGACCGCATGATCGCTCAATTTAAGAGGCAGCATCCCAACCCCAACGAGCGGATCGATGTGACAATTGATTCGGTGATTTTTGAAGACGGATCTCTTGGTGGTCCAGATAGTGAAGGCATGATGGAAAACGTAAATGAGAGGATAAGGGCAGAGAAAGATTTAGCTAAATCCTTGCAGACTCTAAGCGGCGAAGGGCTGAGAGCAAAGCTTTTACTCCATGCTCACAAAGGCATGGGAGACGAGTATTCCGGGCGTGCCAGTAGCGTTGCACAGTCTCTTTTGGCAGTTCTGGATCAACGTGGGGAAGATGCGGCCCTGCAGGTACTGGAACAAATGAGAAGCAGAATGTGGTTTGTTAATTCTGTGAATGTGAGGAGGAAATGACAATACAACGCGCTTTCACTTTCTTAGTGATCGCTACTTCTTTGACGATTACCGCCGTGGACTGCCGTCCGCAATCTAATTCCGTGCTCGGCAATATCAACTGTGGAGGGAACCAGGCGACTTGTCTCCAGCAGTCAACAGGAACCAGCGGCGCCGTGCGGTGCACCTGCAGCGCCGACTGTCTTTCTAGTTCGTGCATCACACCCTCAGTCGCCTCCACAAGGGCCGTGCAATGGGGCATGGCTCCGCTAAGACCCTGCTTGATTAACGTCACGGGTACGGCAAGCCGGTGGAACTACCGTAACGACAAATCCATCTACTCAGACCGCGGTCTTCACGAGCACTACTATAACTGGACTTGTCGTCGGTAACACATTCCAGCAAGCAGATCGTTGACTGTTTCAACGGGACCGTTGAAGACGATCCTCTTATTGGCGCGATATGCGCGTGAGGTCCGGCCTTTCGCGCACTTTTGCAGAGGGCTGGGCATTCGATATACTTGCCGCATCCTAGCTCCAGCTACCCCACCGCGAGGCCCTGAAGATCGCAGAGCGTGAAGGCACCCAGGCGGGGATGCGACGGAAGCGTGAGACCGCTTCCAGGGCACGCGCGCGCTGATGGCGATCAAAAGCCCTCACGTATTGGCGGATGATCTGCGGCATAGTCATGCGCAAGGCGGCTGAAAAATTCTGCTCCGCCATGTCATGTTGCTCTTGCTCATTTTGCAATAGCTCGAGCATGTTCTTGGCCAGCGCTGCCTTATTTCCTACCGGATAAAACTTAATCGCTAAGCCTCCGCTATCGCCCATCTCACGGAAGTCGGGAATGTCTGAGCAGATAATCGGTACACCATAAGCCGCGGCCAGATTGGCAACACCGCTGGCGCCAGTGGCTGAGGTGTATGGCATAACCATGAATGACGATGTGCCAAACATGTCGGGAATGTCGTGCTCTTCCACGTAACCTTTGAACTCGATTCCTGGATGGCTGGCATATTTGGCGCTAAGCCCTTCAATATAGCCGGGCGAATTACCGTTATTGGTTCCCGCTATGACCAGTTTTGCGCGCGGAAACGCAGGCGCAACCTGCTCCTCAAACGCTTCAATGAGCATTTCACAGCGTTTATAGGTACCCCATTTTCCGAACGCCAGGATGCGGTGTTCCGGATTGCCGCGCCGGGAAAAGTCAGGAAACTCCGGACGCGCCGAGAGAATCCCGTGTGCCCGATAGTGAATATGCTCGCCGCGATATTTTTCCGTCAGCGTCCGGCGGTAAGCGGGCAGCAGGACAGAAACTGAATTGGCCATCAGGAGCATGCGGGTAGCAATGTTCCCGGCGGCGCGGAAGAGCGCTTTATTGCGCACGCCTGCGTCATTGAGGTCAATGTGGTCCATCAAATGGTGCAGCGTCACATGCGTGTAGAAGCCTGCCATACGCGTCATGGCGGGCAGGGTGAGGCCGGAAAATGCGGCCAGCGGATTCTCTTTATTGCCGAAGCTGGAAAACACCAGATTGAACCAGACCACGTCAGGCTTGCAGTCGCGGATAGCCTTCAGAAGCCGCGCGTGATTGCTGAGACGATTTTCTTTCCAGCATCGTTGAACGTCAAAATCAGGAAGCTCAGGTTCCTGGCCTGAATACTCGTCCGCCAGAATGGCCAAACTGATGAGTGGATCGGCCTGTAGCTCCCTGGCCACATGGAAGCCGTATTCATTGAGCACTGCTTTACTCGGCGGAAAACCGCTAACAAAACATATTTTCATTTGGGCCCTGAGAACCTAAAAAATTGAAATTTTAACTACCGGACGGAAGGACGATGTGCCACCCGTTCCGGTATAGCCATAAAAAGTCTGCTGCTGCACGCCGACAGAAAAGCGCAGCGGGTAATCGACATTGAGCGATCCATTCACGTCATTCACGCTCCGACGAAGAGGCTTTACGTAGGAGATGAGGAATCCACTCTGCACGTTGTCATACAGGTGGAATCCTTCGCCGCGGGTAAAGTCCATGGAGCCGTCGAATGACCAGCGCTCATTGCGCTTGTATTCAAAACGCGCGCCCGGTATGAGCGCCTGCGCCGTGGCAAAAGACAGGTCCTGCACGCGCCAGGAGCGAATATATTTTCCCAGCACCGTCACTGCCAGCTTGTCACTGAATTTGTGTTCCATGCCCAGCCACGTGTCCGTGGTAAAAAATTCACGGACAAGAGGGTGGAACAGCAGATCGCGCACGGAGTAACCGGTGACCATTGCATTGTTGCCCCATGGACGTCCAACTTCAAACTCCAGGCTTGCGCCCAAATCGCGCGAGTTAAGATTTTGCAGCGAGAACGGGCCAGATTCATGGATTGCGCTTCCGCGCACCGTCAACCAGTTGAAGAACGGTGAAGTGTTCAAGTACAGAAACTGGCGGAAGAGCTGCTGGTTCATCTGGATGGGCGACAACGTATCTCGCCGTATAGTGAATTCAATGCCCGGATTCAGAATGATGTGGGCACTGCCCAGGCGCAGCACCGGCATTGTCCCCACGTTGAAGACGGTGTCATACGTATTGCGGCGAACAATCAACGTCTCGCTGGGAATGGAAATGGTGCCCCTGTAGTTGCGTTCGCCAACGTATCCATTGATGGGAAAGAAATGGTTCGTGTGATAGCGGAACGTGCTGCCGATGTCCGTCTCTTGTGACGAACGTGGTGGAACCGGCGCGCCAAACAGCTTGTTATCCATCTGATAAAGAGTGGCGTCTTCAAAAATTGCGCCCGTTGCCACCTCGCTTTGGATGCTCAAGTTCGGTCGCCAGGGCAGAGGGGTGCCTTCCTCGCCGGCCACCTGCAAGAGGCCACGTTCGGCTACGGGATCATCTGCAGCAAGCTGATTCGCCCGGGCAAAGGCCGTGATGGCGTGTACATTGTCATGCCGCTGGGTGTAGATATTTGCCCAGGCAAGCTGGTAATCGTAGCTCTGCTGGTTATCGGCAGAGCTTCCCAGCGCCGCCAACTCCTGCTCAGCTTTTCGATCATTGCCTTGCGCAATATAGGTGTTAGCCAAACCGATGGCTACCGTATCGTCAGAGGCCCCGAGGTCTTTGGCCTTGGCGAAATAACGCTCAGCCAGATCAAAGTCATGCGCAGCCAGGAAAATATTGGCTGCTTCGACCAGATTATCGGCGGTGACCGGAGAGGCTTCTCCTATGCGCGATTCAGCAAAGGCCAACGCAACTTCCTGTTTGGCATCGTTATATTTGCCGTCATGGACAAAGAGTTTTGCAAACTCAATGCGCACGTCAACGCGGTTGGCGTCCGGAGCATCCAGTGCGCGCGTGAAACGCTCCAACGCAGCGGACCGATCACCCAGGGTCAGCAGCGCGTCGCCAGTGGCCAGCAGTATTGCGGATTGATCCACCGCTTCCTGCTCCGCCAACTGGATGTACTTGAACGTCTCAGGGCGACGGCCTAGTTGCGCGTAAGCTGAAGCCATGTTGGCGTAAATCAGTGGATCATCAGGAGAAAGCTTCAGCGAAGCGTCCAACTCATTGATGGACTGAGCATAGTGGTGCGCATGATAGAGAGCGTCCGCCAGCGCCAGATGGAGTTTAAGGTCGTCAGGGGAGTATTTGAGCGCTATCCGATATTCTGATACGGCTTTATCCAGTACGCGCATCTGGCGGTACGCAGTCGCCCGGGCCATGTGAGTTGCGCCCAATTCACCAAGAAGCTTCTCGGCTTTGTTGGTTTCTTCCAGAGCTTCGCGTGAACGATGCAGTTGCAGGTAAGAGAACGCAAGTCCCAAGCGGGCAATGCCGCTGTTGGGATTCATCTTGAGCGCAGGCTCAAAATCGCGGATTGCCGCCTGGGCGTCCTGCATGTCATTACGGACGTACCCACGGTTCACGAGCGCTTCAAACATCTTCGGGTCTTTATCAAGAGCGCGAGAGAAATCGTCAATCGCCTGCTGTAAAAGCTGGTTCTGCTTGTGGACATGGCCGGCGAGCAATGGGAAGTTCGCTTCCTTGGGCATGGTGCTTTCATAGCGGCTTACCAGGGCGAGAACTTCGTCATAACGGCCCAGGTTATAAAGGTCATAGCCCAGGTAAACGGCAGCATCACGGTCATGCGGCAACTTAACAATTGCCTGTTCGCCAAGCCTGGCGGATTCCGCGTAACGGCCTTTCAGGAAGAGATAGCGTTCCGTTTCACGCATCACGCGCGGATCGTTCTTCATCGTGCCTGTGGCGCGGGCAATCCATTCTCCGGCCAGATCAACCTTGCCTGCCTCGATGGCGGCGTTGGAGCCGCTGGCCACGATCTGCGAATTCGTCGGCGCCAGCTTGTGCGCCTTTTCATAGCTGGCCTGCGCCTTGGGATATTCCTTCATGGCGGTGTACAGATCTCCCAACGCCATGTAAGGAACATAGTCGTTCGGATAGGCAGCAGCCATGCGGCCAAAGAATGTTTCAGCGCCTTTATTGTCGCCTTCATCACGGGAGAGGTAACCCAGGGCTTCCAGAGCGTAGCGATTCTTCTCATCGCGCTTGAGCAGAGTGGTGTACATCTGCCGCGCTTCAGCTTTGCGGCCAATCTTCCAAAGTAGGCTGCCATACTGCAAAGTTACGTTGTCATTCTCAGGATCAAGCTGCAAAGCCTGCTTCAGGTCGGCTTCGGCTCCCGGAATGTCATTGGCAAGCGCCTTGATGGCCCCACGTAGTCTCAGATACTCCACTTGCTGCGGACCTTCAACTTGAATCTTGGCCAATTCCTGCTGCGCAATATTGAGCTGCTGGTTGATTGCCGCGTCATCATCCAGATTTCGATAAGTGTCAATCAGGTTAAGCCGCAATTGCGTGGGATAAAGCACCCCTTCAGCCGGGCCTTCCGGCATGGCCGCCAAGGCGGCCAGATATTCCTTCACCGCGTCGCTGTCGCGGCGCTCGATCTTGGCCAGGTCGCCACGGATGGCATGCAGACGGTAGTAGTTTGCGTCTAGCTGTTCGCCGCGCGAAAGATAAGTGCGCGTTTTATCCAGATTGCCGACGCGCAACTGCGCCTGTGCAGCCGCCAACTGCACGTTTACTGACTTGGGCGCTAGGCTTGCAGCTTTCTCGTATGTATCCGCCGATTCTTTCTTCATGCCGGCTAACTCATACGTATAGCCCAACTCCGACATGACGTCAGCATTTTTGACCGGGGCCTTCTGCAGAATGGCAATGGCGGATTTGTAATCGTGCGATTCGCGGTAATACTGCGCCACGGCGCGGAAGATCTCCGTGTTTCTGGGACTGCGCTTCATCGCCTTGTCCAAAAGCTGTTTGGCTTTTCCTGGCTGCTTTTCTTTCATGTAGGTAATAGCCAGCAACAACTCAGCATGGGGTGTAGGCTGAACACCTTCAGCGCGTTCCAAGAGGCTCTCTGCTCGGGGAAGATCGCCGGATTGCATGAAAAGTTCGCCCGCCATTGCGAGGTCAGTAGCGCGGCGCGGATTAGCTGCAATTACCTGCAGCAGTATCTTTTTGGCTTCATCGGCCTTGCCCATGCGGATGTACGTCTGGGCCATGCCGGAAAGCCCTTCCACCGAGTTAGGTTGGCGTGAAAGGCCCTTTTGGTAGGCATCGAGTGAAACTTTGGAGTTTCCTGCCAAGCGGCTGGTGTAGCCGAGCAAAAACCAGTTGCAGGCGTCGCTGGGGGCGGCCTGGGTTAGGTGCTCAGCATAGCCCATGGCTGCTGAAGGGTTCCCATTTGCCAGCGCCTTTTCAGCCGCACGCGCATAGCGGCCAGCTTCAATACTGCCACCCCATCCGCTGCCGCTGGTTCCGCAGGCAGTAGAGCCGCCTCCACCGCTACTGGCGCGGCCTGCGGACTGCCGCTTGCCGGTGTTTTGCTTGGGCTGGGATTTCTGCTTCTGGTCTTGCGGCTTGCTATTCAGATCAAACGTCTGCGCCCAGCCAAAGTTGACCAGAAATAGAGAGCAGGAAAGCGCGAGACGCAAAAAGTTCTTCTTCACGGGACCACCGTTGTCAAAGTCGCGAAAAGAACACGTGGCCACCAGGTTCCACGCACGCTACCAAAGGATTTAGCGAAAGCAGCAAGCCCCCAATCGGCGGCAGCAGCTCTGTTCTTATCTTGAATCAAGATGCGATTTTTGCTCTGAGGGATTGCTAGGAGGCAGAAACTCGCAAAAATGCTCCAAAAATGAGAATCGGGATGCCACTAGGCAAACCCCAGCGCCTCTTTTGGAATCGAAGTCTCTGCTGAAGCAAAACTGCTGCTGATAGCGGCGTCCCTTTTTAAATGCCGTCTCACTGATAACAGATTTCGCGATCATCGCACTCGCATTCACGGAGGTTTTTCATGAGTTCCCCATCCATCGCTCCGAGCAGGCAGGTTACTTTGCCCACTCGAGCGGTTCCCTTGAGTTGGGTGCTGTTGCTGGCGCTGCTGGTGCACGGTCCGCTCCTGCTGATGCAAATTACTAATGACTCGTACGACGCGGACTTCCACAAATTCTTTGCGGCGCATTACGCAACACACTGGTTCAATCCGTGGAATGAAAAGTGGTTTACCGGCTTCTCCCAGACTACTTATCCGCCCATGGAACAGCAGTGGATGGCGCTGTTTTCCCACCTGATGGGGCTGAACCTGGCCTACATTTTTGTTCAACTGATTGCGATCCTGCTGCTTCCGATCGGCGTTTATAAGTACGCTCGAATATGGGTGGGAGAACGAGCGGCGAGTTATGCTGCCATTGGCAGTGTGCTGCTGGGATCATTGACGTCGCTGGTGTATGTGGATGGACAGCTATCGACCACCTGGGCAGCACCGCTTTATTTGATGGCTCTGGGGTATTTCTATGAATGGGCGCGTGAGAGCAAGGTACTGCCTCTATGCAAAGCCCTGGCTTTAACGTTGGCCGCCGCCTCTGCTCACCATGTCACGTTGTTGTTTGCCAGCGTGATCTTTACCATCCCCGTGGTTGTTACAGCGCTCATGGACCGCAAGCGCGAAGGCAATGACGCCACAACCGCTGGAGTCCTCATACGATCAGCGATTTTTGCAGTGCTCTGTGTGGTTGGAGTCATCGTGGTGCTGCTGCCCTACTGGCTGGCGTTAAAGGCGAATCCGATCAAGCAGATGCCTATCCCCCACGGCAGCCGCGAAAACTTCTTCTCCCAGGGGTGGCTGGCGGTGAACTACATCATTGTGCCGTGGGGCGCGATGTTGCTGGCGCTGCCATTTATTTTCCTTAAGGGTCTAAAGGAATCCAGGCTGCGGCCTCTGTTTATCGGCTTCTGGGTGACGATGATTTTTGGCCTTGGTGGAACTACGCCGCTGCCGCGCATCCTGCTTGGAATGCTTGCAGGGGTGGTAAACGCAGTGACCGGCGCGAATGTCCACAACCCTTTTGAAATTCTCACCTTTGAGCGTTTCAGCTTCTGGGCCAACCTTATGGCGCTGCCTATCGTAGCTTTGGGCGCAGTGACCTTGATTGATCGTTATGGGCGCAAAGCAGCTTTCGTTCTGGGAGCGCTGGGCGCCTTCAGCGTGGCCATGGCAGTTTCATGGCCGGTGTATCACCCGATTCACGATGCGCCTTTCAGCACCGCTGAAGTAGTTTCATTCCTGAACCGTGATGGCCATGACAAGTTCCGGTATCTCACGCTTGGGTTCGGCAGCAAGATGTCTGAAGTTGGAATTTACGCCAACGCCAGCAGCGTGGACGGCGAATACAACTCAGCCCGTCTGCTCCCCGAGATGACGAAGTACGGATCGGCGCAGCTTACCAACTCTAAATATTACGGAACCAATGGAATTGAATCGCTGCGGGCCGTGCTCAAGCATGCTGAGCAGTACGGCTTGAAGTATATATTTGTTCGCGATCCATACTACGAGCCGCTGATTGCTTTTGCAGGCTGGCGCAAAACAGAAGTGTATGACCGCGGCAACGTTAGCCTGTGGGTGAAAGACGGGATTCCTCCCGCGCACAAGACACCTTACGGAACGCCGCCCACGGCTCTGGAGGGGATTCTCTGGGGCACGCTTCCCATCGGCAGCAGCATTGTTGCACTGCTTCTGGTTCTGGCCTTTCCAGACAAGCGCCGCAAGCTTGAAACAATTGAGTTCCCGCTGACCGCAAACGAAGAACCTGTACTCCGGGAGGCAAGGTAATGGGCCGCTTATTAACAATCATCTTTGCAGCGCTTACGGTGTTATTGATCGCCGTAGGCACCTTGCATGGAAGCAAAACAACACATGCTTCTACGCCAGATGGCGCTGTGCAATCTATGTTTGAGGACGTCAAAGGACACGACTGGCATGGTGCATACGCCTTTGTCGCCCCTTCCAGCAACGTTGATGAGGGCGGATTCGTCCGCGATCTAGCTGGGCGCAACGGCAGCCTGCGCACGTACTCGCAACTGGATTCAGTCAACACCCGCGTGCTGCATGAGTCTGACAATGAGGCCAGCGTCCGCACGGAAATCAAGTATGCAACCGCCGTTGGCGCTTCCTTTGAGACCCGCGATTTAAAAGTAGTAAAGGATGACGGCGCGTGGAAAGTAGTGTGGCCCGCGGAAAAAGAAGTTAACGTCCCGCCTCAGGTCATTCCAGTGAACTATTTGCGCTGGGACATTATATGGCGCGGCGCAGGCGACGACTGGGGCGCCCAGAATGTGGAAAACCCGAATTGCCGCATTCTTTCCATGTATGCAGTAGAGCGCGACGGCACCCTGACCATTATGGGAGAAGTGGTCAATGAAGATACCGTTCCGGCTTTCATCACGGTAGGCGCCATTCTGACCGACAACAGCGGCAAGGACATTGCAGAAGAGAGCAGCTTTGACAAGCTCTCACACATTTTGCTGCCTAAAGAAGTCTCGCCATACCGCATTGATTTTCCCGGCATCAAGAAGGCGGACGTGAAGTCCGTCCGCATGACGCACAACTGGATGCTGGTACCGGCATCGGCAGACCCGGTGATCGCTGTATTGCATCAGCGGATCGAAAAGGACCTGACGGGGAGGACGGTGCTGAAAGGCGAATTGCTGAATGAAAGCGGACAGATCGTAAACATCCCTCACGTACTCGCCACGTTTTATGACAATGGTGGTCATGTGATCTGGGTTTCAGACGCTTATTCTGACCACGCTCTGCTGCCGCAGACTCCGCAACCGTTTTCGGTTGCGTTGCGCGACGATCTGGCAGCGAACGTACACACTTATCGTGTAACGGTAAATCACTACAGCCTTAACAACCGTGAGAACTAACATGCGTAAAGTAATTTATATCGGCCTGGTGATTGCGCTTTCCTGGTTTGCGGCAGACTGCGCCCGCGCTGCGGAACTGCACGTGCCACAGAATGCCGTGGCGGGGGAGCCTCTCAGCATCGCCATAAGCGGAAGCGGGACGCTCTACCTGGTTGGGCCGGGACAGGTGATCAAGAAAGAATTTAAGTCCGGCAGCGTCGAAATTAAAGCTGGGGAACTGCGGAGCGCAGGGCGCTGGATTGCCGCGTTGCATGGCGACGGCAATTCATCCCAGGTTTTCTGGGTGAAGCCGGGAAAGCCGGGAAAGCTCAACTTTCTTGCTCGTCCCTCACGCGTGCCGGTCGCGCGGCCCAACGTGATCAGCGGCGTGACATTCATTTTTGATCAATACCAGAATCTGATCATTGATCCTACACCGGTGAATTTTAAGCTTGAGGTAAGCGGCTCAAGTTCGACGAAGAGCGTGACCAGCCGCGATGGTGTTGCGTGGATCAACAGTGCTTCAGCAACCAAAGCCGGCGCGGCGCAGTTTGTCACTTCCGTTGGCGATACTTCAGTAGCACGCGTTGTGCAACAGGTTGCGGCTGATCCGTGCGAGCGCAGCTTCCGCATGCATGTGGCCGGTCACGCGGACAACAGAACGATAGTAGAAACAGATCCCATCCGCGATTGCAGTGGCAATCCGGTACCGGACGGAACAATCGTAACGTTCATTCAGAATGACAAGACCGGAAAAAGCACCGTGGACGCGCGCATTAAGAAAGGCACGGCACGGGCTGAACTGCCTTCTTCTGACAACGCAACCATCACTGTGGCTGCCGGCGTAGTACTGGGAAATGAGTTGCACGTGGGAGGCGGACGATGAAGCTTGCGCGCATGCTGATTCTGACTCTGGGAGTAGCAATCGCAATCTCCGGCGCTGTGCCTCTGCTTAAGCACATATTTGCCGATACAAAACCTGCCGTGCAGCTTAGCGTGAAGAATGCTCAACCGCGCGAGGTTGAAGACGTAACGCAAACTGCGATCGTTCGCGACTACACGCTGGCGTGGCAGGCTATTAGCACGTCTCTGGCGAACAACACACTTCAGCCCTTGAATGATAACTTCGCGGGCTTTGCCCTGGACAAATTCACACAGCGGGTAAAAGACCAGAAACAAAATGGCCTGAAAACGCGCATCATCGACCATGGCCACAAGGTGGACGCGATTTTCTATTCTCCTGATGGCGCTGCTATCGAGTTGAAAGATACGGCAAGCATTGAGACGCAGGTACTGGATGGCGGCACGGTGATCCATTCAGACCAGGCACAAATCCAGTATTACGCAGTGATGACCGGCGCTGAAGACCGCTGGAAGGTGCGCGTGCTGGAAAGCACACCCAAATAAGTAAAGCTAAAAGCGTTCATTTCAGACTTATTTTCTAAAAATTGGTGGCGCGTCACTGGCTTCAAAGGAATCGGGTTCACTTGCTACGTCTGGAAGGCCCTGCATCAAGCGCAGACAGCGGTTCCAACGCAACAGTGAGTCATCGTTTCCCTGCGGACGAAGCTTCTCCGCTTCCTCAAAACAGCGCATTGCATTCTCAAAGCTTGCCATAAGGGAATGTGCAGTGTGGCCGGCGCGCAGTTGGGCCTTGGCCCGCCGCTCATGCAGGATGCCCTGATAATAAGACCGTTCGTATGCGCTGGAGAGCCTCTCAAAGCAGTTCTGAGCTTCGCGAAAGCCGTCAGACAGTGCGCCTTTAAATTGGTCAGTAAGGGAGAGGCCCAACTGGCGCAGTGCCATCTGGTTTTCCGGATCCACAGCGAGAATATCGCGGCAGATTGATTCTGCTTCCTCCGCCTGGTTCAGGTAGCGATAGTGTTGTACTTTCGCCAGCGCTTCAGCAATGCCGTTCTTTGAAATGGTTTTTAATTGACGTTCCATAGGCCCCTGTCGCTTACGCTCCAAACCGCCGCAAGTCTTGTGGTCTCAAAAGTTATCTGCTTCTAGGGCAGTGCGCTTCCACCCCATCAAGCCAAAACCAGGCTTGATGGGGGTCCTGCGCTCGGCGCGCAAGCCGGCCTCGCGCACGAAGAGCGATTGTTTTTGACCACGTAATAATTCTAATCCGCTTTGGGCGCGCCGCGTATCTTGCGAACTAATTTCATGATTGGATCGTAATACTCGTCCACCACACGCTCTTTGAGAGGAATAATGGCATTGTCCGTGATGTGTATCTCTTCCGGGCAGACCTCAGTGCAGCACTTGGTGATGTTGCAATAGCCAATGCCGAGCTCGTCCTTCAGCAGTTTAACGCGCGAGACGTTATCCAGCGGATGCATTTCCAGTGATGCCACGCGAACGAAGAAACGCGGACCGCCAAACTCTTCTTTTTTATGGTGATCACGCACCACGTGACAAACGTTCTGGCACAGGAAGCATTCAATGCATCTGCGGAACTCCTGCACTCGATCCATGTCTTCCTGATACATTTTCCAATCCGTTTTGGGCTTGGGGCTGAACGGCGGAATCTTTTTATTGACGCGATAGTTCCATGAGACATCGGTTACAAGGTCCTTGATTACCGGAAACGACTTCATGGGATATACGGTGATGGGCTTGTCGGTGGGAAGAGCATCCATTCGGGTCTTGCAGGTGAGTCGAGGCTTACCATTGACCTCCGCTGAGCAGGAGCCGCACTTGCCGGCTTTGCAGTTCCAGCGAACGGCTAAGTCAGGTTCCAGATGCGCCTGAATATAGTGGAGAGCGTCAAGCACCACCATTCCCGGAGCGATGGGCACTGTGTACTGCTTCGCTGCACCGGCTTCGTGATTGCCGCGAAAGACTTCGAGAACCGCGTCCGCCATAAAATCAGCTCCTAGCTGCTAGCTTTTAGCTCTTGGCTCTTAGCCTTTGGTAAATCGTCGTTTTGCTTACATCTTCAACGAAATGAAACCTAAATTTCATTCGCGTCTTTCGCGTTGATTCGCGGCTAACGTTATTTCTCATCTGCCACTAATTCTTTCAACTCGTTTGGAATCTCATCCACTGGAACTTGCGTCAAGTTCATCCCTGCGCCGTTTCTAGTGATCAAGTTGTGCTGCTTGCCCCAAACTTGTTCGTCGAGCTTGGGGAAGTCGATGCGGCTATGCGCGCCGCGGCTTTCCTTGCGAGCCATGGCGCTACGGGTCACCGCTTCTGAAACAGTAAGCATCGATTTCAAATCTTTCGAGAGATGCCAGCCAGGGTTGAACAACCGCGAACCTTCCACACGGACCCGCGCAGCGCGCGCTTTCAGCTTTTCCAACTCATTCATCGCCTGGTTCATGTCCTCTTGCACGCGGAAGATGCCTACAAGGTTCTGCATGACCTCTTGCAGGTCGCGGTGAACGGTGTAAGGGTTCTCGCCTTCGCCTCGATCAAAAGGCGCAAGCATGTCCCGCTCAGCCTCTGTGATCTGCCGATCGTCGATTGACGAAGCTGATGCTTTGCCGGCATAGGCGGCAGCGCTAAGGCCGGCGCGGCGGCCAAACACCAACAGATCAGAAAGTGAGTTGCCCCCAAGCCGGTTGCCGCCATGGAGTCCGGCAGCGCATTCACCCGCCGCAAAAAGACCCGGCAATGACGATGCTGCGGTTTCAGCTTCAACACGGATTCCGCCCATCACATAATGGCACGTGGGGCCAACTTCCATTGGACCTTTGGTGATGTCAACGTCCGCCAGCTCTTTGAACTGGTGATACATGCTGGGAAGCTTCTGCTTTACGTATTCGGCGGGTTTGTGGGAAATATCCAGATAAGCGCCGCCGTGCTCACTGCCACGGCCCTCGCGAACCTCGGTGTAAATGGAGCGCGCGACAACGTCGCGAGTTGAAAGTTCCATGCGCTTGGGATCGTACTTCTCCATGAAGCGCTCACCATTTTTGTTGCGAAGAATGCCGCCTTCGCCGCGCACCGCTTCCGTAACCAGGATTCCCTGTACTCCGGGAGGCCAGACCATCCCGGTGGGGTGAAACTGCACAAATTCCATGTCCAGCAATTCCGCGCCAGCGTCATAGGCCAGCGCCATGCCGTCGCCCGTGTACTCCCATGAATTTGACGTGATGCGATAAGCTTTGCCGATTCCACCAGTCGCCATGACGACGGCCTTCGCTTTTAGCACCACAAAGCGTCCCTGCTCGCGCCAATATCCGAATGCGCCAACAACCCTCTTGCCATCTGTAAGAAGGCGGATGATGGTGCACTCCATGAAAACATCAAAGCCCATCTGAACGCCGCGATCTTGCAGGGTGCGTATCATTTCCAGGCCGGTGCGGTCACCTACGTGGCAAAGCCGTTTGAAGGTATGGCCGCCGAAAGCCCGTTGCAGAATGTCGCCGTCAGAAGTGCGGTCAAACAGCGCGCCCCACTGCTCCAGTTCGCGGACGCGTTCGGGCGCTTCCTGCGCGTGAAGCTGGGCCATGCGCCAGTTATTCATCAGCTTGCCGCCGCGCATGGTGTCACGGAAATGTGTCCTCCAGCTATCTGCCTTGTCCACATTCGCCATGGCTGCGGCGATGCCGCCCTCAGCCATTACCGTGTGCGCTTTGCCGAGCAGAGACTTGGAGACCACCGCCACGCGCGCGCCGGCGGCCAGTCCTTCAATCGCGGCGCGCAGACCCGCTCCGCCCGCGCCAATGATCAGGACATCATGCTCATGGGTTTCATATTTCGTCTGGTTCGTCACAGTATTCTAAAGTCCTTGATCATTCCGCTGGCCACCATGCGGACATAGAAGTCGGCAAATCCTACTGAGATCAAACTGCACCAGGCAAACAACATGTGGCGTTCATTGAGAAAGCTGGCTTTCTTCCATGCGCCGTGACGTCCGCGATTGGTGACGGTGCAGGAGAAGCAATCAAGCTTGCCGCCAATCAGGTGCCGCAATGAATGGCAGGAGAAAAGATACAGCGTGAGCAGGATAATGTTGACCAAAAGCACCAGCGTGCCGACGCCGATGCCAAAGTGCAGCTTTTGATCTAGACCCGGGAACCAGAACGCACGGATTGCGTCATACCAGAGAAAGCAAAGGAAGACGATAGCGCCATAAAGAAAATATCGATGGAGATTTTGCAGGATAAAAGGGAATTTTGTCTCGCCGCGATAGTTGCGATGCGCTGACTCACCCACGGCGCAGCCCGGCGGATCCATGAAGAACGCGCGGTAATA
>JBAVLE010000431.1:0-8218 GCA_049688735.1 Candidatus Angelobacter sp. | reverse complement strand
GTTCGGCTTCATAGCTCTGTTCCATGACAGCCATCATCGCGCTCACACCCGGGCTGGGGAAATCCTTAAGTTCCATCTGCATCTGGTGGATGGCGTGCTCGCGTTTGGCGAGGCCATCCGCCGCATTTATGTCGATGGCTTCGGCATCAACCGGGCATGGACTTTTCATGAAGCGGCTGACGTTGAGCAGTTTCGTCCGCTCCAGCGCCGCAAAGAAATTGACGTGATCTGGATCGGCAATTGGGGCGACGATGAACGTTCCGCCGAGCTGGAGGAGTTCCTGATCCAGCCGGCGCGGACACTCCCTGAAATGCGCGTGGTGGCTCACGGCGTTCGCTATCCGGAATTTGCGCTGCAAAAGCTGGTAAGCGCCAACGTGGAATACCGCGGCTATCTTCCAAATCTTTTTTCTCCGCAAGTCTATGCGGAAAGCGCGCTCAGCGTGCATATTCCGCGTCGCGAATATTCCAATGGTCTCTCTGGGATTCCCACAATTCGAGTGTTTGAGGCACTGGCTTGCGGCATTCCGCTGGTCTGCTCGCCCTGGACGGACCAGGAAAACCTTTTCCGTCCGGGCGAAGATTATCTTGTCGTACGCGATGGAGTTGAAATGGCTGAGCAGTTGCGGCATCTTCGCCGCGACGCTAAGGCCCGTTACCAGCTCGCAGAAAATGGATTGCAGACCATTCGCGAGCGCCACACCTGCGCTCACCGGGCGCAAGAACTTATGCAAATATGCCAGGAGATTTCGCGATGAGAGTTTTCGTCTTTGGCTCCAGCATCACGTCTTCCTACTGGAATGGAGCGGCAACCTATTACCGTGGCATTTACAAACAGCTTCACGCGCTGGGCCATCACATTACCTTCGCCGAGCCTGATGCCTATGGCCGCCTCCAAAACCGAGACGCCGGTGATTTCAGTTACGTTGAGACAATGGTTTACAAAGATGCCAACGAAATTTCTGGGCTGTTGAAGCAGGCGGAAAAGTGCGATTTGGTAATCAAGCACAGCGGCGTGGGCGTGTTTGACGAACTGCTGGAAGAGAAAGTTCTGGAGTGCCAATCCGAAAACACCCGGGTCGCTTTCTGGGATGTGGATGCTCCCGCAACCCTGTCGCGTGTGGAAACCAATCCTGCAGATCCGTTTCGCGTGCTCATCCCCCAATATGACTTTATTTTTACCTACGGCGGCGGAACCCCGGTCATGGAGCATTACCAGCGCCTGGGCGCAGCAAATTGCCATCCGATTTACAACGCGCTTGATCCGGAAACGCACTATCCTGTCAAACCGGATTCCGCCTTTGCCTGCGATCTGTTGTTTGTCGGCCATCGGCTGCCAGATCGCGAACGCCGCGTTGAAGAGTTTTTCTTCCGCGCAGCGGAACTTTTGCCGGAGTTCCAGTTCGCGTTGGGCGGCGAAGGTTGGGGCGGCAAGTCGCTTCCCATCAATGTTCGCTGGATAGGCCATGTTGCCACCGGAGACCACAACCGCGTGAACTGCTCGGCGCGGATGGTGTTGAATATTAATCGGGACTCCATGGCGGGCGTTGGCTTTTCTCCGCCTACACGTGTTTTTGAAGCGGCAGGGGCCGCCGCTTGCCTCATCACCGACCGTTGGGCGGGTATCGAACACTTCTTTGCGCCCGCAAGCGAAATATTAATCGCGGGCAGCGCAGAAGAAATTGTTTCGTGGTTGCGTGACACTTCCGCTGCGAAAGCAAAGGAGATTGGCCAGAACATGCGCATGCGGGCGTTGCGGGATCATACGTACGAGCTGCGCGCAAAAGAAGTCGACGCGATCATTGCCAATGTTCCGGCAGGATCCGCGCTACGTTATTGAAGCGATTGCCAGCCAGCACCTTGCTATGTCAGATGTACAAGCTGATGCTGAATGCTTATTGCTGAGTGCTAATTTATGAAGATCACTATTTTCGGTCTTTCGATTACTTCATCATGGGGCAACGGGCATGCGACAACGTTCCGCGCGTTGTGCCAGGCACTGCATCGTCGCGGGCACCGCATTGTGTTTTTTGAGCGCAATGTGGAGTGGTACCAAAACAACCGTGATCTTCCTGAGCCTCCGTATTGTGAAGTCAAGTTATTCGAAAATTGGAACGATGTACTGTCCGTGGTCAAAGCGGAGCTGCAAGATTCCGATGTCGCGATGGTCGGCTCCTATTTTCCTGATGGAATTGCCGCGCTTGAAGAGGTACTGGCCTCAAATGTCCCGGTGAAGGCTTTTTACGACATCGACACACCCATTACGGTGCGCAGCCTGCGTGAAAATGGACGCGCTGATTACCTGCTTAAGTCCCATCTTCCTGAACTAGACATTTATTTCAGCTTTACCGGCGGCCCGATGCTTCAGCAACTTCAAGAAGACCTCGGAGTTCCCTTCGCTGTGCCGCTCTATTGTTCGGTTGACCCGGATAAACATCGGGAACTTCCCGCTAATCCCAGGTTTGCCTGCGATATGAGCTATATGGGCACTTACGCGCCAGACCGCCAGCCCACGATTGAGAAATTTCTCTGCGAACCTGCGCGCCAGGCCCCGGAAAAGAAATTCATCATTGCTGGCCCGCAATATCCGCCTCACATCAGCTGGCCTGAGAACGTGGAACACATCATGCATCTGGAGCCGCGTTATCACGCGCAGCTTTACAGTTCGTCGCGAATCACACTGAACGTTACGCGGCGAGAGATGGTGGTAGCGGGCTACTCGCCTTCCGTGCGGCTGTTTGAGGCAGCCGCTTGCGGCGCGACTATTGCTTCCGACTATTGGCCCGGCTTGGATACTTTTTTCACTTCTGGCCGCGAAATACTTGTGGCCAAGGGATGTGACGACATTGTTCGCTACGTGACAAGTAACGATTCCGAACTTCGACGAATAGGCCAGGCCGCTCGAGACCGTGTTCTTGCTGCCCATACAAGCGAGGTGCGTGCTCGGGAATTCGAACACGCTGTGGAAATCGCCACCCGTCCCTCAAAACGCACCGGCGCATTGACCGCGAGTTAACTTTACGATTTCGAGCAGAGCCCTTCACGGGCAATCCTCATCGACTGTAGTGGTGTGATTCATGGCTGAAATCTGTCGCCAAAAATGTGCCAAGTTATTTTCGTGTCATAGAACTCAGGTTTTGAATTCACCAGAGTTGGATTTGGCATCTTATTAATGTTCAAACCTAATATGAAAGTAGCCCTTATAGCTCCGCCGTTCATTGCAGTGCCGCCAAAGAAATACGGTGGTACCGAATTATTCATTGCAGAACTGGCTCAGGGGCTTCAGCGCCAGGGTGTGGACGTGGTCGTGTACACTAACGGCGAAGCCACAGTGGATGCGCCCATTCGCTGGCTTTATCCTGAAGGCCAGTGGCCTTTGAAGTATGAAGCGGAAGCCTCGCTGAAGGGTTTGAACCATTTCGCCTGGGCCATCAAAGAAGCAGCCGCTGAAGCCGATTTAATACACGTGAACAGCGCTCCTGGCTTGAGTTTTACCCATTTCATTGATGTGCCAGCGGTTCATACTGTGCATCATGCCTTCGACGAGTCATTGGTGGACTTTTACAAGCGTTACCCGAATGTTTCTTACGTCACCATCAGTGACTTTCAGCGGGAAAAGCTGAGCATGCCGCACATGAGGACCATTCACCACGGAATTGATCCCTCGCTTTATACAGTGCCGGAGGGAAACCGTGAATACCTCAGCTTTCTAGGAAGAATTGCGCCGCCCAAAGGTACGCACTTGGCCATTGAAATCGCCAGGAAATCGGGTATTCCTCTCAAGATTGCCGGTGAGATCCAGCCCATCAACAAGCAGTATTGGGAGACTATGGTCAAGCCGTACGTCGATGGCAAGTTCATTGAATACGTGGGCGAAGTAGGAATGCAAGACAAGGTGGAACTGCTGAGCAAGTCGCTGGCCATGCTTTTTCCCGTGCAGTGGGACGAGCCGTTCGGCCTTGTTATGATTGAAGCCATGGCTTGTGGAACCCCGGTTTTAGCCATGCCCGGCGGATCTGTTGCAGAAGTTGTTAAAGAAGGCGTGAGCGGAAACGTGCGCAAGACCGCCGCTGAGTTGGCAGAGTGCGCCCGCAATCTTGATATTCCGGCCGCAATCGTTCGCGGCTATATGGAAAAGGTCTTCTCCGTAAAACGAATGACCCGGGATTACATTGCTCTTTATTCAGAAATTCTGCGCGACGGCGTGGCTGAAGCGGAGCAGATTGTGGCATGAGCGCCAAACCCCTGATCCCCCATTCTGAACTAGTGGAGATTTCTCCGCCTTATCCAGAGCCGCGGCTGGTGTATCAGAACGCCGAGCCGCGCAAGGTCAATAACCTCACTCTGATTGACGGCAAGACATTTCTCTCTACAACCGTTGCGGGGGACGTGATGCCGCCCGGCGCTGCCGATGTGGGTTTCTTCCACGACGATACCCGTTTTCTCAGCCGGTTGGAGCTTCGCGTAGACGGATATCGCACCGTGGTGCTTTCTTCCAGCACGGAGCAGACGTTTGCATCTCAAATTGAGCTCACCACTGGGAAGAGCACAATGCGTGAGACTTACGAGATTCCTGAGAACACGGTACATATCCGCCGGGAGCAATTGCTCTCCTCCGAAACACTGTTTGATAATTTTTCTTTTGAGAATTTTAACTTCCATGAGCTTGAATTGAACATTGAACTGGCTTATGAAGCCGATTTCATGGACGTTTTCCAGGTGCGCGGGGTAGCCCGACAAAAACTTGGCCAGTATTACCTGCCAATAGTTCGGCACGATTCCATTGTCTTTCACTACTGCGGTCTGGATGGTGTTGCCCGCGAAACCGTTATTCATCTTTCCCCTGAGCCGGACAAGGTAGATGGCACCACAGCAAGGTGGAAGCTGCGGCTGCCGCCCTTTAAACGTTTCCAGTTGCACACCACGGTAGTCCCGCATGTGGAAGGGAAGCGCTGTCGCTCTGTGCATTCTGATTTTGGGCAGCAACTGCGCTCGCGTCGAGAAGCGATTGCGGAGTGGGCATCGCACTCAACCAGCTTTAGCGCCGGCAACAACATCTTCACAGAGATGGTAGATACCTGCAAAGCTGATTTTCACGCGTTGCAGATTCCTGAGGCCAGGGAGCGTGTTATCGCTGCCGGTATTCCCTGGTTTGCCACCATGTTCGGTCGCGACTCAATTATTGCTGCCTACCAGTCCTTGATGCTGAATCCGCGACTGGCCAGTGAAACGTTGCGTGTGTTGGCTTCACTGCAGGGTAAGGAGAAAAACGACTGGCGCGATGAAGAGCCGGGCAAGATTCTCCACGAATATCGTGAAGGGGAAATGACCCGCGCCGGGGAGATGCCTTTTGGTCCCTATTATGGATCGGTAGACGCCACGCCACTCTGGCTCATTCTGTTGAGCGAAACTTTTAATTGGACCGCAGATGAGCAGCTCGTAAAAGACCTGTTACCGCATGCATATCGCGCACTGGAATGGATTGATTCATACGGCGATCTTGATGGCGACGGTTTTGTGGAGTATCAGCGCCGCTCGTCAAAAGGTCTGGTCAATCAGGGCTGGAAAGATTCCTGGGACGCCATCATGCACCATGATGGTGAAGTCGCCAAGAGTCCAATCGCATTGTGTGAAGTGCAGGGCTACGTCTATGAGGCCAAGTACAGAATGGCCTCTCTCATGCGCTCTTTTGGGGACATTAAGACAGCAGACAAGCTGAAGAAGGATTCTGCGGAAATGGCCAGGCGCTTTGAAAAAGCTTTCTGGATGCCCAAACACGGTTTTTATGCCATGGCACTGGACCGTGACAAACGGCAGACCCAGGTTGTTTCATCGAATCCCGGCCAGCTGCTTTTTACCCGCATGCTGCCCCAGGACCGCGCCAAAACAATAACGCAACGCTTTATGCGTGACGATATGTTTTCCGGCTGGGGCTGGCGCACCATGTCACGCGATGAGCGCATCTTCAATCCCCTAAGCTATCATCGCGGTTCAATATGGCCGCATGACAATTCGCTGATTGCGCACGGCATGGCGCTGTATGAATTTCGCGAGCCGGCCAACCAGCTATTTACTGCGCTCTTTCAAGCCGCGCTGAATTTCCGCGATTACCGCCTGCCGGAGCTCTTCTGCGGGATTGAACGTCGTGAACACGATGAACCTGTGCAGTATCCGGTTTCGTGCTCTCCGCAGGCATGGGCATCAGGCTCGGTATTTCTCATTCTGATGTCGGTTCTTGGTATCCGGCCCAGCGCCCAAAGAAAAGAGTTGAACATCGTAAACCCGTCGCTGCCGGAATTTCTGGAGCACCTCAGCATCCGCAACATGCGAGTTGGCGGCAGCCGCGTGGGACTTGATTTCGCACGCCGCGGGGACCGGACATTCTGCAACGTCGTCGATATTGAAGGGGATAAGCTACTGGTGAACGTTGCGTTCAAGAAACGGTAGACTGAAATCGGCGCCGTATCTCATTATTTAATAATTGAATAATCTGGTAATTGAAGAATCCAAAGCTCGTGCGGTGAGAGACGACTGATTGGATTGCACTTGAGGGTTGGTCTTAAATTGCCAAATTACTAAATTACCTAATAACCAAATTGGCTTCGGCTTGCGTGCCGCGAGCGCAACATTTAGATTGTTTCAACATAAAACTTCCCCGGAGGGAACTGAATGGCAATCAATATCCTCATCAAAAAAACCGGCCCTTACGTGGTCAGTGGAGATCTGAGCCAGTTGGAAATTGCTGACGCTGATGGCAAAAAAGTAGACATCAGCGGGAAACAGGCGATCGCGCTGTGCCGCTGCGGCGCTTCTACAAATAAACCTTTCTGTGATGGCACCCACTCAAAAATCGGCTTCCTGGCCGCTGAAGCCGCCGTGAAAAACGAAGGATAGGCGATCCACTGGCTAGACGATGAGGAAAGTTCGCTGTTTTCTCTTCGGTTTCAGCTACTTACGCGCGCCGTTCTTTTCCGGATTACCAAAGCCCAGACACGTCCCGCATCTCGGGAAAACCGGCAAATCTCAGTAAGCTATATCTCCATGCTGATGGCTTCCGTTGCGCGCGTGCCATTTACTACGTTGCTGGAATACATTCCGGTGGCGGCTACCATTGTTACCACCATACTGAGCGTGGTGTTGGCGCGGGCCACCCTGCGATATGCCAAGGCTGCCGATCGAGGATTGGAACTTTCACGCGAACAGTTTGAGCGCGAATGGGCGCCCGAATTGCACGTGCGGCTGGAACGCGCGTCCACCGCCGACGCCAAGATCGTGATTACCAACCTTGCGCGTGCTGCCGTTCTTCTTCAGCTTGTGCAGCTGCGCACCATGACGCACGCGATGCCGTTTGAGCGCCAGTACCTCAACGATCCGCTGGTGGGCGGCAATACCTGGACGCAACACATCGGTGAACGCATCCTTGCCATTACCGGAAACGACTTTGAGGGAACAATCGCGGCTTCTGTCAGCTTCTATTCCGCCGGACGGCTTTATAAGAGCGATTGGTTCCGTTTTGATGTTGAAATTCAGCGTGGGCGCTTTGAGAAGATTGAGCCGGTTACGCTGCCCGCGCGACGTGTCCGAGTGCTGGCTACGCGCCAGGCAGACAAGTTCCGCCGCCAGAACGTGAAAGATGTGGTGCACAATGAGGCTACCTTAAAGCAGCCTTAGTCCTAACGTTTTCTGTCTAGACTAAATCAATACTAAATGCCCTAAGGCCTTAGAACCGCGCCAGCGGTGAAGCTGCAAAAAGTAGTTGCTTCCATTGACTCCAATTGTCATTCAGTTATATACATTGGGAACACCCCCGCAAAGGGCCGTTCGGCCGGATTTCGTTGTGTTATATGGTGCGGTTTTCCGTTCGGTAGGCTCAGTACTTCAGGCCGATCCGCCGCAAGGAGTTTCTTATGCCGACTTCCATCTCTGCCAATCCTGTCACTGCTTCTCCAATTGCCACCGCCGCCGATGTTTGGGAGCATTCGCTACCTTACCGCGTGCTTATGCAAGAACTCGCACTCAGGCACAAAGATGTTCTTGAAGGCCGTGATGTTGAACGTCTTCTCTGCGAGTGGGAAACGGCGCAAACGAAAGTGCAGAGGCTGCGTGACCTGCCGGAAGCGAATCTCGCAGAATATGCTACCGCCCTACAAGAATGCGTATGTAAGGAGCGTCCATTAAAAGAGATCTTGCATGCGGCGCAGACTACAGCCTTATGTTTT
>JBAVLE010000430.1:0-20267 GCA_049688735.1 Candidatus Angelobacter sp. | reverse complement strand
GATGGCGACCGCAGCTCCATTCTGGGGGCAACACTCCGCCGGCTTGGCCAACTATCAACAAAGGCTTAAAAATAGCGCGCTATATCAGCAGACAATAAATGCGGGTGGGCAGCTCAACCAAACGATGACGGTGGATGCAACCAAGCTCTTTACTGACATGGCGCCCATGATGGCAAAGAGCGACGAAGTATTGTTGCTGCATATCCTCAGTAATTCCAGCCAGCTCTCGCCTTCCGGCCAAGCTCCGATAACGGTGTACAAAGCTGAAATCCTGCAAACGTTGAAGGGTCGGACCTATGGCACTGTTACCTTCTCGGTACCGTTCGGCATGGTGGCATTCGATTCTAAAACCCATGCCTATACCAGGATTCCAAACTTTCATCCTTTCCGGAACGGGGGGCGCTATATGGTCTGTTTGCACTTCTCGCAAGGCACCGAAAGGCAACTTACACCAGGATACCGCCTGACCGGCTATGGCGTGCAGGGGGGGTTCCGGCTCAAGGCGGAGAAGGTGTACCCCTTATACTCCGGAGACCAGCTTACTCCGGAATATAAAGGCATGGCTGTGCCCCAGTTCCTTACTAGCGTGCGCGCCCTGCTGCCTGCACATTGATTAGGAAAGAAGGCACTTATGACTATCATTCTTGTTCGCGGTCGCAGCTATGGAAGAAAAGCCATGAACCTCTTGCTCGTCTTGCCAGGAATGCTGGCTTTCCTAACATTTCCTGTACTGGCGCAGGCACAGGCTGAATGTGGGGGGCCGTTGGATGGCACAGTAAAATCACAGGTGCTTCGCGTGGCGGCACGGGCGCTTCGAATCGATCCTGCTTTGCCAACGCTTGATCAGGAAAAGATCGTGCCGGGAACATGCTATCGCCAGCTGTTCCTGAGCGTAACTGATTCGCAGCGGCAGGCTGTACTGTATCTTTCCCCCGATAAAAAGTTCCTTTCGCCTGCGCTTTGGGACATTGCTCTTGATCCACAGGTTACAGATGCTCGTTTGAGCGAAGAGCTACTTGAAAACGCGCGATTGGACGGGGCCCCCAGCCGAGGGCAGGGCAGCACGGCTGTGAGCGTGGTGGTGTTTTCCGATTTCCAATGCCCCTTTTGTGCGGCCTTTACACGTATGTTCGATCAATATATGAAGGAAAACCCGGGAAAAGTCCGAGTGATTTTTAGAAACGCTCCACTGTCGATACACCCGTGGGCGAAGCCCGCTGCTGAGGCCGGCATCTGTATCAGTCGGCAAAACCCGGCTGCTTTCTGGCAATTTCACGATTTATTATTTTCGAAGCAGAAGGCTGTGACCAGCCAAACCTTGGGGGCTGAAATTGACGGTTTGATTCGTGGTCTTCCAGGCGTGAACCGGGACGAGTACGCCAAATGCATGGCATCATCCTATCCAAACGAACGTCTGCAACAGGATCTGGATTTGGCCAGATCTTACAACATACATTCAACTCCCACAGTATTCATCAATGGGAAAAGACACGGAGGGTTCCGCGATCTTGCAGAATTCGTTTCCGCGGTAGATCTCGCATCGAAGACCGTTGCTACCCTGAAGGAGGCGCGATGAAACTGTCTAGGTTCGTAAAGTTCGGGGTTGTCATTATGGTCACGCTGGGTTTGGGCAAGCAATTTAACCCAACCACTTTTTGGCTGCAGGCCCAGTCTCCTTCGAATGTCCTCACTCCACAGTTGTTGCAGACTTCCGGGGCAGGCCACCTACCGTCCTACGTGAGCACGCTCCCAGCCCTTGTACAGTATCAGCAGAAGTTACCCCTTCACCAGACACTTACGATCACATGGGATTCACTTCCCGGCCATACCGAACCTATCCCGAAGTCAACAGCCGATACCATGACGCTCTCCGGCAACTTCACTCTCGTGACGCGCACACAACGTCAGAACGGTTCACCTGGAGGTACGGGGCTGGACGTCATTCAGGATTCACTCGTGGTTGTTGCAGTGACTAATAGTGGTGAAATACGGGGCCTCAAGGCCCAGGGTGACCGAAGAACGTCACATGGCGAGGCCCAACCAGGCGGGCAGGCCGAGGAGTGGGTAAGCCCTAAGGTAACCCTGGCTTTCCCACTACCCGACGACCCGTTGATCCGTTACCTTGTCTTCCTAAAGCCCGTTTTTAGCTCCACGGGCCAGTTGTCGCTTCTAAAGTTGGGATCGATGGATCTATGGAATACGACCCCGACTGGGTCTTAATTAAGATTTACGTGATGGGCGCAAATTTTCCTTGAAGGTGTAACAGAAAAAGGGACCGCTCAATTAATGGAGAAGTCTCATTCAGTCTGTTTATTTCTGGGGGAGCAGGTCAATCCGACGCGGGGCAGGAATTCTTCCAGAAGCGTTGTACTCCCTGCCATAACCTCGATAAAGAGAAGGAAAGTCCGAGGCTTCGTGCAGTATTTAGACAAAAGCCAGGCTTCATCGCTAGCGTTAACTACTCTGACACATTGAAGGCCGCCAACAAAACTTGGGACGCCGCTTCACTAGATAAATGGCTGACCGATATTGATAAGTTTATCCGCGATGACGATATAAACATCATTTTGAAAAAGCTGACGAGCGAACCGACATCATCGCTAATCTCAAGCAATTATCCAATCAGTAAGGCAGAGTCACGACTTAACATCCGAGCGTAACAGACACGAATTGGTTCGAAGGAATATATATTGAAACTAACATCCTCCTTTTCACTTAGTGGTTCTCTCTTCCGCAGATCCTGCCAGTTAAGGGACTTCAACCTCAGCGCGAAGGCATGGCAGCGAGCTCTTTCTGATGCAGGGGGGCGATGCGATTGTTTCTGCAGTCCGATCAGCAGCAGCGCACCTGGGGGCCGCGCGGTGTGTCGAACTGCGCCCGGCCCCACGAACTCCAGGCGGACGAACCGAATGGATTCGGGCCGGTGCTGACGCCGTGGGCGCAATGGCTAGACCTCAAGGCAGTAATTGATTTTCGCAAAAATCACCGTACAATAAACGTACAATGAATCCGGCATTGCAGGTGTTTGAGGCTTTGTGGGCATTGTAGGATTCCCGACAAATCAATAACTTGCCTGTTTTCAGAATCCCGAGCTTTTCGATCCCGACTAGCTCCACCATTCCAAGCATCCTTTTTCAACAGGTTACAGCCACCGCTTTCAATTTGTATTGTTTTTGTACCGCGGTTTGGCCGAGTTTGCGTTCTCGCTTACCTTCGCACCAGTTGTTATGGGCCTTTTTGTGTACGCCCGGCACAAGGCAGATTGTCCGCATCGTGTCGCAAACTCCTGAGCCTGCTCCTAAAGTCACCATTGAAGAGGCCGTTGCTGCCTTTTTAGAAGATGAACGCTCCGGACATTTGTCGAACACCACTACCGGGCAGAGTAAGACATTGCTTGAGAGGCAGCTCCTGCAGTGGGTTTGGGAACAGGAGCTTACCGAACTTCACGAATTGACGGCATCAGTCTTTTCGAAGTTTCGGGCCACATGGGCCAACGCGGGCAACAACGCCAACACCGCGCGAAGAAGACATCAACGGCTTTCCGGGTTTCTCTGGTTTTGTGTCCGAAACGAATGGTTGGAAAAGAATCCGGCGCGGTTCTTGAAACCAATCCGGGTTAAGCAGGTTCCCACCGACATTTCAGCCGCGAGGAGTTTGCCCGCATCATCGAGCCACTCATGCCCATGGGCACTGGCGGGGCGGTCGTGATTTTCATTATCGTGCGGAACGTCTTCGTGCACTCAATCTCCTGATGCGGTGGTCGGGGCTTGCCATTAGAGACGCCGTAACTCTGGAACGAGAACGCTCTAGGCGAGCAACAAGCTCTTCCTGTATCGAGCCAAAACCGGTGTCCCTGTCTACGTTCCTTTGCCCGCACATGTCGCGGAACTGCTTCGATCAATTCCAAACTCTAATCCGCGGTACTTCTTCTGGACAGGAAATGGAGATCCCGAGGCAGCTAAAAAGGGCTGGGACCGCAGCCTGCGTCGCCTGTTCAAAAGCGCAGACATCCGTAAGCCGGACCGAACTCCCAAAGCCATGCTGCTGGAACTACTGGCCGTTTGGCAGCTCAGCGTGCCGAAGCTTGGAACGACTGAGGCCCGCAGCATTCCGTTTGTCAATCCCAGCCTCTGGTGCAGATGTATCAGCGCATTGGCCGCTGGCCAAAACGCCTGCCTCGCAGCACGAGATTCGGACGGGATACGATGGCCGTTTTGCGCGGGGTCAATGCCACTTCGCGTGGGCCGGTCGCTCTTGATTTGGATGGAGTGCCCCGCATTCGCGTACGCATGGGCGGGTTGTTACAACCAGCGAAGGCCAATGACTGATGCCGGGATTGTCATGCTCTTAAGCGGTTCTTTCCAACGCTTGGAGCCGTTAGCGCTGAACGAGGTCCTGGAGCTGGACGAGCAGTGAACACAATTCGACTTCCGGCCTGAATACTTCCGACCAAGCCCGCCGAATGTAGCGAATGCAACCACCGCCGCTCGCTTCGAATTGTGCTTCTCAGCGGATGCAGCCCATGAACGCGCCAAATTAGCAATCTAAGAGAAGCCGCGATTCGGGTATTGTTTAAAAATTTGGCGCTCTGACTTATCCCGTCTTGGCTTTCGAGTGAACCGGTCTCGCATTTAGATCCGCGCGGTATTTTGAGAGGATTTATGACAGTTTCAGCCACAAATACGGATTGCGTGGTAAGCCCCGCAAAGCCAGGCTTTTATGAAAAGCTCAACACGCAATGGCACAAGCCGGCGCTGCTGGGTTTTATGGTGATTGTGATTGGGCATTGGGGTGAGCACCTCTTTCAGGCGTATCAGATTTACGTGATGCATTGGCCGCGGCCCAAAGCCTTAGGCATGCTGGGCCTGGTCTATCCCTGGCTGGTGCAATCGGAAGCGCTGCATTACGGCTATGCGCTGATCATGCTGATCGGGCTCTGGGCCTTTCACAAAGGTTTTACGGGTGAATCTTACAGATGGTGGATGATCGCTTTGGGCATCCAGTTCTGGCATCACATCGAGCATCTGATATTGCAATACCAGGCGCTTACCCGTCATTATTGGTTTCATTCGCCGGTCCCGGTGAGCATCTTGCAGCTATGGTTTCCCCGGGTCGAGCTTCACCTGGCATATAACACAATCGTGTTCATCCCGATGGCGATCGGGATGTACTACCATATGTTTCCAGCCGCGGGGGAATTGGAGCCCGCTAAATGCACTTGTGCCTGGCATCGGCATGGCGAGGTCGTAAGTGCCGCGGCGGCGTGAGGCGGCTGCATCCGACAGGAGAAGGAAGCTGAACCGTTGCTGCCTGGTTCTTCTGGTTACTGCCTTGCTCGGGGGCGGATGCAGCCGGAAGGGCGCTGCGCCTCTTAGAATCGCGCTCACGCATACGATCACTCCCTGGCCGCTTCGGGTGGGACAAGCTGAGGTCATACTCCAACTGACGGACTCTGCTTCAAACCCGGTGGCCGGCGCTCACATCGCGTTCGAACAGCTTATGTCTCATCCGGGCATGGCGCCGGTGTTTGGTCAAGCCCGGGAGATTGCTCCGGGGAGTTATGCGGGGCGGCTCGATCTTGCTATGGCGGGCGATTGGCTTGTGTTGGCACACATTACGCTTGCGAACGGCCAGAATCTGGAACGGCAGATTGAGTTGAGAGGGGTTGAAACACAATAATCGTGTCTGCCAAATCTTTCCATCCTGCGCTGAAGATTCTGGGACAGCCCCGGGTTGCTGCGCAGCCAGGCTTTGACCTGCTGCGTGTTTTCGGCCTGGGAGCGCTGCTCCGCTGGCGTCACTCCCGGACTCTTCTGCAAGCCCCTCTTTTTCTGGCCAGTATTGCCATGGTTCTGCATGGGATGTTCGGGCCGGCGCTCGCGCCAAAAAACCTGGCTACCACTCTTACATGGGTGCAGTTTCGTGGAGTGCTCGTGCTGGTGATTCTTGGCGCCGGCAATTTTTTCTGCCTGGCTTGTCCTTTCATGCTGCCGCGCAATCTGGCGCGGCGCCTCTTTCAACCCAGGTTCAACTGGCCGCGCAAGCTGCGGAACAAATGGACGGCCCTCGGCCTTTTTGTGGCCTTTCTTTTCGTCTATGAGCTTTTCGACTTGTGGTCTTCGCCCTGGTGGACCGCGTGGCTGATCGTGGGTTATTTTTTTGCCGTGCTGGCTGTCGATGGCGTTTTCAAGCATGCCTCCTTTTGCAAATTCGTATGTCCTATCGGGCAGTTCAATTTTGTGGCCTCGCTGCTCTCGCCTCTGGAAGTCAGGGTACGAAACCATGAGACCTGCTCCGCATGTGCCAGCAAAGATTGCATCCGCGGGAAGCGCGGAGATGCCCCCGAGCCACCGGTACTTCAGCGCGGGTGTGAACTGGCGCTGTTCCAGCCTCTCAAGGCTGGCAATATGGATTGCACATTTTGCCTAGACTGTGTTCATGCATGTCCGCATGACAATGTGGGAATCATGTCCCGCGTGCCTGCAGAAGAGCTGATGGGCGATCCTCCGCGTTCAGGCATAGGTCTTTTTTCGCGGCGGAAGGACTTGTCCACTCTGGCGGTCCTGTTTACTTTTGGCGCGCTGCTGAATGCGTTCGGCATGGTCAGTCCCGTCTATCTGGCAGAGAAGTGGCTGGCCCGCGCGATGCGCGTGAGCCATGAGCTGCCGGTCCTTGGTGTGATCTTCGGATGCTTCCTGGTACTGGAACCCCTGGTATTGCTGGGGTTTGCGGCCTGGCTGACCAGGATAGGCGGAAGCAGGCAAGGCTCGCTGTTGCGGATCGTCGTGCGCTACAGCTATGCCCTCGTCCCCTTTGGGTTTGGGATGTGGGTTGCGCATTATGCTTTTCATTTTCTTACCGGAATGTTCACGTTTATTCCGGTCGCGCAGAGCGCCGCCGCCAGCCTGGGCTGGAATATTCTGGGCAGCCCGCATTGGACCTTCACGGGGATTCCCGTACGTTTTGTCCAACCTCTCCAACTCTGTTTTATCGGGCTGGGGCTGGCCGGCTCATTGCTGGTGGCATACCGGCTGGCCAAAGACGATTCGCCCGAGCATCCAGTCCGGATCTTCTTTCCCTGGGCCGTCGTATGTCTCTTGCTTTGCGTTACAGCGGTGTGGTTGCTGCTTCAGCCCATGGAAATGCGCGCTACATTGATGACGGGCTAGCACCTCGGAAGGAGTGACTGCAATTATCAAAATGTTGAGAGATTGCAATTCCGCGCCGGCGATCTTGCTCCGGCTCCTTCTGTTTGCGGTTGGCTGCCTGGCCTTGCCTGTTCCCGCCAGGGCCCACAACGGGCCTCCGTTTCCGATCGTGGAAAGCAAGCGGGTAGGTCCTGTCATCATTTCCCTCTGGACCCATCCGGATCTCGGTACAGGAACCTTCTTCGTGATCGTGGATCCTGCTCCCGGCCAGAACATTCCCGGTGATTTGCGGGTGCAAATCGCGGTACAGCCGGAAAGCGGCCGTCTACCGGAAGCGCTTTACGATGCCTGGCGCGACCGGGTGCGCGACCATGTGCAGTACGATAACAACCAGGTGGCGTTTGATCGACAGGAGTTCTGGCGCGTGCGCCTCATTTTACAAAGCTCGAGCGGCGGCGGAGAACTGGTTTCCCGCGTGGAGCCGACGCCTGCAGGCCTTGGGAAATTGGACCTGCTGCTATACGCTCTCCCATTCGGGTTCTTGATCCTGCTATGGGTTCGAGGCGTATCCAAGCGGCGGAAGAGCATCTGAATTTCAATTACTGGCGAGCCATAGCCCCGAGCGTCTCGTCCGAAAAAACGCGGTATTTTCAACAGTATTTTCATAGATAGTGCGACTTCCATTCGGAAAAATAACAACCCTGAAAAAGTATCTGCGGCGTCGGAACGTCTGATGCCCGTCCCGCCGCCGCAGATAAGTTCATTCCGCAAGCGCCTGCTTCAGGCTTGCGCCAGGTCCAGTTCGCCCGTGGAGTCGCCGATGCTTCCGATGGGTACTCCGGCTTTGCGCAACATCGTAACCAGAAGGTTGTTCATAGGCGTACCCTGCGGGTAACGGATGTGCTTTCCGCCTTTGATCTTGCAGTTTTTGCCGCCGGCCAGCACGAGGGGGAGATCATGATGGGTATGATCGTTGCCATCGCCCAGGCTGCTGCCGAACAACAGCAGTGAGTTGTCGAGCAGTGTGCCGTCGCCATGGGGAGTGGACTGCATTCTGTCGATAAGGTAAGAGAACAAAGCCGCATGAAGCTGGTTGATCTTCAGCGTTTTTGCGATCTTTCCGGAGTCGTTCCGGTGATGCGTAACCGAGTGATGTCCTTCCGAAACGCCCAAGGAAGGATACGGCAGTTCGCTTCCTTCGCGCGCCAGCATGAAGCTTACAACCCTCGTCGTGTCCGTCTGGAACGCCATCACCATCAGGTCTCCCATCAGTTTGGCGCGATCCTCGAAACTATCGCTCACGCTCTGTTTGTCAACTGCTTCAATGCGGAGCTCCAGGTTGCGTATGTTTTCCAGGTGCTGATCCAGCCTTATCCGGTCACGGGCGCCCAACCTTGAGCGTAACCGTGAGGCGTCCGGCCGTACCACATCGAGAATGCTGCGACGGGAATACAGCCTGGGCGCTTTATCCTGATCAGTGTTTTCCGTACGGCCAAACATCATCTCGAACGCCTGTCGCGGATTCGTTTCAACGACGTTCGGAGTGGTTGGAGTGCGCCAGGAAATCGTATTTGCGTAAATGCTGTTGTACCCGCTATCGGACAGAGGAGAGCGTTCAAGTCCGAGTTCCAGGGACCGCAGCGGCGTTTTCTTGCCTAGCTCCCCCGCGGCTATCTGATCGGCGGAAATTCCGGCTTCCACGTCGGACCCCACGGTGCGCTTGGGAGCCACACCAGTCAGCCAAGTTGCACTTGCGCGCGAGTGATCGCCTCCACCATCACCGATGGGGCGGCCTGTATGTTGCGCCAGGTTACTCAGCAGCAGCATCTGCTGGCGAAACGGTTCCAGGGGCCGCATGGCATCTGGCAACTCATAGCCGCTGCCGGTTTTTGCGGGAATCCATGCTTTTTGGACAACCCCATTGGGTGTGTAAACGAAGCCAAGACGCATGGCAGCACTAGCGGCAGTGAGCCGTAGCGGTGTGAGTGCGGGGACCATCGCATCGAGCAATGGCAGGCTAATCATTGCGCCTGCACCGCGCAGGAAACTGCGGCGACCCAAGGCTTTTTTTATCGGCATCATAAGACAGCACACTCCCTATCTGCGGTCGGATCTCGTCCGGGACCGGCCGCGGGTTCCAGCCACGTTGACGAACGCGCGATGAACAAACGGCTTAACCGAACAGTTCCTTACGCGTCTACGAACACCACACGGCGGTTTAAGGCTCGACCTGACTCAGTTGAGTTAGATGCGACCGGAGACAGATGACCAGCGCCTTGAGCCTGGAGACGATCGGGGTCGATCCCGTGGGTCTTAGCCAGTTCCTTGGCCACAACCTGGGCTCTCTTGACCGAAAGATGCATCAGTTCTTCCGCGGGCGCTCCGACTGAATCAGTGTGCCCCACCACAACGAGCTTCTTGTCCGGGTTCTCTTTCAGGTAATCGGCGACGTAAGCCAGTTCTTCCCCAGATTCAGGAGTCAGTTTTGTATCGTTCGGGGCAAACGCCAGGCGAATAGATGGCATTGCGTTGATGATAGCGGCCGCGTTGATCCCAACAATTGCTGCTGGGGTGGCCGGGTTGTTATGGTTTTTTTGAAATTGGTCGAACTTTTTCCTGACCTCTTCAGGAGTAAGTTCGGACGCTTCCGGGCCTGACCCTGTGACAGCCGTGGCGAAGTCGCCGCAAGCCGCGTCGGCAATGGAATATCTGACACCGGCTTCGTCCCGGAATTCAGCGTACCTGTCTCCCCAATATGCATCATGGGGCTCAAGAATGGGAGTGGCCCCGTGTTCGAGCGCCTTCTTGAAAGTTGCATCCACATCATCTACCGCAACCGCAATCATCGCCGTATCGCCGCCAGCGGCTGGACGATAATTCGGAGCATACAACCCCATCGACGGGAATTGTTCCATGAGGCTAACCGGGACGCCTCCGACTTGCATTACAGAATACCAAGTCTTCCCGTCGGGAGCCTGGTAGCGCTGCTGTTCTTCGCCCCCAAAAACTTTGTTGACAAATTTCACGGTTTGAGCAACTTTGGGAACGACCAGAAATCCGGTTACTGGTGTTTTCGTCTTGTCTTCAGCAATCATGTGTTGTTCTCCTCGGAAGCGATAAGATCCGCAATTTGGAGTATTGCAGCACAGTCTGTATGTGACTTCTCCTGCTTTGCTTCTTTCCCGTGCAAACTGTGTATCCATTGGACCAAGTCTGTATTGTGCTTCCGAGTTGTTCCGCCCGCTGGTTGCCGCGTGAATACTGAATCCAAACTCATCTGCGACTGCCTGACCTTGGAGTTGATTTCCTGCGGATGATCTCGCGGTGTGAGACGATGGCCGGCGCGCGCCATTGGTTGCCGGATTCACGAGAATAAATCGAGGGGAAGAATCAGAAGGGAAGAAGCGACTCCGCCGACCGCACACATAAATCATCAGATTGAGTCGGGCAGTCAAAGCCGGCAGAGACGCGACTCCGCGGGTTACCGGCCGGCGGCCATGCAGCCTTTTCCGCGGAAGTCAAACTGGAAATCAAGTTATGGCCCCTATTCGTATCGAAACGCTACCATCGGATCAATCTGGGTGGCCCGCCAGGCTGGAATGAAACTGGCGAAAAGCGATATAGCGAAAACCACAGCGGCGACAGTCCCCAGTGTGAGAATATCGGTCCGCGTAACTCCAAACAGGAAGGATGTGAGAAGCCCTGCAGCGGCAAATGCACCCACCAGGCCGAGCGTGATCCCTGCCGCGGCAAGGAGCATGCCTTGCCTCAGGATCAACCTCAAAATGCTGCTCTTGGGAGCGCCGAGGGCCTGCCGCGTCGCTATCTCATGGATCCGTTGCGAGACGGAGTACGCAATGACGCTATACAACCCGATGCTGGTGAGAATCAACGCAATCAGGGCAAAGGCCAGAAACAGATCGCTCATGAATTCCGGCTGCGCCAGGGAACGAGAAACTAGATCGTCCAACGTATGGACTTCTTCCAGCGGAATATCATTATCTATGCCATGGAATGCATCTTCGACAGGAGGCAGATAGCTCCGCGGATCGGTTTGGGTTTTGACGACGATGGTGGAAAAATCGAAGGGAAGCTGGTCCCGTGGAAAAAAGATTTCCGGCAATGGGTCCTGGCCAATCCGATTTTGCGTCACCGAGCCGGCAACTCCCACAATGACACGCATCGGAGGGGCTTTCGCTTCCGCATAAGCTGCAAGCCCTGTCCTGATTTGTTTGCCAATGGGATCCTGATTGGGGAAGAAGTGCTGCGCCAGGGTCTTATTGATGATCACTACCCTGGTCGTGTCCCGCGTGTCTGTTTCGGCCAGATCGCGGCCGGAAAGCAACGGAATACCCATGGTTTCAAAATAATGGCTTCCTATGATATTGGCCCGGGTGCGGGGCTGATCGGCCTTTGCCAGCGGATGGCCTTCGAGTTCGAAGGTGGTGCTCATGGTGTTGCTGCTGAGCGGCAGTATGGCCACATCGGTGGCCGAAACAACTCCAGGCAAAAGACGCAGACGCGTATCGAGACGATTCATCGCCTGGCTGAAAGCCGCATCGCTGAACCGGCTTGCCGGGAATGTTAATTGCGCTGTCAGCACGTTGTGCGACTGGAAACCAGGATTGAAACGATTGAGGCTATAAAGGCTGCGGACCAGGAGTCCCGCGCACGCCAGCAGCACCATCGCCATGGCGACTTCGCTGACGATCAGCACATTGCGGGCTTTGCTGGCCCCGTATCCAGTGCTTCCCCGTGCGCCTTCCTTGAGGGCCTCTGCCGGGTCCGCCTGCGAAGCGCGAAACGCGGGTAGGACGCCAAATGCGATCCCGGCCAAAAGCGACGCCGCAAAGGTAAAGAGAAACACTGCCAAGTCCACCTTCGATTCACCCATCCGAGGAATGTCCAGGGGGCTGAATCGTGTAAGCAGCTTGCCTCCTAAAGCGCCCAGGCCGATTCCAGCCACGCCGCTGGCCATCGAGAGGAGGATGCTTTCTATCAGGACTTGGCGAATCACCCGCTTTCGTCCGGCCCCCATGGCAAGGCGGATGACAAGTTCCCGGCGCCGGGAAGCCGCCCGCACCAGGGAAAGGTTCGCCGCGTTGACGCAGGCGATCAGCAGGACGCATCCCACCGCGGCCATCAGCAGCATGAAAATCGAACGTTGCTTCTTCACCAGATTATCCAGCAATGGGGCCACACGCACGCTGCTGTATTTGTTGGTTGCGGGATAAGTCTGGGATAACGCCGCAGAGATTCTCGCCAGGTCGCTGTTTGCATTTTCCAGCTTCACTCCGGGTTTGAGTTCGGCGGCTAGCTTCAGAATGTGAGTGCCTCTAAGCCGGGGCCAGGGTACGGGGCTGCGCAGGTAATCCGAGAATCCCAAAGTGCTCCAGGCATCGGCAGGCTTGTTTTGGATAGGGAAATTGAAGCTTTCCGGCATCACGCCGATCACCGTGTAGGACAGGCCGCGAAGAGTGATGATGCGCCCAATAATATTCGGGTCCGAGCCGAATCTGTTTCGCCACATCCTTCCACTGATGACTACAGACATGGGGCCGGTAGTCTCATCGTCCTCGCTCTTGAAAAACGTGCGCCCCATGGCCGGCTGCACCCCCAGCATGGGGAAGAGATCGTAAGAGACGATCTCCACAGTTAGGCTGGCTGCCGGCGCTCCGGTGCCGGACAAAGTCCAGGAGTCCTCACGATAGGCAACCAGATGTTGGAACGATGCATTGCGGTCGCGAAGGTCCTGAAAATCCGGATAGCTTGTCAACATATCCATTTGCTTCGAAACGGAATCCACGGAAACAAGACGAGGTGCCGATGAAAAGGGAAGGGGGCGCAGCATGACTGCGTTCACGATACTTACAATCGCTATATTCGCGCCGATTGCAATCGCGAGAGCACAGATGACCATCGTGGCAAAGCCTGGGCTCTTACGCACTGAACGAATCGAAAGATACAGGTCTGATAGAAGATCCATACCGCCCTCCCCGCCTAAAGAACTTTCCAACACCTAATTGAGGATGCGAACCCCTCGTGAACCAACCACAACCTGGTTTATCCTGTCACCCTGTTTAAAGCGGCAGGATTATACATCAGCCTTTTGGAGCCAGAACCAGGACGCTTAAAAAATTCCATCTACCTTAAGGCAGTAATGGATTGATCTATATCTCCAGCATGGAAATGGTGTTTCTCCAGCCAGACGCTATGGCACCGTGGAGCTTGATCCATCCTCCCGGTAATTCAAAAGCCCGTTTCATCTAGCGGCCCAACGCGCGTTTTAGAAAGCGGCCGGTCGGGCTTCCGGGGACCTGGGCAACGGCTTCCGGAGTACCCGTGGCGACAATCCTGCCGCCTCGCTCGCCTCCCTCGGGCCCCAATTCAATGATCCAGTCCGCACTCTTGATGATGTCAAGATCATGCTCAATCACGATGACCGTATGGCCCTTATCCACCAGGCCGTTTAAGATCGCCAGAAGCGGTTTCACGTCTTCCATGTGAAGGCCTCGCGTGGGCTCATCCAGGAAATAGACGGTGTGGCCCCTTGATCGGCGTTGCAGTTCCGTAGCCAGCTTGATCCGTTGTGCTTCGCCGCCTGAGAGCGTGGTAGCGGGCTGCCCCAGGCGCAAGTAGTCCAGCCCGACCTCAGCCAGCGTGCGCAGTGGACGTTCAATCCCCTCGACATCGGCAAAAATAGTGCGTGCTTCTTCGACTGACATGGCAAGCACGTCTGCGATGTTGCGGCCCTGATAGCGAATCCCCAGAGTTTCCGGGTTGTAACGCTGGCCATGACAGACGTCGCACGGAACATAGACGTCGGCGAGGAACTGCATCTCCACGCGGATGGTGCCATCGCCGGCGCAGGCTTCGCAGCGTCCGCCGGGCACGTTAGAGGAGAAGCGGCCGGGCTTGTAGCCGCGCCGGCATGCTTCCGGCGTGCGGACAAATACATTTCGGATCTGATCGAATGCACCGGTGTAGGTGGCGGGATTGGAGCGCGGTGTGCGCCCGATCGGCGTCTGGCCGATATAGATGATCTTGTCCACAAAGTGAATGCCGGTGATGCTATTATGCGCGCCGGGCGCCGGCCCGCCCTCGTGCAGTTTGCGCGCCAAGGACCGGCACAGAATGTCTTTGACCAGCGTTGATTTGCCTGAGCCTGAAATCCCGACCACCGCCACCATGCAGCCCAGGGGAAAAGAGACATCGACGTTCTTCAGATTGTGCTCGGATGCCCCTTGAACCGCGAGGGCCCGCTCAGGATGCAGCGCCCGCCTGCGGGCCGGAACGGGAATCGAACACCTGCCGGAAAGGTACGCTCCGGTAGGAGATTTCGGTTCCGCAAGCAACTCCTGGATAGAGCCGTTGAACAGGATCTGGCCGCCACGCTCGCCTGCTCCAGGTCCCAGCTCAATGACCCAGTCCGCGGCTTCAATGATTCCCTGATTGTGTTCCACTACGATCACGGTGTTGCCTTGATCGCGCAAACGCTTGAGGCTGCCCAGCAGGCGCTCCGTATCGCGCGGATGCAAGCCCACGGTTGGCTCATCGAAGACATAGAGCAGGCCGAACAATTCCGTGCCCAACTGGGTTGCCAGCCGTATGCGCTGAACCTCTCCTCCTGAAAGCGTAGACGCCACCCGGTCCAGGGCGAGGTAATCCAAGCCAACCTCGCCAATGCTACCGAGCCTCTTCAGCATTTCATGCAAGATGGGCTCGGCCACAATCCGCTCTCCCGCGGTCAGCTTCAACTGGCTTACAAACTCGGCACAACCAGCTACGGATAAAGCGCTTACTTCAGCAATATTCTTGCCTCCAACGGTCACTGCCAGTTGCGATTGTGTGAGCCGCCCGCCGCCGCACACGGTGCATGGAGCGCGGCGCATATAGGATTCAAGGCGCTCGCGCGCGCCATCGCTTGCCGCTTCCAGGTGTTGACGCTTCACCCAGTGGACCACGCCCTCATAGGTAGTTTCAAAAGGCCGCGACCGGCCCGGCTGTCGCGCTTCCAATTGAATGTCCTGGCTCTCTAGGAAAATGCGTTGCGCCTTTTTCGGCAAGTCGTGCCATGGCGCATCCGCGGAGACGCCCAGCTTGGTCGCCAGCGTGCGCACCGCGACCAGATGGACTTCCGCCCAGCGGTCCGTGGTCCACGGCGCCAGTGCGCCATGGGAGAGGGAAAGGCTCGTGTCAGGCACCACGAGATCGGGATCCACTTCCATCCGCGTTCCCAGGCCGCCGCATTCATTGCAGGCGCCGAAGGGCAGGTTGAAGGAGAACGCCCGCGCGCTCATGTCAGGCGGCTCCACGTCAGGATGTGCGAGACAGATCAGCCGGCCTTGTGGTGAGGCTGTCATCGGTTGCCGGCAACGCGAACAACGCGCTACTCCCATGCGGGAGTAAAGCAGCCGCAGCATGTCATAGACATCGGTGACTGTTCCGACTGTCGAACGCGGGTTGCGCGCTGCGATCTCCTGGTCGATTGCAATCGCCGAGCACAAGCCTTCAATGCTATCCAGGTCCGGCTTGTCGAATTGTCCCAGAAACTGCCGCGCGTACGTAGAGAGCGATTGCACCGAGCGGCGCTGGCCTTCGGCAAAAATGGTATCGAATGCCAGGCTGGATTTTCCCGATCCGGAGCGGCCCGTAAACACCACCAGCTTGCGGTGCGGGACCTTCACGTTCACCGATTTCAGGTTGTGCACGCGTGCGCCTTTTACGATCAGCGAATCGGGAAGCATGGACTCGCCGGGAGCAAGGGTCTCTGCCGTTTTCCGGCTGGGAGCGCTCGCGTCTTTTGTCTCACGTGACATAGTGCGGACAATTTCTGGGGACATTGTACTGAAGCACTGGACACTCCAGCTCCAGAACCATGGATTCAGGCAAGCCGGAATAAGAACGTTCCTCCACCCTCCCGGTACCTGAGACCGCATGAAAGGAACCACCATGCAAGCTTGCACTCATAGCGCTCCGAGCACCGTGGAAATGTTTTCAGCGGCCCAGCTTGATCCCATCCGGGATCGAATGATCAGTCATCCCGTGTTAACCGCGATCCACGATATTCCCAGCCTGCGGAAGTCATGGAAGCGCACGTGTTCGCCGTGTGGGGACTTCATGTCGTTGCTGAAAGGGCTGCAACGCGAACTCACCCGCATTGATCTGCTGTGGATGCCCAGGGCCGATGCGCATGCCGCGCAACTCATCAACCAGATCGTGCCGGGTGAAGAGAGTGACGCAGGCCCCGGCGGCGAGGCGGCCAGCCATTGGACCTGTATCTCCAGGCCATGCGCGAAGTTGGAGCCAGCACTGTACAGTTTGAGAATTTTCTTCGGATCCTCGGGAATGGTTGTGATTTGAACATGGCTTTCGCCAAAGCGGAAGTCGCTGAGTTTGTCCGAGAGGTCACCGGCCATACGCTGAAAATGGTCCTTCACGCCTCTCCGGTGGAGGTAATGGCGTGCTTTCTCTATGGTCGCGAAGATGTAATTCCCCGGATGTTCAGCAATCTGCAGAAGAGCTGGGAACTGAATGCCGGCCAGACGCCTACTTTCGTCTACTACTTGAAATCCCATATTGAACTGGACGGCGATTCGCATGGGCCCGCGGCGGAAGCCATCCTTGAAAATGCCATTCAGGGCGATCCAGACCTCCATCGGCTGGCTATGGATGCGGCTGGCCAGAGCATCCAGGCGCGTGTGCTCTTTTGGGACGGCGTCTTGCAATCGCTGCAGAATCGTGTTCCCGCCGGGGCTAACCGGCGCGTTTCTAGAGGGGTTGGCTATTACAAGTTGTTAGTTAGAGCGGCCGCCGGCCCCATGCCCGTATGACCGCGGGCGGGAAATCGAAGAACGCAGGATCGAGAAGCTGTGCGCGCAGGCTTTTTACCTCTTCAGCTGTGATGAGGCCGGTTGCCACCATGTGCGGTCCGAGTTGGGCCAGCATCAGTTCGAACATGATGGCTTCTCTCGTTCCACCTTGCATCATGCGAAGGCGGCACTCGGCGTCAACTTCCACCAACCCCGCGGCAACCAGCGGCGCCGGATAGGTACGCGCCCAGTTGGGGTCCGTGCCCACCATTTCACGCATGACCGCGGTGGATGCTGCGCCCGCTTTGCGCATCAGGGAGTGCGGCGAAGAATCCACCGTGAAGCTTGCGGGGTCGGTGATCAGGAGCCATCCTCCGGGGCGCAGCCAGCGTGACATGCGCACACAAGCCTGCTCCGGCTCCAGGGCATGCGTAAGCACGGCGCGCGCATGAATCAGATGAAATGATTCCGGAGGGAACTCGTCTTTTGCAACATCGTGCTGAAGAACCTCCAGTGTTGGCCTTCCCGAGACGCTCAGGAGGCTGGTGTCCAGGTCAGTAGCCACGATGCGCCCGCGCGGACAGCGGTCGGCAAGCCAGTAAGCCATAGAGCCCTTGCCCGCGCCGATCTCCAGGCAGTGCCAATCCTCGGCTATGCCCAAAGCTTCGATGCGCGCCGTGGTGTAGGGGTCCTGTTCTTCCTCGATCAGCGACAGGCGTTCGCCTTCGGTTTCCGCGGTATGCTCGAACACACCCGCGCCGTAGCCCTGGGGTTCACTGTACAAGCTCACGAGTGCCTTCTTTTCTCGATTGCAGATCGTAGTTAATTGGCGCGCTCGCCATCCTACCTAGTTCTTTGAAGTCCAGGTCCGGGCTGATGCCTCGCAGGGTGCTTTCGATGATTGCCAGGGACATCAGAGGAAACGCGAAATCGGATTCGGCGTAGAGGCCATATTCCCTCTGCAGATCAAAAAGGGAGTTGCCAAAGTTCATCATGGCAAAGGGCTCGGCTTCCGGATCCGTGTGCTGCTTCACCAGCGCGGACACGGCGGCTGTGAAGCTCTCCAGCTTCGTTCCCGGCCTTATCCGCACCGCGCTTTCGATAATGATCTCAGCGCAGCGCCGTCCGTTTCCACGTGCCAGCTCCATGAAGAACTCCGCTATCAGCTGGCGAACACGATCTGGAAGTTGCACGCTGAACCCCGCGTCCAGGACCACAACTTCGCCACCGCGCGTAACGTAGAGATTTCCGGGGTGCAAGTCACAATGGACAAACCCTTCCATGAAGATCATCTTCCTGACAGCATGCAGCGCCGTTATCGCCAGCTCTTGGCGGCTTTCCGGAGTGTGTGCATCCACGTTGCGCGCATCCAGCCCTGGGATGAATTCCATGACCAGGCATCCAGGCACAGATGCTTCGGTCACCACCGCCGGAATGACAAGATGAGGAATCGTGAAAAGTCCTCTGCGGATCCGCGCCAGATTGGCCGCTTCCCGCACGAAGTCGAGCTGCCCCAGGATCGCCCGGGAAACAAATGCCATCAGGTCGCCCAAAGGCATTCCTTTACATTTGGGCAGACGCTCGGCCAAGCGCACTATGCCTTCCAAGAGGCTGAGGTCGGCGGTCATCAGGCGGCGAATACCGGGCCGCTGCAGTTTGAGGGCGAGCCCCCCGCCTCCCCGCCAGGGCGCATAAAAGACGCTGGCGATGCTTCCGCTGGCGATCAGCGTCAGTTCGCCGGGATGAAACATCGCATCTTTGCCGGCGCCAAACGCAGATGTGAGCGCGTGGATGGTCTGCTTTTTCGTCATCGGGGTGACAGCGTCGTGGAGCACTGAGAGTTCGTCACACAATCCGGAGGGTAACGCGTCACGGCGGGAACTCATGATCTGGCCGAATTTCACAAATGTCGGTCCCAGCCGCTGCAACAGGCCGGCCAGGCTGCGATACAGACGGCGGCTCGCTGCATCCCGGCCTTTCACCAGCAGGACCGCGAGCGCCACTGCAGCCGAGGGAACGCTATAGGCCACCAAGGTAGTGCCAATGACAAGACACCGCCATGACAACCAGAGCTTCCCGGGACGCGCCGCGGCCTGGGCCTGTATGGCGCAATCCAGGTCTGGAACAACGTTGCTCATTCCTGTTTTCCTTTTCCGTGCTGGATCAGAAAAAATTCATTTCCATCCGGGTCCACAAAGCGAGAGTGCCATTTACCCCACGGCATCAATTCCGGCTTGTAGGTAAAAGTCACGCCCCGGCGCACAAGCTCGGCGTGGGTTTTCTGGATATCGTCAGTCCACAGCTGAATCTCTGAAAATCCCCCGACCTTGGCTTCGCTTCCGGTCTCATAGGCGGGGGTACCCAGCACGATGGTGGTGGTAGCCCCGGGGGGCGCTACTTCAATCCAGCGATACTTTCCCGCAGGCCGGTCGGCTCGAACTTCGAAGCCGAGTTTGTTTTTATAAAAATCCAGCGCCGCATCCTGATCGCGCACGTAAATGTTGATGGTGGCAATATCGGTGATCACACGCAACTCCTGCAGTAGTGAGCTCTCGCGGCTAAGCGCGAGTTTGATCTTTGGGGCCCGGTTACGTCTTCTCCTGTATTGCGGCTGCGATGCAGTCCTGCCTAAATCTGAATCATCTCAGCAATCCAAGAGAAGTCGCACGCCGTGACGCCACCTTATATTACAGTGAAGCCTGACGCATCAAGGCGTGCAAGGAGAATGACAATGCCCACCAAGTCCTCTAGATCGAAATCATGGTTGAAAAACTTCAAGTCTGATGAACCACCTGTGCTGGGATATGTCGTTGTGGCGGATTTTGACGAAGCCGCCAAATTCTACTCCAAGGTATTTGGTGCCAAAGATGAACGCTTCCGGGACCCCAGCGGTAAGACGTGGTTCGCGCAAATGGGTTTGTTGGGACACCGTTTGTTGCTGATGGAGCCGATGAAAGACATGCAGCTTGTGGCCCGCCAGCGTAAAACCCTCACGGCCGCCGGCGGCGATTCCTCGATGCTGAGCCTGGATGTGCCCAACGTCGATGAGGTATTCAAAAGGGCCATCAAGGCCGGGGCTACAGCGATCATCGAGCCCTATGATGCACATTGGGGCGATCGTTATGCCGAGTTCCGCGACCCTTTTGGCCATCGCTGGGCATGCTGTCAAACCCTGAAGGACCTGACGATTGCCGAGAAACAAAAGGCCCTTACCCAATTCATTCGGGAGCATGGTAACCTGAAAAGCCCGGCAGCCATCGTAAGGGCCCGGTAGTTTCTGGAGGATCCATGACCACAACCAGCAGCA
>JBAVLE010000429.1:0-5709 GCA_049688735.1 Candidatus Angelobacter sp. | reverse complement strand
CTTATGGACCCAATGACCGGCCACTCTATGGCGTAAAAATCACGATTCGACCGGAAAAGAAGAAGCATCCGAGTTGGGACTTAATCTCTGATCACCGCGGAGAATTCGCGCAGCGTGTGCCAGCCGGAACGAATGATTACCTGGTTCACGGACAAGCCGAATATGCCCCGATGGGCGATGACGGTAAGCCGCAACTATCGAAAAAACTGCGACTTAAGGGTGAAACCAGGGTCCATGTTGATAACGATGAGCGGCGCGACATCAGCTTGCATCTAACAGAGTAGCTCAATCTGAAACAAGCAGGAGGTAGACGCGATGAAAAGGCTTATTGCCATGGCCGTAATTTCGCTGGCTTTTGGAGCCTCGTTAGCAGTCCCAACTGCTGGAGCTACAGCATTGTTCCAGCGAGGCCAGGGAGAAGCGCGGACGCTGGTAGGACACGTTCTGGACGATCGGGAACAGCCGCTGCCCAAGGCGATTGTCTATCTCAAGAACACAAAAAATCTTATGATCAAAACTTACATCAGCGAACCGGATGGCACTTTCAGATTTTCAGGGCTTGCTCCGAATATCGATTATGAAGTTTACGCGGAGCACCAAGGCGCCCGCAGTGATACAAAAACGCTGAGCGGATTTGACAGCCGACGCCAAGTCAACATGACGTTAAAGATCAAAGGCAAATAATTTTCGAGAGAAATTGAAAGGCCGTCCCGTTTTGGAACGGCCTTTTTAATTTTACAAACGAGCCGTTAGTCCTGATCGTTGCCGGCACGCTTCCAGTTGATGATATCGCCCAGCGTCGTAGTCGCGGTGGCGCTTGAAGCAGGATGCTTATAGGCTTCCACATCTGCACGGCTGGCCTCTTCACCCACTGCCCGCAAACTCAAGCCGACTTTCTTCTCCTCGGCATTCATCTTGATGATCTTGAAGTCGTGCTCCTGTCCAGCATCCAGCTTGACGCCGGCGCCACTGGAATCCGTGGCTTCAGAGTTGTGGCAAAGGCCTTCAACGCCTTCAGCGATTTCAACAAAAGCGCCAAACTGCGCCAGCCGCAGCACTTTTCCATGAACCACGTCACCAATGCGATGCGTCTGGAAGAAGCTCTCCCATGCGTCCGGCTGAAGCTGCTTCACGCCCAGTGACAAGCGGCGCTGCTCCGGCTCAATGCCCAGCACAATGGCTTTTACCTTCTCACCTTTTTTCAGGACTTCAGAAGGATGTTTAACGCGCTTGGTCCAGCTCAAATTGCTCACGTGAACCAAGCCGTCGATTCCGTCTTCAATCTCGATGAAAGCGCCAAAGTCGGTCAGGTTGCGCACACGGCCTTCAACCGTAGACCCAATGGGATACTTCTCATGCAACCGCTCCCACGGATTCGACTCAAGCTGTTTCAGTCCAAGTGAAATGCGGCGCTCATTGGAATTTACGTTGAGCACAACGCATTCAATCTCATCGCCAATATTAACGAGCTTCGAAGGATGCTTCATGCGCTTGGACCAAGACATTTCGCTCACATGGACAAGCCCTTCAATGCCCTGTTCCAGCTCAACGAAAGCGCCGTAGTCGGTAACGCTCAAAATGCGGCCTTTTACGCGCGCGCCAATAGGGTAGCGCTCCGCAGCGTCAAGCCATGGATCAGGCGTGAGCTGCTTAAAGCCGAGTGAAACGCGCAGCTTTTCCGGATCATACTTCAGAACTTTTACCTGGATCTGATCGCCCACGTGCACAAGGTCGCGCGGATGCGTCAGGCGTCCCCATGACATGTCAGTGATATGCAGCAAGCCGTCAATGCCGCCCATATCCACAAATGCGCCGTAGTCAGTCAGGTTCTTTACCGTGCCGGTCAGGATTGCGCCTTCCGCCAAATTCTCAAGGGTCTTGCCGCGCTTGGAAGCGATTTCTTCGTCAAGGATGGCCTTGCGCGAAACCACAATGTTTCCGCGCTTTTTGTTGAGCTTAATGACCCGAACTTCAATCTCCTGGCCTTTCAGCGTTTCCAGGTTGCGCACCGGATGGACATCCACCTGCGAGCCTGGCATGAACGCCTTAACGCCAATATCCACGGAAACGCCGCCTTTAACGCGCTCCACCACCGTGCCTTTAACGGCTTCTTTGGTGTGGTACGCCTTCTCGATGTTCTCCCATACCCGCACACGCTCAGCCCGTTCGTGCGAAAGCAGAACGGAACCTTCCTCGTTCTCGCCGCGCTGGACCATTACTTCAATGTCCTGCCCTGGCTGGAACTTCACGTTGCCGTGAGCATCGGTGACTTCAGCAATCGGCACAAGGCCTTCTGACTTGAAGCCGATGTCAACAACAACATGGGTGGCGGTGATTTTGATCACGGTGCCTTTAAAGACATTGTCTTCACTTGGCGCCGGCTCAGTTTCAAGGGTGTACGATTCAAGAGCTGTGGCGAAATCTTCCATGTGAGTTTCTTCTTTGTGAGTCACGCCCGCGCTGGGCTGCTCAGGAGATTGAGTTTGAGATTCGTTCCCGGACATAGTGTTTGAATTTTCGTAGGACTCGGCGGAATCGGCTGAGCTGTTGGATTCAGCTTCTGACGAAAAGTTATCGCTGCGGGCTGTGTGCTCGACCAACATTCCTATAATTGTCAACGGACCCAAAACACGGCTGGAACTCACTGAAGAGAGGCAGTAGTGCTGAAGGCGGACTCGGGACCCCGAGTCCCACTGGCATGATTTGCTTCCGAACTTCAGAAGGCTCGTAAACCAGCGGCCGGATCTTACGGCAGTCCTGAAAGGGCCATAAGACTCCTTCGACTATAACAACCGCTTAGTACGCTGTCAAACGCTCCAAAATGGGAAAATTGGCTTAAACCCCTAATCCTTTCTGGTATCGTTTTAACGCGCATGGACCACCTTTTTACACCTTGGCGATACGCCTACATCACCGGCGCAACTGCCCCCGGCGACTGCCTTTTTTGCGGCCTGCTTCAGCCAAAAAAAGACCAGGCCAAAGACGATGAAAAAGCCTTGATCGTCCATCGCGCAAAATACTGTTTTGTCATGCTCAACGCTTTTCCATATACCTCCGGTCACGCCATGGTTGTGCCGTATGAGCACCTTGACGAATTATCCAAACTTTCACAACCCGCAGCGCAAGAAATGATGGCCTTGACCCAACGGCTTGAAGGTGTCCTGCGCGAACTCTACCGCCCCGACGGCATCAACCTGGGCATGAATATCGGCAAAGCTGCGGGCGCCGGCGTGGCTAGCCACATCCACATGCATATTCTGCCGCGCTGGTTCGCCGACGTAAACTTTATGACCGCCGTCGGCGAAACGCGTGTGCTGCCGGAAGACTTGCAGACCACGTATCAGAAATTGCGTTCCAAGTTCTGATCCTCGCGTCCTCGTGGTTACGCTTCTTGATTTCCAGTTTTGGCAATTACCCGATTTTGGCAATTTCGGCGATAGCCGCGCTCAAGCGCGGCCCCCTCCCCCTCCCCGGTGTATCCCAGATTGGCGTATACTTGAGCGCAATCATCCCAAGGTCATCCCAGATTGGCGTAGGTTTCAGCCATCAGGCATCAATTGGCGTAGGGTTGAGCGGGTTTTGCTTGGCTGAGTGCTGATTGCTGAGCACTGATTGCTAATTTTCAAAGATCGCTCCGCACAAGCGTATCCTCGCTCGGAGGACGATTCAGTACTTTACCATTTGTTCGCCTTTGTGTCAACAGAAAACGGGCTTGAAGAGCAAAAATCGTGCGCCCAATTGCGCCGCAAGGGAAATGCCGGATTATCCGCCGGGAGGCGTGGTGTGGATCGCGCGCCGCCTATTCCTTGCCCCAGGCGTTGGCGTTCGTTGCTTACATCCATGCACCAGCCCCGGAGGGGCGAACCAGCCTAGACCAGGTGCGGAAGCCATGGAAAATTTGGCGCACAGCATAAGAGCCCCGTAGGTGGCGACAGCCTTACCTACAAACAGTTGTGTATTCGCGCCTGAACGGCAAAAATCTACGGTATGAAATTGCCTGATAGTGACATTGCGCATTTCTTTGAATTAGAGACCTCACTCCACAAAAAGCAGGTCCGCAATTCCACTGTGTCTACCTCTGCACTGCTGGCTGATGCCTTTATTGAATTTGGGAGTTCCGGGAGAGTATGGAACAAGGACTCAATCATTGAAAGCATGCGAAGGGAGGCGGTGGATCAACAGGTTACAGTTGTGGATTTTGCAGCACGCGAACTCGCTCCAGACGTCGTGCTCGTCACATATTTAAGCAAGAAAGGCGCCGGCTCCACATTGCGAAGCTCAATTTGGAAACGCTGCGAAGGAAAGTGGCAGATGATTTTTCATCAGGGTACAAGAACCGCGGAATCGTCATCTTAACTCGCCAGTCTGTTCTGGGCATCCATGCTCTTGCGTCGAATTGACCTTTAGTCCCAGGGGCGTAACTGCTGTTAAATCGCCATCTCATTCACAGCCGTTTCCAATATTATGAACGTGCGCTGCCGAATCAATTGAGATGTTCGTTTTCGGTCTTGAACTCAATGCCACTCCGATCAAGATCTGAAAGCGCGGCGAAGGCGCGAATGGCCATCTGCTCGGAGCGATGCGCCGCATTGAAGAGCGCGACCGGGAGCGATTCTCGCCCACCCAATAAATAAATTTTCACCCAACAGTCAGCCGCCTCAAAAAAAAAGTTTCTTCATTCTTCACGAATCACATTGACGCCGTCTATTTCGGCGGATCCGGCGTTGGCGGCGGAGGCACAGAAGTTGTCGGCATGGCTGCAGCGTAAGCCATAGGCAGCGGTTGGCTCATCACTACCTGCTGCTTCTTGAGCTCTTCAAATTTGTGCAGGCCAAACGTACCGCGCACGCCATTGATCAACGCCAGCATGATGATCACGGTCAATATGCCCACTCCGGGCGGATGCTTTACCACGTTGTACAGGACCTCCAGGGCATACAGAGAGAGACCGCCAATGGCGAACCCTCGTGAGCCGCACCAGACGCGCCACGCCACAACACCAAACAAAGCGGCGTCAACCAGCGCCGACGCCCCTATTCCCATGAAGCGTACTCCGCCGACAATGCTGACAACGGCAAGCAGAGTAGTTATTCCAGCTACAACTCCGGCCCAGCCGCCGGCCATGTGGGCCGCGTCGCGCGCGGAATCCTCATCGATAATTTCAGGCCATGCCCAATTTGCCATAACGGCGGAGATTGTCCCCTAGTCTGAGCAGCAGGTCAAATAAAATCTTTCTTTGAAGTCGTAGCGCTCCATCCGGCAGCTCCCGATTTTCAAGCCTCACCACATTCTGCCGCCGCATCTTAAATAAAAGACACATTCAATAAGGAGCAGCTATGCCTCATTACGGCATTCTTCATGATCACAAGATGGAAGATGTTGACGATCTGCGCGGAGCAGACGTTTACGGCGTGAACGACGAAAAGCTGGGAACCATCGATGACGTGATTTTCGATCATTCCAGCGGAGACATTCGCTATATCGTGCTTAAGACCGGCGGCATGCTTTCCCGCAAGAAAGTCATGGTCCCGGCCAACCGCGTTGAACCTTACGGAAACCATGACGACAAGTTCTATGCCGAACTGGACAAAGAACGTCTGGAGATGCTGCCTGAGTTCACTGACGAGAAAATGAAGGCAGAACAGGATTGGAACAAATACGAGAGAGAATATCAAAAGCGCTGGAATGACGGCGCCGTGATGTACAACA
>JBAVLE010000428.1:0-7583 GCA_049688735.1 Candidatus Angelobacter sp. | reverse complement strand
CGTGGTCCAGAACTTTGTGTACGGGATCTACTTTGCGAAATCGACGCCTCGCAACGAACAGCAGAATTATTCCCGCAACAATGGTCAGCAGCGCGGCCAGTTGCGCGTTGCTCATGCCCCACAGAATTCGGGGATTGATGCGGAGGAACTCCACCAGAAACCGCTCAATGCCAAAGAGGACAAGAAATTCGCCGGTGATCACGCCGGGGGCAAGCGGATGCTGAATAGCACGCGATCCGCGCCGCCATATGTACCACCCGATGAGCACGCACGCGATGAATTCATAGATCGGCGTGGGATGCACGGCGCAGTTCTGCGGCCATCCATAAAGCGCGCATGTTCCGTTAGCGCCGCTGGTGGGGACTAGGCCGTCAGGAAATGCCATACCCCAGGGAAGATTGGTGGGCATGCCGTAGTCGCCGTCGCCGGAGATGAGGCAGCCGATGCGGCCCACCGCGTATCCCACGGCTGCCGCAAAGCTGGAAATATCCAGCATGGTGAGCATGTTCACGCGGTTGCGCCGAGCGATGATGAGCAACGCGGCAATGCCGGCGACGAAGCCTCCAAACCAGGCAAAGCCGCCGCGGAACCAACTCAGCAGCGCGCCAAAGCTCTTGAAAGTTTCGGCGTTCAGGCGGTCAGCCGGCGTATCCACGATGTGCCAGATTTTTGCGCCCAGGATTCCGGCAAACGCCACAACCGCGACTACGGTATAAGGATCAAGCTGGATTTTGCGCCGCTTGATCTCGCCTTCAAGCGCGTAATAAGCGGTGGCAAAGGCCACAACCATCAGCAGGCCAAAGGTCGGAATTTCCAGCGGCCCAATATGTATATAAGGAAGCAGTTGGTTTCCCTCGATGGGGTGAAAGTATGAAGAGTCAGTATAAATGCCCGCTGTGGTCCTGAGCGGAGAGCCGGGCAGAAAGCCCGTAACCCACTACCTTGGCGTCGGCTTCGGCACCGCGCCGGGCACTGCAGCAGTCGCTCTCACCACCAATCGCGCAGGCAAAATCAGCAGGCGGGGCAGAGAGCCATTTTTTTCGCGGAAGCGCCGCAGGTCGGCCATGGAGTTTATGCTGAGCCGTTCGGCCAGCAGCGCGTGTGAAGGAATGTCTTTGAACTCAAACAGCGTTGCCGGACGAAACGTCTGGTGCTTGGCCAGGAACAGTTCGCGTTCGCTACGCAGGTCAGGCCGCAGCGTGGGATCAAGAATAAAGCACCAAAAAATGTCCCAGTCGCGCGGCTTGCCGTCCACGGTGTATTTGTTGATGACCAGGTTGTGGTCGTATTCGGATTTTCCCGCCCAACGATACTGCACGCCGGGCGCGACAAAATAAAGATTCAGGCGCTTGTCCACAGGCTTGTCTGCAGCCACGCGCTCGCCCAGGTTCCACGGGCCCACGCTGGCCATTCGATGCTTGCCTGCCATCTCCGGCGTGAAGATAAGGTCATCGCCATCGTGATAAACGGAAAACGGCTTCACCACTTCACGCATGGACGCGCCGGCCGCAAAAGCAGCGGCCGAAATCGCGATGATGGAGAACACACGTAAGCGGCGGCCCAGCATTGGCGTGATTATGGCAGGGTGCAGAGAGCAGGGCAAGACGCTAAGTCGATTCGCGCTGATGCTAAAGTGAGTAGACGTGCGTAACATTCTTCAACATCGCGGAATGCGGCTGATTTTTGCCGCGAATTTGATCTCGATGGTTGGCAGCGGCTTGAACTCCGCCGGCGTGACCTGGTTTCTGCTGCAAAAGACCCATTCAGAAATGGCGCTTGGAACGTTGCTCATGCTGCAAACCATTCCCGCGCTTATGATGCTGCCATTCACCAGCGTGGTAATTGACCGCGAAGATCGGCGCCGCCTGCTCATGGTGCTGGACGCCGCTCGTGGCCTCGTAATTTTAGTCGTAGCAATTCTGGCGTATCGCGGCATGGCCACGTTGTGGGAAGTCTATTTGATGTCCGTCATAGTTGCAGCGGGCTTCTGGATGTTCTGGCCCACGATCAATGCTCTCATCCAGGAACTCACGCCGGATTCGCACTTTGTGCATTCCAATAGTTTTCTGCTCGCCGGAGTGCAAGGAGGATGGCTGCTGGCAGGCGCGGTAGTGGGATTTGTCTACAACAAGATCGGCCTGCACGGCGTGTTGTTTATCGACTTTGCCAGTTACGTGCTCTCATTTACGTGTTACCTGTTTGTACGCAAGGGCCGCCACACAGTGGCGGTGGCCGATGAAACAATCGTGCATGAAAGCGCATTGGCAAAGTTTGATCATGAATTGAAAGAGGGCATCGCATACATCAAGTTGCGTCCTCGATTGCTGCTGCTGGGCACCGCATGGGCTTTGTTTATGGCGGGAATGTTCACGCAGGGCGTAATCACTGCACCGTTCAGCGACCGCATTTTAAAATCCGGCGCGGTCGGTTATGGATGGCTGAATGCCGGTTGGGCGGTTGGCGCGTTCATCAGTGCGATTTATACACCCGGGCTCATACGCGGGGTCGGCCATCGCCGTGCCATTGGGATTTCCATGGCATTGCTGGCGCTTTCCTTGATTGCGCTGCCATTCCTGGGTGCGCGCGTTCCGGGCGTATTGGAAATTTCCGCGCCGCTCAAAGCCGGCTTCGCGCTGGCTGTATGCGTTGCGGTCTACTGCCTTATGGGTTGTTGTCGCGCGCTGGGAGGCGTGGCCATTACCAGCACCATGATGGAACTGGTGCCCAAGCACTTTATGGGACGCGTGCAGAATACGTTTTACTTCCTGGGAACGCTGCTGCAACTGACATTCTCATTTTTCGTGGGCACGGTTTCTCACACCCGGGGGCTGGCGCAAGGGTTTGCGATTGTCGGAGGCATCTATCTGCTGGCTTGCTTCACCGGTTCATGGCCAGTAAGGAATGTGGCAGCAGAGCCGAGCGCTGGGCAACTGGAACAGGAAACTTGATTGCCGCAGTGAGTGGGTTGGCGCTGTTCTGCGTATTCAGTCTGCAATCTCAAAGAAATGTTGCCGCGGAGTGGCATTCGCGTAGAATCGGCTACAGCTAACCTAAAGAAGACCGGAGCAGCGACTCTCATGGACGGCAATCCAGTTACGCACAATGAAGCCAAGGGCCAATTTGAGATCGCACTGGGGAGTGAGAAAGCGCTGTTGCAATACCGCCGCACAGACGACAGCATAACCTTGATTCACACTGAGGTCCCCCAGGCTTCCCGGGGACGCGGCTTAGGAGAACAATTAATACGTGCTGCGCTGGACTATGCTCGCTTTAATCAGCTCAAGGTTGTTCCAGTGTGCCCGTTTGTGAAGGCTTATTTAGAGAAGCATCCAGAAGCCGCAAACTAGTTGGTTGCCGAGCGCAACACAAGGTAAAAATCCCTGAAACGCAGAACGGCACGCTAGTCGGCTTATTGTTGCAAGGTTTTTTATAACGGGAAGCGCTCTCTCAGGGCAGTAATATAGTCGGCGCCGCTCCAATCCGTGCGCTCATCCTCCATGTCGAGCATTGCGTTTGCAGCTTCAATTGTCAGCATCGTTACTCCTGGACCATCGAGTGCGAGTTGATTCAGCGCTGCAATCAAAGCCAGCAAAACTCGTTGGTCTTTCCGTTTGGCAAGTCCAACCATGGCCTCTTCACGAACGTCCTCGTTAGGATCATTCAGCCGCGCAAAAATTGCGTCACGAATCTCAGCCGAATCCGCATCGCCTAGATTGCCGAGCCCAAATACAGCCCAGTCGCGCACATCATCATCCGCGTCGCTCGTTAGGATCATCAATGCGGGAATCGCCTTGGGGTTGTTCGCAAATGAGCCAAGCGCGCATGCTATGGCAAACCGGATTTCCGCTTCAGGATGCTGCTGGTAAGAAAGGATGAGCGGAATCGCTGCGGGATCATCCAGATGTCCAAGCGCATGGATTGCGGAACTGAGTGGCTGGATTTCATTTTCCTGTTGCAGCATTTGCGACACAGCCAAGTAGGATTCTTCAGGAAAGTTGTTGGTCCGTTCCGCGGTTTCACCCAGTTGGGCGAGTATGCTGGCCCCACGCGCTCGTTGCATCGGGTTTTCTGATTTGCACCAGGCTGCGGCTCGATCAAAAACCTCCCTGGTTCCAATGCGCCGCAATGCATTCACTGCCTTCCATGGCAAGTCATCCTCATAGTCGCCTATGAGCGTTTGCGCAAAAAGCTCATCGATCTCCGGTGAAGCCATATTTCTGATTTTACAAGCGCCCTTGCCATATTCGAGGACGCAATAGGACGTTCAAGAACTGATTGTGGAGCTTTCTGGGAATCAGCAAAAAGACCTGAAGACGGAACATTGGGAGCTTCAACAGATAATCCCAAATGTGGCTCCTCTGTGTTTCTCTGTGTCCTCTGTGGTGAACAGGTTTTTGGATCACTTCCCTCCGTCTTTTCTTTGTGTCCTTTGTGGTTCAAGGTTTTGCATATTAAAATGCATTCGGAACTCTGAACCATTCATGAAAAAAGTCGTCGAACGTGAAAAGAACAAGAACTATTACCGCGTGCTCCACGTCCCCATCTGGATCTGGGTGTTCTGGATTCTCCCCGGACACCTCACCGCTGACCTGTATGCACACGGCCCTGATCGCCGCCACTGGATTTGGCTCGCGATTGTAACCGCCGTCTGCATCTGGCGAGGATTTGCCGGACGCCTCCCCGGCGGCGAACCCCGGCCTTACATCACGCATTACGGCGAGCCCAAACCAAATCTCTGGTATCGCGTGATTTGCTATACCGCAGCCTGGATTGATCTGCTGGTGCCGTTCACCATCAACCTGATCGGCCTGGTCATTAATTTTTTCTTTGGCCGCTGGATCATCAACGATCTGTTCTATAAGCTTTACTATCCGCTGGCAGCGGTCATCGTCCTTGCGACTGTGCTTGATTTCACTCCGCGCGCGGCCCGATCCACCCGCGATGAAGGCGCAGAAAAAGGCTGGTTCTACGTTGCCGTATGGACTGTTGTCCCAACGCAGCTTGCCGGATGGGCCATGTGGAGGCTGGGAAAATATTTTGATCTCTCTATCACCAGTCTCGGGCACCTTCGCTTGGCAACTTTTTTGATCGTCGCCGGTACGTTCTTCACTCTAGGATTCCTGGGCAAGCTACCACGCAGCCAGCGGTACCATATTCCTGAAGGCGTGATTTCAGATATGCCAGTTTCCGCTGGGGCATAGATTCACCGCAGAGCGCGCAGAGAAAATCATTTCAAATCTTCTGCGAACTCTACGTTCTCTGCGGTCGAATTTTCCTTTGAGTCTTTGAGATAAGCAGGTTTGGCTAATTGCCAAGTGCTATTTGCTAATTGCTCCCTCCAGGCACCACGCCACAATCGTATTCCCGCGTATGCCCGTCTGCTTTTCTGCCTGTGCAATCAGCCTGTCTTCCAGATTGTCCGGGTCAGGGACCATTTCGCATTCGGCAATCTGCTGGTTGGTTGCGCCGTGATAGCACAATTCGCAGACAGCGAGTCCTTCGTCCGGTCCTGACCGCACAGGTGGACCAAACGTGCGGCACGTCATGGGACGCGCATCGTACAAATCGCAAGCTCCAGTCTCAGGATCAAGCGCAGGGCAAGGCTCGTCATTGGCAAACTCAGCAAATGCTGCTTCAGCCTCTTCATCTTCGCCCAGAATGCCAGTCTTGGGATTGCCGGGAAAAGTAGCCGATAACCGCTTTACCGCCTGCTGTGCGCGCTGCCGCACTCGCGCCGCACGCTTGGGATCGGTTGACGCAAGTTCATTCAGGCCGTTTTGCAGGCGCCACGCATCCAGTTGGTTGATGGCGAATGGGCCGTAGCAGCATTGCGTGCATCCTTTGCGGCACACCAGCCAGTCGCCGCTCTTCCGCGTTGCTTCAGCCAGCGCGGCATCCACAATCTGGACGAGTTTTTGATCGACCGCTGGAAGGGAAGTGCGCACTGTTAAAGCATATAGCAAAAAAATAGGGCAGAGCCCCTCGGCTCCGCCCATAATCTCTTGCCGATTGTTAGTCGCCGCTATTTCTTGTCTTCGGCTTTCTTCTCTTCAGCGGTCTGCTTGCTCTTGCGCATCATCGTGAGTTTTTCCACATTCATGGAATGGTCAGCCTCATTCAGTTTGGCCTTCACTTTCACGTGATGCCCTTCGTGACCCTTCACGGCATCCATGTTCTCGATGCTCCAAGCCTGCTTGTCTTTGTCGTTGATAAACATGGTTTTGCCGTCTTGGTCTTTCACCCAGCCAGTCAGGCTCATGGACTTGTCTTTTGCCGCGGCCTTGGCTTCTTTCTTTTCAGCTTTGGCAGTCTTCTTGTCCGTGCTTCCCTGATTGGCAGCCGGCTCTTGCGCCAGCATGCTTAAAGAAGCAGCCATGACGAATGCAAACAGCAATGTGATTAAGCGTTTCATAGGTCTCCTCGCGTCGGTAAATGTCTTCTACCGATTTTAGGATGCAGACATGCCGCTGAAGGAGGGCTGCCATAACTATATAAACAAATAACTTAGCGCAACACAGAATAGCGGAAAATGTTGCGGTCAGACCTTAACTTTTTGCGCAAATTTCTGCTCGAACTTTTTGACCTTAGGCGCTACTACAAACTGGCAATAGGGCTGGTTGCCATTGTTGGCGAAATATTCCTGGTGATAGTCCTCGGCCACAAAGAATTTGGCCGCCGGCTCCAGTGACGTGACGATAGGGTTCGGCCAGTGTTTCCCGGCATTCAGTTCGTCAATCACTCTCTTCGCCTCGCGATATTGCTCTTCAGTGGAATAAAAAATGGCCGAACGATATTGCGTGCCCATATCATCGCCCTGGCGGTTGAGCGTGGTGGGATCATGGACGGAGAAGAACACATCCAGAATCTCTCGGAAGGTGACTGCGGCTGGATCGAACGTAACGCGCACCACCTCTACATGCCCGGTATCGCCATTGCACACTTGGCGATAGGTCGGGTTGTCCAAGTGGCCGCCCATATAGCCCGATTCAACTGATGTAACACCTTCCATGCGGTCAAACACCGCTTCCAGGCACCAGAAACATCCACCGCCCAACACAATAGTTTGTAAATTTTCCATAAACATTCGATGCTTTCGCGCGGTGAAAGTTCCATTTGCGCCGTGAATAGGTTACTCACGAAGCGAGTGCGCTGACAACTCCAGAGCACAAATTGGGTTCTTATGTTTATACCCATGAGAGCTGAAAATAGAAGAAAGCCATTTGCGCGCCGTCATGTCTCGCTCATTCAATATGTCGTGTTTGTCATGGTGTGCTGCGCGGTGGTCTTGGCGCTACCGCTAGCCGGCCGTGCTCAGGTAACCATTGCACAGATCAGTGATACGCACTTGGGCGAGCCTCAAGCGCCGCACGCATTTGACAATTTGCGCCGCACCGTTGACATGGTGAATGCGCGCCACCCTGACGCTGTGATCGTGAGCGGCGACATGGGCGAAAACTACGATCAGTGGTTGCTCGCGCGCGGCATCTTAAAATGGCTGCACGCGCCCGTCTACTACGCCCCGGGAAACCACGATGTCCACACCACCGATGTGCAGAAATACCGTGAAGTTTTCGGTCCGGACT
>JBAVLE010000427.1:0-4059 GCA_049688735.1 Candidatus Angelobacter sp. | reverse complement strand
TATTACGACAGTCACATCATCGAGAACCTCCGGCATCCACAAGCCTTGCTAGCCTATGACATGAATTTCAAACCTCTCCTGGTCCCGCATGGCGCACCTTTACGGCTGCGTGCGGAAAACGAACTCGGGTTCAAAATGGTGAAGTGGATACAGGCCATTGAGTTTGTAGAAGGCGTCAAGCCCATCTACAAAGGTGAAGGTGGATATACCGAAGACCATGAGTTCTTCGGCTCGATGGCCAACATCTGAATCTGCCGACTTGCAAGTAGGGCGGGCTGAACTGTGAGGAATCTGAATAGGGCCATTTTTAGGGTTGCTTGCTGGCTTTGCGCGGTTAATCTCCGGTCTTGCTACTTGCCTCGCTTCTCCGCGACGTTCTGGACCGCATTTTGCTATTGTGCCCCCCTCATGCGCAATAGTGCACAGTATTTAGAGTCTCAGAGGCCTAGACTGAATGTAAGGAAACCAGATTATGGAGAACACCGCCAAAACAAGGATCCTGGTTGTTGAGGACGATCGAAGCTCTATCAACGATCGCGACGATGTTAAATCTGAAGGGCTACGAGGTCGAAACTGCCTACGATGGCTTCGATGCGCTGATGCGTCTGAAAGACAACATACCGGATCTTATGGTGTCAGATCTCAATATGCCTCAATGTCCGGTTTCGAGTTGCTGTCCGTCGTTCGTCGTCGCTACCCGCAAATATAAAAGTCATCGCCACCAGCGGGGCCTATGATGCTAGCGATGTGCCTTCTGGCGTGATCTCGGATGGCTTCTATCCCAAAAGGTAGATCGAGCGCCACCGAACTGTTGGATCTCATCAAAGAAGTGCTCCAGGCACCAGCAAGCCACTCCGCGAAGACTGCTCCGGTCTGGATACCCCGCAACGGCCGGGACCACAACGGCAAGCCCTTCGTGGTGCTCACCTGCACTGAGTGTCTCCGATCGTTCCCGTTTTCCGTCGAAGGTGAGCCAACTGCGGAGATCCAGAAAACCCCATGCATCTACTGCCCGCATGAGGTCTCTTACATCATTGACTTCTCGCGCTCGGTGGACTCGCCGGAAAAAAGGGTCGCGTGGAGAGCCTCATTCTTGAAATCGATGGGAAAAGATTCAGCCCAGGAAGTAATTGATGCGAGCACTCTCGATGAAGTTAAGGACGAGATGGACGAACCTCACCAGGCCGCATCGGTACGTCAAGCCCTGAACCTTTAGGAGTGTGCTAGCCGACTGCGGTGGAAATGGATTCACGTTCGGTCCTTTATTTCTGCGAAAGAGGAGTCGCAAGTACGCTACACGCATGGCGAAGAATTCCGGATCGGCGAAACCGTGATAGTAGCTCTCGGTTTCTCGCAGTTGGTTCGGCAAAATATTCCGCGAGATATCCGCTTTTTTAATTAGTTCGAAGCCTCGTTTTCATCCCCTTCTCGGCGGTTCGTGTTCACCTTTGCACTCAGGATCAACAGCTTAGGCGGACATTGTTCTAGTCCTTCGATCTCGTCGCGTGCAATTCGACAGTGCTGGAATCTTCGCGCGCGCTTTAACTGACTTGTTTTCGCGGCGCACAGTAGGCGGGACATACCAATTTGGCAAAGTGGCAGCCACGACGAGCAATACACATACGTAATAGAGAGCAACTCGGAACAATGGTGTGCCGAACGAAATTTTCTCCGGGAAAGCGCGCCGGACAAAAATCATCTGCGCGGCTTGACTGAGTAACAGCGCAACAAGGAAGATCAGCATCGCGATTCGGGAGCCTTGCGGACGGCGCAAGATTTTGAGCGCAATAAATGCTGCCAGCAGCAGCGCGAGAGCGGAGACTACCCAGCCAATTGCCCATCCCCAGGCTTGCCACTTTCTGCTACTCCGGGCACCCACGAAGACAGCGTGCGGAATGGCAAAAAGGACGGCATATACCATGAATCCAAGCTCTCGCGAATAAGACGCGGCAGCACAAGTTAGGGCGACTGCCGCCAAGCCAGACACACGGGCAGGACGCTGGTCGAACAGCGCTGTACGCGGCTCGCTTTGAGCCATCAGATTGCCGGATGGATCGGGCATGTCTCAGCCTCTCTTCTTGCTCACTAGACGAAAAGAATTGCTACGGCGCCTGCGCGCTCTTCAGTTGTCCGCGCTTCCGCAGCACAGTCCGCAGTAGTGCCCCTATGACTATCGGCACTGCAACGCAAACACCTTTGAAACCCGCAATCGCGCCCAACCGCTAACCTCGCCAAATATCTCTTGCGTGCAGCATATATCCGGATGAACCCGATCAAGGATGGAATGCGCTATTAGTCGCACTTGGCGGAGGGAAAGTCTCGCCTTTGTTGTCTAGGAGATCGTCGCATGACAAGAAAAATAATGGCTAATTACGAAAGTTATCGAGATTCGCTATTGAACCTCATACAATCTGGACGCATTATGGCTGAGGATCGAGGCATGAAACAGCGCTGCTCCATATCGTGTTTCACGTGGCTGTGTATTTCCAGACTCACCTTCATCTTGATCCTGGGATGTATCGGTTGCGGCAAGCCGCCAATATTTCACATCGTCGCGCGCAATGAACTGGCGAATAAGAGCGAACGGTACAAGATCTTTCTCAAAGGGCGGGAACTGGGAACGGTCAACGGCAGTGGCACGTTCGAATTCGATGCTGAGGGTCGGAGGGGTGACACCTTCCAGGACATGCAGCCCCACGACATCGAAGTCAGAATACCCTGGGTTTGCGGATGGGTGAAAACATATTCCGCCTTGTATCTGGCCCGTCCCGACGAGATAGAACGCGCCCGAGCAGAACACCGCGCTGTCCAGGCGAGCATGAGTCTGTCCTACATGCCGCCGTCTTTCGATTGGGTCACGATCTTCGTGGATAACCGAGGCGGTCCGCCACAGACGGTTTCGATCGGCGAATTGCAAGAACAGGTGCCAGCGGGAGCGACACAACGGGTACTTTTGCCGCATTCAGACGGTTGCGACAAGGCTAAGGATGTGCGCCTCAATGAAGAGATTGTGGCGCCGGTCAACACCCGCCAAACCCTGTTAATCGACATCACGCGTTGGCACTGCTACCGTGTCGAGTGGGCGGGCTACGGCTTCGATGACTCGGGCCACGGCAAAATAATCTACCAGCCACGCCCCTTCCAGTTCCTGGACAGCAACCCGGACTTTTTTATGGAATCGCTGCCTGGATCAGTTGTAACCGCAGGAACAGGCGCCGTGCGCGATACGCTTAAGGACATAGCCTGCCCTAAGCGTGTGCTAAGGCGGGGGCTTCTGCAGAAATCACCAAGGTAGGCGCAGCTTGCTGGAAGTTAGAGAGTCTTCGTAAATCGAGATCACGCTCAGATCCTGGATCCCTGGGCCGCAAGGCGACGGTGATTTCTGTCATTACCGCGCTCCTGTGGGCGGAGGGTAAACGGGACGCAACGGGTCGACTCGAAAGCTTTGGAATGGACTCGCTGAGCGGCATGCTTTCAATCTTCTGTCACGCAGACCATAAATAAGGACCAACACAGGTGAGGCTGTGAGTGGGGCTGTACGGTGCTATCCGTTTCCATCGTTTTCATACACTTGCATGAATTCCTCTGTGCGCGCATTGCATGGTTAAGTTATTTGTTTTCTGCTGATTGATCGAAGATGGCAGGAAGCATTGCGCATGACTCTTAATCAGTAGGTTGAAGGTTCGATTCCTTCCGCGCTCACCATTTAACCCACTAAAACAGTATAAAGAAGTCTTCGGCGAGACTTTTCTACTTAGATCTCGTTACGATCTATTCGGAACTTTCTCTTTCGGGACGTCTTCTCCACTGAGAAGACGTGATGGTTCCCATGGAGCCAATTCTCTGTCGGCATAGGATCACCCGCCGTTATATGCCTGCTGCAATTTGCCGATATCCAGTTTGTCCATCTGCAGCATTGCCTGCATCACTCGTTTCGATTTTTCCGGGTCTTTGTCCTGCAAGAGCTTGCTCAGGATCGTCGGAACGATTTGCCACGACACGCCAAATTTGTCCTGCAGCCACCCGCAGCGGTCTTTTCGTCCGCCCTCTGCCAGCTTT
>JBAVLE010000426.1:0-11903 GCA_049688735.1 Candidatus Angelobacter sp. | reverse complement strand
CCACTACTTCACCCAAGCGTCGAATCAAGCGCCTTGTTCCTGGTGCAGTAATCGATACAGTGGTTTCGGAGAAATCTCGTCCTAAAAACAGACGGGGGACAGCAGTACGGCGCAAGATCGCTTGATTCTTGATTCGATCGCCAGTACAGCAGCCCATCAACGTTCAAGGAATCTGTGCACTGATTGTCCTTGCGCTCTTCGCGCCCTTTGCGGTAAGGCTCACTGCTGCAATTGAACCATCATCTGCGGCAAAGACTGGTCGCGCCTTCCCTTTCCTATCCGGCCTCCTCGTTGATCCTTGAAATTCGTGTTTATTCGCGCAATTAACGGCCAACAAAACGGCCAGGCTCTTTTCAGAACCTGGCCTGCGTGTCACCGCGATTGCTTAGTACTTACTCCTCCCTTTACTGTTGAGGATTGCTTGCCGGCGCGGCTGGCGTAGTGGGCTCGCTGGTCGCCACCACCGGAACTGGTTCAGACTTGATCTTCACCGTGGTCATGATCCGTTCCAGTTTGTCGAAGACCTGCAAGTGGTCCACCGGCTTCGTGGTTCCCGGAGCATCTTCCACACCCAGCGCAAACTCATAGCACGCGCCATTTTCAAAGTGATGGTAGTAACGCGCTTCGCTTTGGTCGGTAACGCTCTCGGCCTTGGCAAATTCAACTCCCAGGACATTCGTTTTCACCGGCACAATTGAGTCATCATCGGCATCGACCGGAGGATTACTTGGGGCTTCCGTGCCGTCAACCGAAGGATTGACCGCGGCTTCAGTCGGTTCCGGCACGGTAGCAAATTTGCTGCACTGCTCCGCCGTCAGGCCTTTGTTCACGCTCGTCTTAAAGTAGGATGAAGCGCGCGTTCCCGGCAGCACAAGCGTGGTCAGAGTCTCACCGCCCGGCTCGGCAAAATTCATCGCCACCGGATCTGGCCATGCCGAATCCTTAGTGTCCGCGTCCGGAGTCAGCATGGTATAGGTTTTGGGATAGCGGAATGAAATCCCGTAAATGCTGTTCTTGTAGGTCGCGGTTGATGCGCGCTTGATCGCTTTCTTTTTCTCGATCACCGCTTCAACTTTCTTTTCCAGCTGCTCCACCGGCTGGCTTGTCGCCGCAATTAGACTTGTCGTATTTGGACCGGACACGTTCTGGCTGGAAGGGCTTGCTTGCGCGTTCTTGTTGCCGGCCTTGGAACAGCCGTTAAAGTCGAGCACTACCATCAGCGCCAGCACCGCGGTTGCCGCTGCGGTCATTGCGCCGCCAATCATCTGTGCCCGCCTGGTTGAACTGCTATTGACTGGAGTTGCATTGAAAGATTTCAGGTCTGCCATGTTTGTTTCACCTCCGCCGCCCTCGGGCAGCACTCTTCTCTATGGCACGGAGGCAGCCATTCCTGAATTGCATGATTCTGTGAAGGTTAAGTGCACCCTGGAGTAATGCAGTGCGTGCTGCCGAAAACACGGTGTGTGCCGCCTGACACAATTTCAGGACCAAAAATGAAAAGCTGATAGGTGGACATTGTTAGGACCGCCTTACTTCGCTTTGGTCCACACCACGTCTTCATTGTTCCTTCGATCAATGAGCGTCGTCACCTTGCCATCATCACTATGGCCAAAAAGCGTTCGTCCTTCCACGCCTTTGCGAAAGAAAATGTCGGAAGCTTCGGGAATCAGTTCTTCCCGTGGACGTCCGTTGCGCGTTTCGTAGAGATGGCCGGCTTCGAGTGTGATCGTCATCGTCCGTTCCGGTCCCAGCTTGTACGTTCCGACATAATCTTTAAACTTGCTGGTATCAGCCTTGCCCACTGCGGGATCTTCGTAATAACGCAGCACCTGTCCTGCGATGATCTGCCATTTGCCGCCTCGAAGCATCCATGTATCAGTCTCGTGATAACGCGCGGTCAGGTTCTGCCCAAAGATTGTCTCGGTCTCGTCCAGGTCATAACTCAGGATTGCCACATCACCTTCAATATGGCTTTTTGGCCGCACCAGCTTAATTCTGCCGGAATAGCCATTTGGCATAGGCTGGATATCCTTCACTAGTGCAGCTTTGTCCATGTCCCGTCCTTTTTCATCAAAAAACATTGCATCATCGGCAAAATATTTCTTGAAAGGCTCCTGATTCCCCGGCACAACGGCATCGAGCAGTTCCTGCGTGCGCCGCACTAATTCGTCCTGTGTGATGGCCGGTTCATCGGCAGTTCCACGCCGCGCAATAGCTGATGTTGCCAGCAACAGCACGATCAAAAATCTAGTTCTCATAACATCCTCCTGGTCTACTTGCCTGCCTGGTTCTTGCGCTCAATAGTCTTTATTTCTGCAGCGTATTCTTTACCACTTCGCCGCCTTTCATCACAAACTTCACACGCTCGAGTTCGGTAATGTCGCCTAAAGGACCCCCGGCCACAGCAATGATGTCCGCAAATTTTCCTGGCTCAAGAGTTCCCACGCGGTCTTGCCATCCCATTGACTCTGAAGCTGTCGCGGTAGCAGCCCGGATGATGTCAGCTGCCCGCATGCCCGCGTCTTTAAGGGCGCCGAACATAATCGCCGTTGCCTGGCCCCGAGTTTTTCCCGGATAGTCGAACCACATGTCGGAGCCTGCGGTGAACTTCACACCTGCCTTGAGGACCCGCTGTACCCGCATTGGGGTGCGCTGGGCATCCATCTGTTCGTAAACCTTAAGCTCTTGCTGGAGCTCTGGCGGAAGCACCTCTCGTTTTTCAATCATGGCCCGCAAACGGCCGCCGAAAAAGAGCTCGGTAAGGTCAAAATAAATTCCTTTGTCATGCATTGCCTTCAATTGTTCCTCAGTGATGTCATTGCCATGTTCAATGGAATCCGCTCCCGCATCAATGGCCGTCTGAATACCAGTAACCGTTGTAGCGTGGACGGCAACCCTGACTTTGGCTCGGTGCGCTTCCTCCACAATCGCTTTCATCTCGTCCGGCGTAATGAAGCGGTTATCATCATCGGCCACGACTTTGATCAGGTCGGCGCCATAGAGCAGGTTTTGGCGCACAGTCCGGTGCGCATCGGCCACGCTTCCAACTTGCAGAAACTCCTGATCAATGATCTGGTCCGCAACCGCTGGATTGAGATGGATCGCTTGGCCGCCCGGCGGTGTCAGCTTGCGCGCAGCTGCCTGGATGCGTGGACCGCTCAGCCAGCCCTGATTGATTGCATCACGCAGCGCAACATCGCCATCGATACCGGAGTGTCCCACCACGCGCACTGAGGTGAAGCCCGCTTCCAGGTCTTCACGCGCATTGTGTGCGCCCATTAAGACGCGCGACGTTGGACTCATGCCGCCAGCGGCATTAATGATAATTTCCTGAGGATTAATGCTGGTCCCCGAAGTAAGTAGATGGGCGTGGCAATCAATCAAGCCGGGCAGCAGTGTTGCCGCTCCAAGATCGATAATAGTTGCGTCTTTCGGCGCATGTGCCTGCACTTCGGTCAGCGGGCCAGCTTCCTTGATCTTGTCGTTCTCCACCAGCACGCCAGCATTGGCAATGTACTTGCCAGAGCGAACGTCAAGCATTCGTCCAGCCTTCAGCAAAATGCTCTTGGCCTGAGGCTCTGTTGTTTGGGCACATGCAAACACGCTGCTCAAGGTAAGAAGCATGAGGATCGTCATTTTTCTCGGCATGTAGTCTCCTGACCAGAATTTGACACCGCCAGGGTAACTTAGGGCAAGGAAGGGACAAAGAGCGTACGATACGCCGCTTCAGCAGCTCCGTCCAGAGCCGCCTACATTATTGTGATCGTTCTCACCCATGTGATGAAACGGACGAGACGTTATTGCCACTATTCCTACAGTAGGCCGCCATAGGAGAAGTCCCAATCACTTTTTTGTGCAGCTCTCAAATTTGTGCAGCTCTCAAATTTGTGCAGCTCTCAAAAAAATATATTGCACCCGGCAAAATATCTGGCAACTCTAAACGTCAAACTAAGCGGGCCCGGATTGAAACCGTTCTGCACCTTTTATACGTGCGTTGACCAGGATGAGGGAGTTTTTAGATGTTCCGCAGTAGAAACAAACAGAAAACCATTGAACGGGCCACCGAATACGCCAGCTGCAAAGACTTTCAACAAATTTTCACTGAAGATATGGTCGGGCTGCACCGTCTTGCCTTCTTGCTGACTGCGGACCAAGCCAAAGCCGAGCAGTGCTTTGTGGCCGGCCTGGAAGATAGCATCCACGGCAACCCGGTTTTCCGGCAATGGGCGCGCGCATGGAGCAAACGCGCAATTATTCAGAGTGCTATCAAAGCCATTGCGCCCGCGCCTACACGGCATGGCGCGATCCCGGAAGCGGCAGAAGCGCAGTGGAGTGGGAATGACATTGAGAGCATTGCCGCTGTTGTGGCGTCCTGGGAGCCGTTTGAAAGGTTTGTATTTGTAATGGCGGCGCTTGAGGGCTATGGGCTGCGCGAGTGTGCTGCTCTGCTGGCTTGCCCCGTGGTGGATGTGATAACGGCAAAATCATTCGCTATGCAACGCCTGGCAGGCAAATCAGGCGCGGAGGTTGTTTCTCCAGACCGCGAGTACGTTCGCCGGACCAAGGGTTTTGCCCGGGCCCAGGTGGCGTAAGAAACTTTTCTTAAACATTAAATGAGGGGTTTGGAATAACTCAGATCGGTTTAGGTCTGGATCGCGGGAGAACTGTGCTGGAGATTGCTTGTGTTGTGGGCGCCCGTGCAATCGTCGCGTGAAAGTTATTAGACCGGACACTGCGCGACATCCTGCCCTTAACTCTAACGTTGCACCGGCGCCCTCAACGGCTTAAAACTTCGCGGCCGGATTCCCGCATTATGAAATCAGTTGACGGCATCGATCATTTAGCCGTTAACTCAGAATCATTTCAATGCCCACGTGCGAATCGTCGGGCAACGGTGTCCGGACGTTGAATTTAATGTGAAATCCTGGCGCGCAACAAATTTCAATGGATGCTGTCGCCGCGGTCTTCTAGTGGCGATCACACCAGCGTTTATGCCAGAGAAAGCAATATGTATCCCGCGCCAGACCACGCTGCGAACACTGCAGCCGTCAACGCCAGCCGGAATGAAAAACTATCAAGAAGACGATTATTTTTGCCGTCAAACAGATGAGCTCCTGACTTCCTCAAGTTTCAAACTGGGATACTCAACAATTGCGCTGTTGGTTCCTGGCATAAGTAATGGCACCTGCTGTGCCAAACTCGTTGAGGCACGTAAATGATTGAATCTAAGCAGACATGTGACGGCAGGACTGAACGGTCGAATTCCGCCGGTGTTCGCTTTCGGCATCGCACTGTTCGCAAGTGAACAGTAGCTTTGAGCCCCATATTTATTGGTGATTTCTTAGCTGACCTTTTCCGGTTATAGTCGTCTAAAAGTGGTTCGCCCTTCATTTATTGCTGCCTTCCATTTTTCCACCTCGCACTCAGTTAGAATCAAGAGTGTCGACTCGTTCCAGCCAGCTCAGGAAAGCGCCCGGTCCTCATAGTCTTCAGTTCTTTTTAGACCTGCCGCAATTTCGCAGAGACCCGCTCGGCGGCTTCTTTCGCGCAGCTCTTACCTATGGCGACGTAGTCCGCTATCGCGGCGTCTGGGTCACGCACCAACTAAGCCATCCAGATCACATCCAACACGTTCTGCAAAGCAATTTCGCCAACTATCGCAAAGGCCGCGGTTATAAAATCCTTAAACTCTCTTTGGGAGAAGGGCTTCTTACCAGCGAAGGCGCACTGTGGCAACGCCAACGCAAGATGACGCAGCCATCATTTCAGGGGCAGCAGGTGGCATCTTTCGTCGGCGCCATGGCGGCAAATACTTTGGTTATGTTGAGGCGATGGGAAGCCAATGCCAAAGACAATCAGCCCTTTGACGTAGTGCCGCACTTCATGCGGCTCACTCTGAATATTGCCGCGCAGGTGCTCTTTACCACCAACCTTGAAGCCGACGCCGAATGCATCCGCCGGACGCTCGATATTGGCCGCGACTATTCCGTGGACCGGGCATGGTCGATTTTCCCTCCGCCACTCAGCATTCCCACGCGGCGCAATCGCGAATACCGCGCTGCCCTTGCTGACATTCACGGAATCATTGATCGCATTATTGCCGAGCGTCGGCGCCAGCCTCAGCGAATTTCTGATCTGCTTACCATGTTGATGGAAGCACGTGATGAAGCCGGGGCCGCCATGTCTGACAAGCAGCTTCGCGATGAAGTCATCACGCTGCTTACGGCCGGACACGAAACAACCACGCTGGCTTTGGCCTGGACTTGCTACCTGATTGGCACGCGGCCTGAAGTTGTGGAGCGCATGATCGCCGAAGTGGCGTTCCTCAATGGCCGCTCACCTGCTTATGAAGACTTGATGAAGCTGCGCTACTCGCGCATGGTGCTCGAAGAAAGCATGCGTCTCTATCCGCCGGTGTGGACTCTGGCGCGCACCGCCGTGAATGAAGACGAGATCGGCGGCTATCGCGTTGCCGCCGGATCAGAAATCCTGATCTTTCCCTACATAACGCAGCGTCATCCCAAATGGTGGCAGGATCCGGACGTCTTTCGACCTGAACGCTTTGCGCCGGAAAACTCCGCTGCCCGCCCGCGCTATGCCTACCTTCCTTTCGGCGCGGGACCGCGTACCTGCATCGGCTTGAACTTCGCCATGACCGAACTTCTGGTGGCGCTGACTTTAATCCTGCAACGCTTCCGCATCACGTTGGCAATTGATCCAGCGAACGTGTGCCCGGAACCATCAGTCACTCTGCAACCGCGACCCGGTGTGCCGATGCGGCTGGAAAAACTTAGTCAGTAGACCCCTGTCTCAGGTTCCAACGCAGAAAGGCGAGCCTGGATCTATCTTTCAGGCTCGCCTATTTGCCGCTCGCGCCATTAGGGGCGGTTGACGTCTGCCGTGATTTCAAGCCCAACCGTCCTATGGAACGACGACCTGGCCCTTCATCATGGGGTGAATTTCACAGTGGTATTTATACGTGCAGTTGGACCGCCTTATTATGGATAAACGCGCCGCGGAAATTTGTTGATGCACCAGCCAGGCATGATTCTGGCTCGCGTCTGCGGCTTGCGGGTTCCTGAAACTCTCATGTCGAATTCCCCCGTTCCCATTCGGGAGTTCGTCGACCGCAATGCCAGCAGGACCATCGGCAAAGGATTCAGCCCTCATGTTTGGCAGCGTAGCGATGAGGAGGGCGTATCAATGACTGAAACGTTTAAGTTAACGCCTGAGCTCCTGCCGTCCAATGAAGTCCTCACCTATGCTCCCGGCATTTATCAGGAGAGGGTCGAGAAACAATTCGATATCCGCATGGTCGTCATGGGCCACAGGGTTTGTTCCTTCGCGCTGCACCATCCAAAGACGGCGCTCGATTGGCGCCAGGATGCAGGGTCGGGCAACGTTCAGGTGGAAATCATTCCAACGCCACCCGAGGTTGAGAAAGGAATATTTGAGTTTGCCCGGAAGTCAAACATCTGTTTCGGCTCGGTTGATTTCGTTGTGGACAACAACGGGCAGTGGTGGTTTCTGGAGATCAATGAGCAGGGACAGTTCCTATGGCTGGACCAGTTCAACCTGCAAGCCCGGACTCTGGAGAAGTTCTGCGCTTTCATTACCGCGCCGGAAAATTCTGCCCAGCCGCTGGAAGAGCGCATGGGGCTGTTTCCTTCTTATTCTGATTTCATCACGCACTTCAGAAGCCTTCCTGAAAATCAGGAGCCTATCGACATCGCAGCAGCCGTTGCGGCATCTCCTTTTATGTCGCGGGAGACTGGAAGAGCAGGGTGATTTCGAAGCAAACGTATTTCAGCTGCGCCACTTGGTTTGCTCGACTAGCTCTGGGTAGCTGGCGGTGGAGATTGGTGACAACTACTATTGGCGCTGTTCCAAAGTTACAGCGGGACGACATCCTTTGAATCGTAGTAGAAGCCCCCTCTCAGACACGATCCAATCTATTGATATGGAACGACTTAGACGCTCTTCCCGCACGATCTAATCTCCGCCCCGTAAAAGAGAAATCATAAACCTCGAATGTCCGGCTTAGTACCGAGTAGAATTTCGATTCACGATTAAACGGCCGGATGCCACAAGACGACATCCCAATTCGGGAATTGCTGCAGCTTTGCTTAAGCACAGATGCGGAAGAGCACTGGCGAGAGTTTGTCCGCAAGACCCAGTTCCTGATGGCCAGCGTGATCATCAATACAGTGCGCCGATGGAAACAACCCGCACCCAGCCTGGTGGATGATCTGATCCAGGACACTTATATAAAACTTCTAGTCAATGATAAGAAGGCCCTGCGCAGCATCAAGAATGAGCACGAAAATACAATCTTTGGATATCTGAAGGTGATAGCTTCAAATGTTGCCAAGGACCACTTCAGAAAACCTGAAAATAAGGCGGACGAAATTGAGTTAAGCGATGCCGTAGTGCCGCCCAGGCCGCAGGACCGTGAGCGGCGTGAGTTCTTAGATAAAAAGAGCCAAGTTCAAGAGATTTTGGAAACGCTTTCATCTTCTGAAACCTACGATAGAGATGTGGCGATTTTCTGGTTTTTTTACGAGCAGGGCTACACGGCAAAAGAAATATCGTTGATGCCGCACTTAGGGCTAACAATAAAAGGCGTGGAGGCCGTTATTTTTCGCCTGACTCAATATGTTCGCGAAAGACTGCGCCTGCAAGACCCCAAAGTGGGCGATTGAGCTCTAGTATTTTCATCGTGTTAGCGACGCCAAAAGGTTTTGCATGGGCTGTTACGTCTTAGGGATTGAAAGAGCAATTTAAGCGATTGAATGAATAAGAGATTAAAACAAGACGCGCCGGGCTCCAGGCTGCCATTCGTCGGCAGAGGCTTGGCGATCCCCGCACCGAACCTTGTTGCTCTTTCCCGGATGGCTGCAGGCGTTCGCCAAGAGATTATTTTGCCCGAAATTATTTGCTTCAGGAAGGTTGCTCAATGAACGGACTGCGGCCAAATTGTCCTGAAAATGACGTGCTCCAGGAACTGGCCGCCGGGATATTGGCGCCAGCGATGGCCGAGCGGACGATGCTGCACGTGGCAGAGTGCAAGCTTTGCGCACATACGTTGAAGCAATATCTGAATGATTTTTCTGACGAGCAATCTGCGGACAATATTGCGATCCTGAAACAGTTGGAGAGTTCCAAGCCGGAATGGCAAAAGAAGTTGGTGCGGAAGTTGATCGGGCGTGGCGGCTGGTTTCGCTGGCTGAAGCTTGTTCCGGCAACTGCGGCACTGGCGGCGGTAATCTTTGGGTTTGTTGAAGGCCCGGGGCTTTGGTCAGATTTCAAGGTAGACCAGGCGCAGAAAGCCGTGGCGATGGCTTTTGTGGAGCGGCGGACAACCACAATGCGCTTGACGTCCGTCGACTACTCGCCCTATAGCCCGTTCCCGGTAGTGCTCGGCGCGGAAGATGGACGTGGCGTGGACGAGGTGCCGCCATCGCTGCACGATGCCAGCGGCGCTGCGAACAAAAATCTTCACGCAGAAAATGCTGATCCGCGCTGGCTGGAAATCCAGGGACGTGCGTTGTTGTGGGAATCCACCCCGAGCAGCCTGGAAAAAGCTGAAAAGGACTTTCAAAAAGCACGATCCGAGGGACTGGCCACGCCCAGCCTGGAGATCGATCTTGCTGCCAGTTACTTTGAGCGTGACAGCCGCTCCGAACATCCTAATCTGCAACGCACGCTCAACCTGCTGAGCGAAGTCCTGAGCAAGCCCAATCTGAGCAAAGACGATCAGGCCAGCGCGCTGTTTGACCTTGCCATCGCTTATGAAAAGACTCAGGCATGGGACCTGGCGGTGGAAACCTGGAAAAAGTATCTCCAGGTTGATAGCACAAGCGGATGGGCAGATGAAGCGCGTCAACATCTGAAAGAGGGGAAGGGGAAAACTCCTGGCGGAGCTTCGGTGAGGGTGTTGGATCCTTTGGCGTTTTTGAAGCTGGACTTGAACAGCGGTAATCAAGATTTAGTTGAGGAATATCAAGATATCGCTATCAACGTGTGGCTACCGGATGCAGTGGAAAAACGAAACCTCGATTCTTTGAATGCAATTCGAATGCTGGGCGAGAGCCTTGCGCGGCAACATTCGGACCCGTGGCTGGCTGACTTAGTTGCATCCGTACAGCAAAGGGACCTACCAGCTATTAAAGCCCTGGTGGAGGCGTTTAAGAGAAATGGGGAGGGCGATCATGATGGAGCAAGAGAGCAGGCATTAGCCGCAGCCGGCATTTTTGCGCGCCGCAAAAATGTTTCCGGCGAAATTCTGGCCCGGCTTGAAGAGGTCGATGCTTATCGGCGAGCATTCAATGGATCTGACTGCCTTGCGCGTGCAGAGCCTTTGTGGAATCGAGTCGCAAGAACGGAATATCGCTGGCTGCAGGCCCAGCTTGCTTTATTGAAAGCTGAATGTGGAAATCTTGTAGGCGAATTTTCTGAATCCGACAACAATTTGCAAACCAGCCGTCAGATAGCAAGCAGGTTTGATTTTCCCCAGCTTGTGCTGCGAGACATAGGCATTTTTGCAGGAAATGAACGTCTTCGCGGGAACTGCGATGAAAGTTGGAAAGACTCCGTTGACGGGCTAAACATATATTGGCAGAAGCCCCAGGTTCCTCAGAGTAGACTTTTTCAATTCTATTCAGTCATGTATCAATGCGCATTGGAAACAGGTTCTTTGTACGCAGGAGAAGCCCTGTTGCGGCGTGCCATTAAACTTCGCGAAACCAGCCCGGACATTCAAAAGAATCCAATCATTGAAGGCTCGCTTCATTTGCAATTGGCTAATCTGCTTTCAGCGCGGAAAGCCATTGCAGAGGCGGAACAAGAAAAGCGTAAAGGCCTTTTAATTATTGGTACCAAAAGACTGGCGCCGCAATTCGATTTTGCCATCAAACTGGAACCCGCCGAATTCGAACTGGAGAATGGAGATGCGCGGCTCGCACTGGCTGCGTTGGAGCCGTTGCGCGCGGAATCATCAAAGAGCCCTGATAAATTCTTATCTTTGCGCTTCAATCAGACGCTGGGAGGAACATATTACAAACTGCGACAGTTCGATGATGCTGCAGCCGCTTACGATGCCGCCATTAAGACCGCAGAATCTACTTTGAATGATATTAAGGACAGCACGGAACGGTTGCTGTGGCTTCGTGCCACTGATGAGAGTTATCGAGGGCTGGTGAGGGTCTTAATTGAGCAAAAAAGAGAGCGCGAAGCGTTAGACAGGTGGGAATTGTACAGAAGCAGGCCTATTCTGCAGCCCCAGTTCGTGGTCAATCCACAAGGCGAGAAAACACGAAAACCCAAACATCCTAAGACGCCTCTACCTCAACCCGCGTCAGCGCCAGTGACGGAAGCACGCATCGTCTATGCAGTTTTTAATGATGGCGTGCAAATCTGGGCTTCGAAGGACGGCAATGTCACGAATCAATGGGTCGAAATCGGGAACAAGGATCTCGAAAACGTGATCCAGGAATTTACCGAGAAGTGTGCTACAGCAGACTCCAGCATCAAGGACTTGCACCAACTGGGAACAAAACTATTTTCAATTTTCCTGTTACCGGTTATTTCAAATTTCTCCTCCCCAAGGCCGATCATCATCGAATCTGACCGAGTTGCCTACAGCCTGCCCATGGAAGCGCTGCGGTCCACCGAAGGCTGGTATTTTGGAGAAAAATACTCTGTTATCTATTCGCCCGGCATTTTAGTGGAGAAAACCCTGCGTTTGCCTAAACCTGTTACAGGACAGGAATCGCTTCTTCTATTGGATGCTTCACATATTGCAGGCGCCGGTTATCTCCCTGGCCTTGAAGGGCAGAAAAAGGCGATCACCCATCTCTTTCCCAGGGCAAGGGTTGTAAATTCGGTAAAGACCACTTGGAACC
>JBAVLE010000425.1:0-10709 GCA_049688735.1 Candidatus Angelobacter sp. | reverse complement strand
GCATCATCTTCATTAATGTGCGTTGCGCAAATGGCATATAAACCAGGGCCGCACATGCGCCCAGTGCAAAGCCAAGGCCGATCCGGTCAGCAATGAGCAACGGCGATAAAGCCCAGATCATATCCAGGACAAAAAGTGCAGGCGTAAGCACGCGGTATTTGCTGCCGAGCAGGTGATAATCCATTGCCGTGGCAGAGATCAGGTACAAACGCACGGCAATGCCGACCATCGATGTGGCCATATAGACCACGAATGCGGTTGCGCCGGCGCGTCCCCACATATTGAACGCTGCCTTGTACGTGTTTTCCCAGCTGAAGAGCGCTGAGAGATAAAAGATCAGATACATGATCTGCGCTAGAGTGAATAAGAGCCGCGCCGTGTTTCTGCTGGCGCGAGGAAGCGCTGAGTCTACTTCGATAGCAGGACCTGCGGACTGTAAGTTTGGATTATCGGCAGGTTTTTGGACCCCTGCGCCAGGCGTGGAAGTTTTTGGCTCCGCGGGCACAGGCTGATCTGAAATTTCTTCCGCTGTTCCCAGAAATCGATAGCCGCGTTTGGCAATTGTCTCAATAAATTTAGGCTTGCTGGCGGAATCGCCGAGCACGTCGCGCAGCTTGACCATAGCAGTGTTCAGGCCGTGGTCAAAGTCGACAAAAGTATCCTGAGGCCACAAGCGCTGCCGCAACTCTTCGCGGGTGACTACTTCCTGAGGACGCTCAAGCAGCGCCACCAACACTTGGAACGGCTGCATTTGCAGCTTTAGCCGGTTGCCGTTTTTGCGCAACTCCGCCGCGCGAAGGTCGGCTTCAAATTCGTCGAATTTGTACTTGATAATTGTTGCCATAAGACAGTTGATAGCGTCCGGTGTGAGACACCGCGCTTGAGTTTAGCATTTTTTATTTGCGACCTAATGCTGACAGACCGCCATCTGTAGGCAGTCTAGCTACAATGTGATTGCGATGGACTCTAAAAGACAGCAGGCCCTCGGCCTGGCCTTGTTAGCGCTGCTCATACTTCTGTTTGTGCTTCTGCGACGCATCTGGAGCGGCGCATGAGCCTGCCTTTGCTTGTGGTGATCCTTGGTCCCACCGGCAGCGGCAAGACCGCGCTTTCACTGCATGTGGCGGAGCAGATGCAAGGCGAGATCGTCAACTGCGACTCCGTTGCTGTCTATCGCGAGCTTGAGATCGGCACCGCGAAACCAGCAAAGGAAGAGCGCGGGCGTGTTCCCCATCATCTGATTGACATTGCTGGTCCAGAGGACCTGATCACAGCAGGCGATTATTCGCGGCTGGCGCGGCAGGCTATCGCCGAGATCGCTGCTCGGGGGAATTTGCCTATTGTGGTCGGCGGCTCGGGGCTATATCTGCGGGCGCTGCTGGAAGGATTGTTCTCCGGCCCTCCACGCTCAGAAGAACTCCGTATTCGGCTGCGCGCGCGCGCCGTGGAACGTGGACCTGATTACCTGCATAAGCTGCTGGGCCGCATTGATCCGGCTGCAGCGCAAACCATCCATGCCAATGACGTGCCCAAAGTGGTGCGAGCGCTCGAAGTAAGCCTCAGCGCGCGAACGCCCATGACCGGTTTATGGCAACAGGGACGCGATGCATTGCAGGGCTTCGAAATTCTTCGTATCGGTCTTAATCCCGATCGCGAGGCCCTTTATGCACGCATTAATCAACGCGCTCAAGAAATGTTTTCTGCCGGGCTGCTGGAAGAAACCCGCATGCTGCTAAATCGATATGGTTCATCCGTATGGCCGTTGAACTCTCTGGGTTATAAGCAGGCCATGCAGCACCTGCGCGGAGAGCTTTCACTTGGGCAGGCGATTGTTGCAGCGCAGCAGGGCCACAGAAATTATGCCAAGCGTCAGATGACGTGGTTTCGGCGTGAGCCGGAGGTTCACTGGATCACAGATTTCGGATCCGACTCAGCAGTGCAGAAGCGGGTTATTGAACTGATCAAATCAAGAATGCAGGACTGAAGTCGCTCGTTGGATTCTCTCAGACCTGCGCTGCCAAAGACGCTATGTTCCCCACGTGATCGAACGGTCCACGTTTAGAGCAACATTCCGGTGCGGTTCCAGCGGGTATTGGAGAAGAAGTTCTCGGCAATGGAAGCGTAAAAAGAAATCCTGTGTCCGGGATTCTCATCCAGCCAGCGTGCTGTAGGCGCATCGTAAGACCAATAAACAAACAGCGGCTCGCCAATCACGTTGCTCATCGGCACAAAGCCCCAGTCGCGGCTATCACTGGAATTGTCGCGATTGTCGCCCATAACAAAGAGCTTGCCTTCCGGTACCACCGTTGGCCCCCAACTCTCTTCCGGGCTGTGTACCGGCGCATGATGCACTGCGTAAGGCTCTTGTACCGGCTGCGAGTTCACGTACAGCACGCCATCCTTTATTTCCAGCCGATCGCCACCCAGAGCGGTCACCCGCTTCAAAAAAGTTTCAGACACGTTTTTTGGATAGCGAAAGACGATGATGTCGCCGCGATGGATGGTCTTCAGCACGGGCAAACGCCAGTGGACCAACGGAATCTCCGGTCCATAGAGCAGCTTGTCCATAAAAAGATGGTCACCCACCAGAATGGTGCCTTCCATGGATGCCGTTGGCACCACAGAAGCTTCTCCCACAAAGATGCGCATTCCCAGAACGATGGCCGCAAGAATGACTAAACGCCGGGTGGAGAGCCGCCACGGCCATAGAATGCCGCCGTTGCGGCGTGCATCTGAGTTAGTGCTTGAAACATCAGAGGTCGCTTCAATATGTGAACCATGCGCAGAAGCGCCGGCTGCTCCGTTGGTTAGGGCTGGCGCCGCCGCGACTGGGTCTTGCGGAATGGCGGCTCGATCGCAGAGTTCAAGTGAAAGCATAAGGAACGCAAAGGGGGAAGCATTATTGTTTGTCGCAAACGTCCGAGCCACAATCAGGTGAACACCTGCTGTTATTGGACAATCGGCCATGAACCAGCGGTAAAGTTCCCTGAAGAATCGGATTTCTGCCGCAATGATCTTGCGGGCGGTCATCTATCGACACTCATTCAATTGAAATTGTGGTCAGGGACCAGTTTTGTGACGCGCGTCACAAGCAGGAGCGTTCGCAACTTCCCGCCGATTCACTGAAATTGGAGCTAGCTTAGTTGACCCTGAGATGGAGCCTGGTGGAGGCATCGATTCAAGACGAAGCTAGTTATCAGTGACGCTTTTTGCTTTATCAGTGCTTTGGTTCTGGGTTTTGCCTCGCGATACTCTGCTATAATCGAGGCCTACCATGACCATCCGCTCGGGTGGTCCGCGTCGGGGAGTGGCTCAGCCTGGTAGAGCACCTGGTTCGGGACTAGGGGGTCGGAGGTTCAAATCCTCTCTCCCCGACCATTTAGTTTTCAACGAGATACAAACTTCAGCTCATCAAGAAATGAGCTGGGGCTCCCACAAAGGGCTCCCATTCATCTCATTGAAAATCCGTCCGGACGCATCATCAGCACCGTTTTCTTTCTTCTCTTCCTCAGCACTCATCACTGCGTCCACGACTCTGGTCACGGCATCGGCTCTTTCGTCCAGCCAACTTTTCGAATAAATGTTGGCCGTCGTTGCGATTTCTGAATGACCCATGTTGTCCCGCACCACTTCCAAACGAACACCCTCGCGCCTCATCAGGCTGGAGTGCATCGTCCGAAAGCTGCGGAAATCCAACGTTTTCGGCAAGCCAAGATCCCTGGCAGCCTTCTTGAGGTGGCGCAGAAGATTGCGCCGCTCAAGCGGTTTGCCGTCCCTGGTGCAGAAAACCAAATCATCCGGTTGATGGAATTTCGAGCGGTTCCACGCACGGTTAAGAGCCCCGTCGATCTGTCCGCGGCTGTCAAACGGAATGAACCGGTTGCCCGCCTCGGTTTTCACATCATCGAATTCGCCGTCGTAGAGACGTTCAGCGACATGGATGGCGTTTTTGAAGATTGACCTCCAGCGTAGCGCCAATACCTCTCCGACGCGCATCGAGCCGAAAACGATGAGCGTTACCACCGACCGTGTCGGTTCCGGTAGTGCTTCGATCAGCTTCCGGATCGCCCAGAGCACAAGTACCACGGGAGGTTTCACCGCTTTCTTCCGGGGCAGCTTGATTCTCTCCGCCGGATTCTTGTCGAGCATGCCCCACGCGATAGCCTGGTTCAGTTGGGCGCGCAGGCACGCGCGCATCAGCTGAATCGTCTTCGGTGAAAGCCGCTCGGTGAACGTGTTGAAGAAATCCTGCAGGTCAATGGTGTTCATCTTCCGCAGCTTCATCGTTCCGAATTCCGGCAACAGGTAGGTGTTCATAAACATCTCGTACTGTTTTATGGTTGAGTTCTTCAAATGCGGCCACGTCTTCTCGCGGCACTTTGCGATTAGCGAGGCCAGGGTTTCATCGAGACTCGGAAACAGGTGCGGTTCGTTGTTCCTGGCGTTAACTTTCGCCATGAACTCGTCAGCCCGGCGCTGTGCCTCCTTTTCGGAAGGTACTCCGCTTTTGGCCCATACCTTGGAGCGCCTGCTCCTCGGCCGTACGCTGTAATCCCAGTAGCTCAATTTCCACTTCGTCCCGAGGTCTTTCACCTCGGGACGTTGGTATCTCTCACGCACCACGATTCTCCTTCCGTGGTGCTTCAGCCGTGCAACAGCAATAGCAGCTGGATGCATTTTTAGCAAATCCTCTCATTGGAGGAGCTGCTCATGAACCGCACGATGTGGCCCTTCCGGAACCGTACGTACCGGCCGAGCTGGATATATCCAGGAATGAAACGCTTGTTGGCGTACACCCAGGAGGGAGGCACACGAAGCAGGTTGGCGATTTCTTCTACCGTGAGGAACGGCTCAACGAGAACTGGGGCGTCAAAATTGGGGTCTTGCGGAACACTTGGGAACTGCAATCAATTATTCTCCGTGCCGAAAACTGCCTATCGGCTTCTTTAGACCGCCGGGTCGTCCCGGCCAATCTAATCGGCCGATCCCTCCCTGGCCCCGGCCTGTTGGCAGTGGCCGTATCGAACGAGTTGGCGGGTTCATGATCAAATCCACAATTTCTCCTTCTGCCTCCAGAATCGCATCCCTCGGGAATGTGTCAAAGGCTCAACGATCAAAAAGCTGCATAAGCTTTTTGGGTCGCCAGGATACACGTTTCTTGCAAGTAGCTAGACAGCATATCGGGCGATACTTGCAAGGTTCATTGTTGTCAAGCACTTAACCCGCGACTGCAGACAACATTCCACGCAGAGCCGACTCCGACTATTCCACCATGCAACGATGTGGTGGGAGTATCAAAGGCTCGCGCCCAAAATCTTTCGAATTATTTCCAATGGTGTTTTCCCCGGGTGGGTCGTCACCAGCAAAGACGGGCACGCAGCTGCCCGGGCGCCTTCTGGCCATCGCTGCGCCTAATAAACCTCATCCAGAACACCGCATTGCGATATAATCCTGCTCAACCCCCTTAGAACGGCCACGATTATTAATGAGCACTTCTGCTGAGACCCAGCGTTCTGACCATCCCGACTCCAGAATCACTCCTTATCATGCGAAATATTTTGCTCACGAGCTGACAAAGCGCTGCCCCTCAGACACGCTGGAAAAGATTGCCGCATCCCTCGTTGACGCCCAGGTTGATCTCAACCCACACCAGGTGGAAGCCGCCCTTTTCGCCTTCCGGTCACCGCTTTCCAAGGGCGCCCTCCTTGCCGACGAAGTTGGGCTGGGCAAGACCATTGAAGCCGGAATCCTGCTCTCGCAGAAATGGGCGGAGCGCAAACGCAAGCTCCTGGTCATTGTGCCGTCCAACCTGCGCAAGCAGTGGAACCAGGAGCTGTCAGACAAGTTCTTTCTGCCGTCCGTTCTGCTGGAATCCAAGAGCTTTAACGAGCAAATCAAGTTGAAGAATCTGAACCCGTTTTCCCGTGCGGAGATTGTTATCTGCTCTTTCCAGTTCGCGCGCTCCAAAGACGCGTACGTCAGCCAGATTGACTGGGACTTGGTCATCATCGACGAGGCACACCGCCTCAGGAACGTCTATAAGCCGAGCAACAAGATCGGCAATGCTCTCAAAACGGCCCTGGCGCACTGTCCCAAGGTCCTCCTGACGGCCACGCCGCTCCAGAACTCACTGCTTGAACTTTACGGGCTGGTGAGCCTAGTTGATGAGCACGTTTTTGGAGATCTGAAAAGCTTCAAGAGTCAGTTTTCCCGCCTTACAACAGAAGAGGACTTTGAAGCTTTGCGGCAGAGGATCAAGCCGATTTGCCAGCGCACTTTGCGCCGTCAGGTCCTGGAGTACGTTTCCTACACTAACCGGATTGCCCTGGTGGAGGAATTCATTCCCAGCGATCTGGAGCAAAAGCTCTACAACCTTGTTTCCGACTACCTCCAGCGTCCCAACCTGTACGCTCTGCCCAAAAGCCAGCGCCAACTCATGACGCTGATCCTCCGCCGGCTGCTTGCATCATCGACCTTTGCCATCGCCGGCACCCTTCAAGGCTTGGCCGACAAACTCAAGGAAGCCGCCGCGCAGCAAAAAGAAGTCACTGAAGCTCCAACGGAGCTGCCGGAGAATCTTGAGACGTTCGATGAACTTGCCGACGAATGGGAAGAAGAGGACGAAGAAGACGATTCCCAGAGCGTCCACGTCGCGCCCAGGCTTACTCCCGAGCAACTAGAAGAACTTGAACAGGAAATGAACTCGCTCCGCGGGTTCGCTGAGATTGCCAGGTCCATCCTCAAGAACTCGAAGGGCGAGCGGCTCCTCACCGCGCTCAAACGAGGCTTCGCGGAGACTAAGAACAAGGGCGGAAGCGAAAAGGCCATCGTCTTCACCGAGTCCACCCGGACACAGGAATACCTTCGCTCCATCCTTGAGGAGACCGCGTACAAAGGCAAGATTGTTCTCTTCAACGGCTCCAACAATGACGCTAAGTCAAAAGAGATCTACGCCAACTGGCTGAACAAAAACAAAGACACAGATCGAATTAGCGGCTCCAAAACCGCCGACATGCGTGCCGCGCTTGTGGAATACTTCCGTGACGAAGCCAAGATCATGATCGCCACGGAGGCCGCAGCAGAAGGTGTCAACCTCCAATTCTGTTCGCTGGTCATCAATTACGATCTGCCCTGGAACCCGCAACGCATCGAGCAGCGTATCGGTCGCTGCCATCGGTACGGCCAGAAGCATGACGTCGTAGTCGTTAACTTCCTGAACAAGAAAAACGCCGCGGACCAACGCGTCTACCAACTGCTCGCAGAAAAATTCCAGCTCTTCAGCGGCGTATTCGGCGCGAGCGATGAAGTTCTGGGCGCCATCGAGTCGGGTGTGGATTTTGAGAAGCGTATCGTTGGCATCTATCAAAAGTGCCGGACTGAGGAGCAAATCGAATTCAGCTTCAACCAGTTACAGCAGGAGATGGAAGCGCAGATTGATGAAAAGATGAAGCTCACCCGGCAGAAGCTGCTGGAGAACTTCGATGAAGAAGTTCATGAAAAGCTGCGCACGAACCTGAAGCAGAGCAGCGAGGCCGTGTCAAAGTATGACAGTTGGCTTTGGCAAATAACGCGCTTTTACCTGGCTCCATACGCTCATTTCGAAAATGACCGCAACGAATTCTGGCTGCGGCAGAACCCGTTTCCTAATGAGTCGATTCATCCAGGTCCGTACCGCAGCGGCAAAACCCTGGGGAACCGAGCCGAGCTGAGAAATCTCAAGGCGCGGTGGAATCGCGAGATAGATTCCCTGGGCAAAAAGCATCCCGGCTGGACGAGGGAGCAGTGCGAAGAGTTCGCGAAAGCCCAGGGCCAGGGTACGCAGACGATTCGCGATCTCGAACGAGAATGTCTTTACAAGGATCTTGTGGCCGCTGGCGCCTTTCTCGTGGACCTCGACCAGGACAGCGCGAACCTCTATCGTCTTGGCCATCCACTAGCCCAACGCGTGATTGATGCCTGTAAGCGCATGCCGCTCTCTGACTCGGAAATACAATTCTTCTTTTCCAGAAGCGGCAAGCGGATCTCGATTCTGGAGCCACTCGTCGGCAAAGCTGGCTTTCTCACGGTGCTTCTTTTCAGCGCTGCGGCGTTAGAGCAGGAAGACCATTTGCTGCTGGCCGGGGTTTGTGACGACGACACGCCGCTTGATCCCGATCAATGCGGCCGGTTCTTTTCCCTCCCGGCGGAAAGTGCCGGAAACGACCCGCCGCGGAACGACAAAGCGATAGCCTATCTTCAGGACTCGATTTCCCGTCAGCGCAATGCAATCCTTCACGAGCTCGGTAGCCGCAACGTTGCGTTTTTCGATGCCGAACTGGACAAGCTGGACCGCTGGGGAGAAGATAAGCGCAATTCGCTTCGCGTAACTCTCAAGGAACTGGATGATCAGATAAGGAACGCAAAGAAAGAGGCCCGCCTTGCGCCCAACCTGCCGGAGAAGCTCCGGCTGGAGCGCGAAAAAAGGCAGCTTGATGGTAGGCGGGACGAGGCCTGGAAGGAATACGAGGAAGCGGCCAAAGGAATCGAGGCCCAGAAAGACGGGCTGATGGACGAGATCGAAAAACGAATGCGACAGACCACGGCGGAAGAAATCCTTTTCACCATCCGCTGGCGGCTGATTTAGGAGTAACCGCAGAGATGGCAACTCAGACAGAAAAACTGGACCTGCGCTCCATGAGCATCACTGACGAGCAGTATGCCCGGCTCAAGGAGCTGTTCCCGGAGGTGTTTACCGAGGGCGGCAAGATTGATTTAGACCGTTTGAAGCTCACTCTGGGTGAAACGGTTGATGTGGGCAAAGAGCGTTACGGCATGGTGTGGCCAGGCAAGGCCGACTGCTTCAAGACCATTCAGCGGTCCAGCGTTGCCACTCTGCGGCCTAGCCGCGAGGAAAGCGTCAACTTCGACACCACTGAAAACGTCATCATCGAAGGCGACAATCTTGAGGTGCTTAAGCTGCTGCAAAAGGCGTATTTGGGCAAGATCAAAATGATTTACATTGATCCGCCTTACAACACCGGCAACGATTTCATTTATCCCGACAATTACACCGAAACCCTCCAGACATATCTTGAGTACACCGGGCAGGTGGACGCTGAAGGAAGAAAGTTTTCCACCAACACCGAGGCCGACGGGCGATTCCACTCCAAGTGGCTCAACATGATGTACCCAAGACTATATCTTGCCCGAAACCTTCTGAGCGAAGATGGAGCCGTATTTGTAAGTATTGATGACCATGAAGTTCATAATCTGCGCAACGTCATGAATGAGGTTTTTGGCGAGGAAGCCTTTGTGGCCCAGATCACGGTTATCAACAATCTGAAGGGGAGGAATGATCGCAAGCACATTGCCACAGCTCACGAATCCTTGCTCATGTATGCCAATCCTTTGTTCGAATCGAACGGACTTCCCCTTTCAAAAAAGCAAATTGCCGAATACCGGGAGAAGACCGACGTGGGCAGGGCGTTCCAATGGCGCGATCTGCGAAAACGGGGCGGAGCCGACACGCGAACTGCAAGACCGAAGTTATATTTCCCGGTCTACGCTGATCCGGCCACCGGCGAAGTCAAACTAGAGAGCATGGGTTCGTTTACGGTCGAAATTTATCCCAAGAAAAGCGATGGGACCGACGGATGTTGGCGGTGGGGAAAGATTAAAGTCGAGCAGCACTTGAAGGAGCTTCGCGCCACAAAAGTTGAGGGACGCGATCGGTGGAACGTTTCTTACCGAGTTTATCTGGAGCAAGATGGGGAGGCTCGTACCTCAAAACCAAAATCAGTATGGATGGGCCCAGAGTTTTCGACAGACGCAGCGACCAAAGCATTGAGCTCTCTCATTCCGGAAGCCTCCACTTTTACTCCCAAGCCGGTTGGCCTTCTTAAGCAGATTGCGCAACTGTGTCTGGAGGAGGGGGACATCTGCTTAGATCTTTTTGCAGGATCAGGCACGACTGCGGATGCGATATTCTCACTGAACGCGGATGACGGCGTCGAAAGACATTTCATCCTTATCCAGCTACCAGAGCCAACCGGGAACGCACAATTTCCCACAATCGCAGAAATATGCAAAGAGCGCTGTCGCCGAGCCATAAAAGCTTTGTCGACGACGGCTGACCAAGTTCTGCCCCTTCAGCAGCGGCCTACAACGGATCTAGGCTTTGCCGTGTTTAGTTTAGCCGAGTCAAACTTCCAAACCTGGAACGCAGATCCTGATCTGAAAGATAGCTCCGTGCTGGCCAAGCAACTCGACTTGCACGTCAAGAGCATTCATGAATCGCGGACAAGCGATGACATTTTGTTTGAAATCTTACTCAAGAGCGGTTTTCCTCCAACTTCACAGGTAAAAAAGGTCACGATAGAGGAACAGACTATTTATAGCGCGGCGGAGGGGGAATTGTTGATTTGTCTCGAGAAAGAGTTAACCTCAGCGCTTCTTGGCGCCATGGCAGGGCTCAAACCATGGCGCGTTGTCTGTCTTGATGAAGGCTTTGCAGGCAATGACCAGCTCAAGACAAATGCCGTTCAATCCATGAAGGCGAAGGGCGTCACAAGTTTCCGCACCGTCTAGTCATGAAAATTCAATTTGACGCGCAGCAGCAATACCAGCTCGATGCCATTTCCGCTGTGGTTGACGTATTTGACGGCCAGCCGCTCCAGCAGCCTGACTTTGCCGTGATTCACCAGGAGCAGGGCGCCGGACTCTTTGAAGGC
>JBAVLE010000424.1:0-9944 GCA_049688735.1 Candidatus Angelobacter sp. | reverse complement strand
GGTTGCAGGGATTTGTGCACGCTCTTCAGGAACGTCATCGCGTCTTCCGGCTCAAAATTGCCGATGGTCGAGCCGATGAAGAGCACCAGTTTGCGTCCGGGCAGCGCACTTAGATCCGGAATGCGGTGAGTGTAGTCAGCAACAATAGGACTCACGCGCAGACGCGGAAAGTGTCCGTTCAAAGTTTTTAGTGCGCCCTGCAACGCCGAAGAGGAAACGTCCACGGGATAAAAATCTGCACGCAGTTGTCGGCGCAATAAGGCTTGAATCAGAACCTGTGTTTTGCTGGCGCTGCCTGCGCCCAACTCCACCAGAGTAAGATTCGTTCCAGCCTGACGGACAATTTCTCCTGAGTATTTCTTCAGGATCGCGCGCTCCGTGCGCGTCGGGTAATACTCCGGCGTCTCGGTGATCTGGTCGAAAAGATGCGAACCGGCTGCGTCATAAAAAAGTTTGGGCGGCAGCCGGCGCGGGCGCGCGCTCAGGCCGCGCAACACTTCTTCCGCAATAGGACTTACGAGGATTGCAGGACTTTTAACCGCCATCGTCAGCCAGCCTTATCCCGGAAAATTGCCAACGCGTTTCCGGCGGAAAGAAATTGCGATAGGTGGCGCGAATGTGCGAGCGCGGAGTAGCGCACGATCCGCCACGCAGGACCATCTGTCCGCTCATGAATTTGCCGTTGTATTCACCCAGTGCTCCCGCAGCGGGCTTGTAGCCGGGATACGCGAGATAGGCGCTTGCCGTCCACTCCCAGACGTCGCCGAAAAGCTGAAGAGGCTGTCCGTCTTCACGCACCGCCGGAGCAGCTGTGGGATGAAATCTGCTGCTCTCCAGAAGATTGCCTTCCACCGGTACGCGGCTGGCAGCCACCTCCCACTCGAACTCGGTTGGCAGGCGAGCGCCGGCCCAGCGAGCGAAAGCATCCGCTTCGTAATAGCTCACATGGCAGACCGGCTCGGCTTCTTCCACGTTGCGCATGCCGGAACATGTGAACTGGATCCACTGCCCTCCGGATTTCTCCCAATAGAGCGGCGCTTTCCAATGATGCGTCTGCACAGCCCTCCAGCCGTCAGAAAGCCAGAGTTCAGGCCGCGAATAACCTGCGTGTTCCATGAAGGAGATATATTCACTACACGTCGCCAGGCGCATGGCAAAGCGGAACGGACGCAGGAAGACTTTGTGCCGCGAGCCCTCATTATCGAAATAAAACGATTCACCTTTCGCGCCGATCTCATAAAGGCCTTCAGGGTAAAGCTGCGGCTTCTGCTGCGGCGCACTGTCAGTATTCGGCGCGGCCACCGCGCCCTGATAAGCCGGATGCAGTGGATTGCTCCAGAAGCCGTGTTTGATATCGGTAACGATCAGCTCCTGGTGCTGTTGCTCATGGTTCAGCCCCAGCGTCACAAGTTTCTGCGCTTCCGCAGCGACCGAACCTGATTGCAGCAGCTTGAGCATATGCTCATCCACGTGAGCGCGATACTTGCGTATTTCTTCCAGCGCTGGACGTGAAAAAGTGTTGCGCAACGCCTTTTCCGGCTGCTGGCCTACTGCGTTGTAATAAGAATTAAAGAGATCGCGAAATTGAGGATGGAAAGGCCTGTATCCCGGCAGATGGCTGGAAAGAATAAACGTCTCAAAGAACCAACTGGTATGCGCCAAATGCCACTTGGCCGGGCTCGCTTCCGGACAGGACTGCACCATTAAATCTTCCGGAGTCAGCGGCGCGGTGAGCGCATCACTCTGCTGGCGCACCGCAACATACTGGCTGGTGAGCGACGCCAGGGCGCGCTCTTCCGCCGATGCGGGCGGAAATGTCAAAACCGATTTCAAGTGCGCCATAGGGGGAATCCTGTCACTCAAACCAGCAGGGCAGACATACTAAATCTTTGGCCCGCAAATTGCACTTTGGGCGCGGCGAAAGCCGTCCAGATATGATGCGTCGGGTGGAATGAAAGTTTCGCAGATGTCGGAGCGGAATCGCACTAAGTGCATTTCACGCGGACCGGTAAGGCGGCCCGACATCGGCTTTGCATCAGTGAAAATTTAACGAAAGTCGCTACCTTGCTGGTGTATCTTCAAAGATGTGACCGCCACAGGCCGAATCATCTTTCACGTGGATATGGATGCATTCTTTGTCTCCGTGGAAGAGCTGTTTAATCCCGCCTTGAAAGGCAAGGCCGTAGTGGTTGGCGGGCAGCGCGACGAGCGGGGCGTGGTGTCGGCTGCATCGTATGAGGCCCGCAAATTCGGCGTGCACTCAGCCATGCCATTGCGAACCGCAGCCAAGCAATGTCCGCACGCCATCTTTGTCGATGGCCACATGGAACTTTACCAGCAATATTCACAAAAAGCCCGCGAGGTGCTGCATGATTTTTCTCCCGCGGTAGAAATGGCTTCCATTGACGAGGCATATCTCGACATGACAGGCACCGAGCGGCTGCATGGGCCGCCATTGCTCTCCGCGCACAAGTTGCACAGCCAAATGAAAGAGCGTACAGGCCTGAACTGCTCTATTGGGATCGGCAGCTCAAGGCTGATGGCCAAAATAAGTTCTGATAAAGCCAAACCCAATGGCGTCCTATATGTTCTACCGGGGCAGGAGCAGAGCTTTCTGGCTCCGTTGGATGTCGGCAAGATTCCCGGAGTCGGCAAGGTAACAAAGGCGCGGCTGAATGACATCGGCATTGTTTACATCGGCGATTTACTCAAGTTAGAAGAGCGAGTGCTGGAAGACAACTTCGGCAAGTGGGGGCCGACTCTGGCCGGCAAAGCACGCGGTGAAGATGCAGGCGCATGGTTTGAAGGCGAGGTCGGAGAAGAGTGGCAGGCAAAATCCATCAGCCATGAGCATACTTTTGACCGCGATACCGCAGATCTCAGCAAGATTGAGCCGACGCTGGCGCACTTGTCAGAGAAGGTGGGGCGGCGATTGCGCGAACAAAACTTTATTGCTCGCACGCTGCAACTCAAGCTCCGCTATTCAGACTTCACCACCATTACGCGAGCGCATTCGCTAAACAGCCCAACCCAAATGGATACGGAAATTTTTTCCGCTATTGCAAAGCTCTTCCATGCCAATTGGGAGCGCGGACGAGCGGTGCGGCTGCTGGGCGTCCAAGCCTCAAACTTTGAAGACCTGCCGGCACAGATGGACTTGCTGGAAGGCGATCGCCGGGAAAAGTGGGCGCGCGCCCTTTCTGCCACGGACCGGCTGCGCGATAAATACGGCGAATCAGCAGTTTTCCTGGCCAAGACCATGGGCGGGAGCTTCCGCGAACGCGTGCATGAGAATCCAGCTGAAAAGCCAGATAAAAAGAAGCTGTGATGCGGCGTTGCACTCTCCTTACAGCAGCTACCGAGCCGCCTTACGCGCTCTTTTCCACCAGCTCTTGCGTTTCCACTAATTCAGGTTTGAGCTTCATGGGCAGCCATCCGCGTACCAGGATATAAAGCACTGGAATAATGAACAGGTTGAGGAATGTGGAGATGATCATTCCTCCAAATACTGTGGTTCCGACGGAGTGCCGACCCGCTGCGCCTGCGCCGCTGGCAAAGACGAGTGGCAACACGCCGAGAATGAAAGCGATCGAGGTCATCAGGATGGGCCGCAACCGCAACCGAGCGGCTTCAATAGCTGAATCAACGAGGCTTAGCCCGCGATGCTGCAACTGCTCAGCAAATTCCACAATCAAGATTGCGTTCTTGCTGGCTAGTCCTATCAGCATGACGAGACCGATCTGGCAGTAAACGTCATTCTGCAATCCACGCATCGACTGTGCCGCTAGCGCTCCCAGCATAGCCATGGGGACGGCCAGCAGAATAATAAACGGGAGCACAAAGCTCTCATACTGCGCGGAAAGCGTTAGATAAACCACCAGCAGGCCCAGCCCAAAAAGCATGATTGTCTGCGCGCCGGATTGGATTTCTTCCAACGAAATTCCGGTCCACTCAAATGAATAGCCCTGATGCAGGACTTCTTTTGAAATGTCTTCCATGGCCTGAATTGCCTGGCCTGAACTATAACCGGGAGCGGCGCTGCCATCAATTTCAACACTGCGGAACAGGTTGTAATGGTTGATCACGCTGGCATTGGTCCCTTCTTTCACCGTGACCAGATTGTCGAGCGAGATCATGCGATTATCGTCAGACCGCACATAGAACTGCCGCAGGTCGCGCGGTTGTGAGCGATACTGCTGATCAGCCTGCACCATCACGCGGTAAGAACGATTGTTGAAATCAAAGTCGTTCACGTATTGCGATCCCATATAGATCTGCAGGGCGGAGGTGATCTGCGAGAAAGGAACATTCAGGCTCTTGGCTTTTTCGCGGTCAATCTGCACCACAAACTGAGGATCGCGTGCAGTGAAAGTTGTAAATAAAGGATGCGCCAGTTCAGGCCGAGTGTTCGCTTTGGCGATCACCTGGTGCACCACGGTTTCCAGATCGTCGAGGCTGCCGCCGCTGGTCTGCTGCAATTCATAAGCAAAGCCACCGAACTGTCCCAAGCCCTGAATGGCCGGCGGATCAAAGGCGATCACCATCGCCTCCTGAATGGGCATCAACTGTCCACGGATGGTGTTGATCACTCCTTCCGCGCTGTGCTCCTTGCCGCTGCGTTCGCTGATGTCTTTCAGGCTGGCGAAAATAATTCCCGAGTTGGCAGTGCTGCCGGTAAAGCTGAATCCGGGCACAGAGAAGACGCCTTCAACGTCATGGTTCGCGCTTACGATGGCTGCCGCGCGGTCCATCACCTTGGTGGTGTACTGCAATGACGCTCCGGGCGGAGCCTGCACGATGACAAAAAAGTATCCTTGATCTTCCTGCGGCACAAAGCTGGTAGGCACCTTTTTGTACACAAAGAACGTGGCCGCCAGACCAAGAAGAAAAACCACCACCACCGCGGCACGCCAATTCGTGAGCCGGTGCAGTATCGCCTGATAACGGGTCGTGCCGCTGTGAATGGCCGAGTTAATGCCGGAGAAAAACCGATTTTGCGGGCCTTCACGGGGGCGCAGCAACAACGCCGCCAGCGCCGGTGAAAGCGTTAGCGCGTTGAAAGCGGAAATCGCAATAGAAAACGCGATGGTCAGCGCAAACTGCTGGTAAAGCCTGCCAGTGCTGCCGGGAAACAATGACACAGGCACGAACACGGCGATCAACACCAGCGAGGTTGCCACTACTGCGCCTGTAACTTCGCGCATGCCGATCCGTGTGGCCTCACGCGGATCGCTCACACCTTCTTCAATATGACGCTCCACGTTCTCGATGACCACAATTGCGTCATCGACAACAAGGCCCGTGGCCAGCGTTATGCCAAATAACGTCAGCGTGTTGATGGAAAAGCCAAAAAACTTGGCAAAGATAAATGTTCCAACGAGAGAAACGGGAATCGTGATGGCGGGAATCACCGTGCTCCGCCAGCCCTGCAGGAACAGGAAGATCACGATGATTACGATCAGAATGGCTTCCGCCAGCGTCTTCAGCACTTCACGGATGGATTCACCCACGGCCCGCGTAGTATCGAACGCCACCTGATATTTCAGCCCTTTGGGGAAGCGCTTTGCCAGTTGCTCGATCTCGGTTTGGACGTCGCGACGCACCTGCAACGCGTTGGCATTGGTGAGCTGCATCACGCCCAGGCCCATTGCGTCCTGGCCGTTGTAACGCAATTGGCCGCCGTAACTTTCCGCGCCCAGCTCAGCGCGGCCCACGTCACGCAACTCAATCAGCGAGCCATTCGTAGCGCGCTTAATGACAATGTGCTCAAACTCTTTAGGATCGCTCAAACGCCCGACGGCGCGCACGCTAATCTGGTAGGCCTGGTTGGCCGGGGCAGGCGGCTGTCCTACTTGTCCGGCAGCTACCTGGACGTTCTGCTCGCGCAGCGCAGCCGTTACGTCACCGGCGGTTAGACCGCGCGCCGCCAGCCGCACCGGATCAAGCCACAAGCGCATGGAATATTTGCGCTCGCCAAAGATGACTACGTTACCCACGCCCTTGACGCGCTTGATGGCGTCGCGCACGTAAAGATCAAGATAGTTGCTGATAAAAAGGCTGTCGTATTCCTTGTTGTCCGAGTAAAAACCGTAGGCCACCACAAATGAGCCAGTATTTTTGTTGACGCTTACTCCCGTCGTCTGCACTTCAGCCGGCAGGCGGCCCAGTGCGGTGGAGGCGCGGTTCTGCACGTCAACGGCAGCCACGTCAAGATCGCGGTCAAGATCAAAAGTGGCGCTGATGGAAGACGAGCCGTCATTGCCGCTGGTGGAGCTCATATAGCGCATGCCTTCCGCGCCATTGATGGCCTGCTCCAGCAGCGTGGTCACGCTGGTTTCCACGGCTTGCGAGTTTGCGCCAGTATAAAAAGCGCTCACCGTCACGGCGGGAGGCGTCAGGTTGGGATATTGCGCTATCGGCAGCGTGGGAATGCACACAGCGCCCCCAAGCACAATCAGCAGCGAGCATACCGTGGCGAATACCGGCCTTCGAATGAAAAAATTGACCATAATTCCTTAATTTTGTCGCTGCGCTCCAAAATAGCAACTAGCAGTTAGCAATTGGCAATTAGCAAAACAATTCACCGCAAAGGGCGCAAGATCGCGAAGAAAAAACGGGATTCGGATTTTCTCGTTTTGGAGGCGTATTCGCGTCCTTTGTGATAACTGGGTTTGGCTAATTGCTAACTACTAATTGCTAAGTGCTGGTTTACGACGTTGGCACGACGGGCATGCCGTCTGCCAGCATTTGCACGCTGGTGGTAATGATTTTGTCGCCGGCGTTGATGCCGTCGAGCACTACGTAATCGTTTCCAACCAGATCGCCCACCTGGATCACGCGCTGCCGGGCCACGGACTGTTGTCCGTTGGCTTCAGCCACAAAAGCAAAAAGCTTGCCGCTCAGCCGGGTGACAGCAGTGACCGGAATCACCGTGGCTTTGCGTTCAGACCACACCACGCGGGCGTGCACCTGCTGCGCGTTGCGGAATTTCATGTCCGCGTTGGGGACCTGGGTTTTCACCAGCAGCGTTTGTGAATCGGTATCAACATGCGGTGAGATAAAGGTGATTTTGGTGCGTGTAAGCGGCTTGCCCTGATCGTCGACCAGGTCCACCGGCATTCCCATTCTCAGCGCCGAAGATTTTTCGGCGGGAACGTTCAAGTACGCTTCCAGCGCGCCGCCTTTATCCACGGTAGTAAGCATGGTCTGGTTGGTCACGTGATCGCCCACATGGACAGGAATATCCCCGATCACGCCATTAGCCGGAGCGCGCACCGTGTAGTAATGCAACTGCACCTGCTGCTCGCGGATGGCCGCTTGCAAAGCTTGGGCATCGGCTGTGGCGGCGTCATAAGTGTTCTGCGCCGTGTCCAAGTCGGCCCTTGCCAGCACCCCGGCGGCATAGAGCTTTTTCTTGCGATCAAGATCAATCGCAGCCTGTTGCATCACGGCCTGCTTGGATTTCAACCCGGCTTCCTGGTTATTGACCGTAGCTTCCTGCTTGCGCGGGTCGATCTCGAGGATTGGCGCGCCTGCCTGAACGCGGTCGCCGGAGTTTACGAAAATCTTGGTGATATCGCCTTCCACCAGTGGCTGTAGCGTGGCTGCATTGCGTGAGCGCAATGTGGCCAGGTAGTCGGTTGAGAGCGGCACGGTTTCAGCTTGCGCCGTCATTACTTTTACCGGAAAAGCCTGCGGCCCTGCCGGAGTTCCAGCCTTGGCTCCGTCGCCGCAACCCGCAACCAGGAACGCCAGCGCGATAAAAACAGTCGTTTGAATGGCTAACTTCTTTGTCGTCATCAGTGTTTTATTGTCTACCTGTATGTTACCTGACTCCAGAGCACCCGGGGATTGGATTAAGGGGGCACCCCAGCCGATTCAATTTAGACGGATGAAATAGGGTAAGGTCGTGAGGGAAATGGATTCGATGAGCGCAGCACGCCTGTGGATTTCAATTTTGCAGTTCCATCAATGCAGGTGTGCGACCTTCTGCCTGAACCTTCAGCGGACTACCCTGCCCTACCCCTCTTATGTCGATCCAATTTGACCTAAGCCGACCCAAGCCAACGCTGAAAACCAAGCGTTCCCAGCGAGGGACACCCAGACCGAGGGCACTTTACTGTTTGTTCGCCCTGCTGGTCAAGCCAAGAATGGGGCCATTTGTTGCCGCATATAATTTGTGTGTGCCGCGACTGCAAATCACTTCCAGTCCTTGCCCGGACGTTGTAATCACCCCATTTGACGAGGCTCTCTACCCGGAGTTCAAGCAGATTTTTGCCCCTCACCCTGAAAGCTCCCCATTGCGCTACTTTGCTCGTGACACGGCAGAAATCCCGCTTACGATTGTGCTTGAGAACAGAGCAGGGAAGGCCATCACCGGCTTGAGCTATCGATGGCGGAAGCTGGACCGGACAGGAAACGTTCGCAACCACACGGCTTCCAGTGACAGCTATTTTGTCGATGTGTTCCGCCCCGTTGCAGTGCCCGGCTCACGCCATCTCATTGGTCCCTCCGGAAGGCTGGATGAAGCAACCGTCGATTATGCACAGGCCGGTGGAAACTTCATTGGGGGCAAAATGGGCGGAACAAGTCACCCTCTGCCAGAAGTAGTGGAGGTGAGTTTCGAAATCGATCTGATCGTGTTTGCCGATGGAGAAATACCCGGCCCCGACCCCGACAGATTCGCCACGCTCCTGCAGTGCCGGAAGCGCGCGGCTGAATTTGTCGCCGGGCAGGTAAGGCTGGCGGATGCCGAAGGACGCGATGCTACCCCGGTGATTTCAGCGTTGGCAGAAATTCCGCATATCGGCCGCCCTGGCCATGGACCATATGACCCTATGGTGCACATGACTGTAACCTTCGCTCGCGAATATTTGCGCCGCGTGCAACATAAGATTGGCGAGCTCGATATGCGCGACATGGAGCTTCGCCGGCTAGAGAACCGTCCGGAGTTGCCGAAGTTTTACCGCCGGCAGGAACCAGGCTAAGGGAACAGGACGAATTTTCGAATACCGCAGCCTACTCAACGTCCTCCAGCCGGCGCCGCGTTCGCTCACTGCCAGCATCAGTTCGTTGCGATAGATGACAACAAAGCCCGGCTCTGCAGGCTCTTATTGATGCGCCTTCGGCCAAGGTTCCCGGCTTGATCGCTTTGGCGCGTTGGGATCTTAGTGACTCAGGGCGCAGAAGCTGCCCACGCGGTCCCAGATCGTCTGCACCAGGTAATTGCGCGTCCCAAAAACGTGATTGGCATGTGATCCGTTGGGCGCCAGGAACGTTGTGCCGTAAACAAAGTTGCAAATGTCGGCGTTCTCTTGTCCGTTCTTGGTGAACCACGCGTTCAAATCGGGATCGCTAGCGGTTTCTGAGAGCTCGTGGATCAGGTCGTCGGCAACGGCATCCATGCCAATATCGCCGTTCGGGCTAGTTGTGTCTCCAAAATTGGCTATGTTGCCCGAGCAACTATTCAGCAACGATCCCGTCGGCGGATCGGGAGCCACGGCGTACTTGATGTCCTGGCCAACAACAATGCTGCTGGAATGCGTGTGATATGCGCACCAAACCGATTTCGGCAGAGCGACATCGGGCGAAATGGTGAGAATGTAAATGCCGTTGGCATCGCTCGGCAGATGTCCATTGGCAATGGCGTTGTGAATGATGGTGGTGTCAAAACTTCCAGACAAGCTCTTGCCCAGCGAATACGCGTCATTGAACGAGTCTGTTTTAGGCGAGTAGTTCAGAATATTTGAAACAGAGCCGGTGGCGTCAGAATACTCAGTGTTCACATTGAACGCCCCCGAGCCGCCCAGGTTCTGAAGGAAATTGTCGAGGATGGCATGCTGCGTGGTGGAGAAGCTCCCGTAATAAACCACATAAAGGTCTTTGGGCGCGACCATGACCGGACCACCGGGGTAAAGGATGACAGGCGTTGTGTTTGCGGCTGC
>JBAVLE010000423.1:0-35855 GCA_049688735.1 Candidatus Angelobacter sp. | reverse complement strand
AAGTTGTCCTTCATGCCCATTTCAAAAATGCGCTCTTTGGGGACACCAACGGCGCGCCAGTGCTTTTCCGCCTCGTCATCGCGCGGAATGCCTTGCTCACCCTTGAAGATGGTCACGTAAAGATTGTCGCGGGAAATGCCGAACCATTCTGAGGCGGTCACCAGTTCCCATGCGTATGAGATTGCCTCGGCTTTGAAGTAGCTGCCAAAGCTGAAATTGCCCAGCATCTCAAAAAACGTGTGATGGCGCTTGGTGAAACCTACATTCTCCAGATCATTGTGCTTGCCGCCGGCGCGGACACACTTCTGCGACGATGCGGCCTTGTTGTAATCGCGTTTTTCGACGCCAAGAAAAACATCTTTAAACTGATTCATGCCTGCGTTAGTAAAGAGCAGCGTGGGATCGTTGGCAGGCACAAGCGACGATGAGTGCACGCGCTTGTGCCCTTTGCTTTCGAAGAAGCGCAGGAATTTTTCGCGAATTTCAGAGCCGGTCAGCATTGTTCTTTATTGTATCGAAGTTGAAATAAAACCTTTTAAACACCGAGGAAAGGTGTAAGCGGAGGTGCTGAAGATCGCCGGAATCGCCCGTAATCGCCGACATCGCCGTAAGCGGAAACCCATACCGCTGAATAACGCGGATCAAACACCTACCACGGAGGCACGGAGACACTGAGAAAATTCGGAGAAGAGCTTTGATCTTTCCGATCTCCCACTATCTTTTTAGATTCCTCCGCTTACTCTTTTCCTCTGTGTTTCAGGTTTGGGTTACGCTTCTTTAGGTTTATCGCCTTCAGTTTCATCCGCTTGGTCTTGTTGCTTGCGCAGGAGCGGGAAGAGAATCACGTCGCGGATGGAGCGCGAATCCGTCAGCAGCATGGTCAGGCGGTCAATGCCAATACCTTCACCACCGGTCGGTGGCAAGCCGTAAGAAAGCGCACGGATGTAGTCTTCGTCCATTGCGTGGGCTTCTTCATCGCCGCGTTCTTTCTCTTTTAGCTGCTGCTCAAAACGGCGGCGCTGCTCTTCAGGATCGTTGAGTTCGCTGAATGCGTTGCCGATCTCCAGCCCGCCGACAAAAACTTCAAAGCGTTCCACCCAGTCCGGCTCATCGCGCTTGTTTTTGGATAAGGGCGAGATCGCGACCGGGAAGTCGTAGAGAATCGTCGGCTGGATCAGATGGTGTTCCGCCACGTGCTCAAACATCGCGGCAATGGTTTTGCCCGCAGGCTCTTTAGGATCGTAAGGCATATGCGGCGTGTAGCTGGCATTCAGTCGCCTGACCAGCGCAGCAACGGTCTCATGGGACGCAAAGTCCGCAATCTCCGGTTTCGGCGCGGCGGCCTCCGGCCAGTACTTAATGATGGCTTCACGCATCGAGAGTCGCTGCCAGTCGGCAAAATCAAATTCCTTGCCGTCGAACGTGGCCTTGGTGGTGCCGTTCACGTCGCGCGCTACCTGGGCTAGCATGTCTTCAGTGAGCTGCATCATGTCGTGATAATCGGCATAGGCCTGGTAAAACTCCAGCATGGTGAACTCAGGATTGTGCTGCGTGGAAATGCCTTCATTGCGGAAGTTGCGATTAATTTCGTAGACCCGCTCCAGCCCGCCAACGACCAGCCGCTTGAGGTAAAGCTCAGGGGCAATTCGCAGGTAAAGGTCGATATCGAGCGTATTGTGGTGCGTTGTGAACGGACGCGCAGTTGCGCCGCCGGCGATAGGCTGCATCATCGGCGTTTCCACTTCAACGTAATCGCGGGCGTCCAGAAACCGCCGTATGGATTGCACCACTTTGCTGCGCTTGACGAAAACTTCCCGCACATCCTGGTTCATGACGAGGTCTACGTAACGCTGGCGATAGCGCAGTTCCACGTCGCTCAGGCCATGCCATTTTTCCGGCAAAGGTAGAAAGTCTTTGCTCAGGAATGTGAGTTCTTCGGCATGGATCGTCAGTTCGCCGGTGCGGGTGCGGAAGAGATAACCGCCCACGCCAATGTGGTCGCCCAGATCGAGCAGCTTGTATAAAGCAAAACCTTTTTCGCCAACAAAGTCGAGCTTCACGTATATCTGCAGCCGCTTGCCGCCCTGCTGAAGGTGCGCAAAGCCAGCCTTGCCCTGCAATCGTATAGAGATGATGCGGCCTGCAACTTTTATTGGAAGGCGCGGATTTTCCAGCTGCTCGGCCGTCTTTTCGCCATAGTCGGCCAAAACCTGCGGCACGGTGTGAGTAAAGACGAACTTGTGCGGATAAGCCTGCTGGCCCAGGGCTTCGATATCGCGCAGCTTTTGCTGCCGCAAATGGTAAACGCTATCTTCAAAGGACACTGTGTGGCTGAACCTCGTAGGTGTAAACGCCCGATTATAAATGACGTGAACCGGCTACCCGGCATCAGATGTCATGAAGGTTTTGCATTCCCTTTCTTGTATGATCTTGCGCAGTATAGGAGGGCACCATGTTCAAAGGTTTCCGGCAGTTCATTTTGCGGGGCAACGTACTGGATCTTGCTGTAGCCGTGGTGATTGGTGCAGCTTTTGGAGCAGTGGTAACCGCATTCGTCACCAATATTCTTACGCCGTTGATCGCAGCCATTGCGGGCAAGCCGGATTTTTCCGCCTTTAACTTCACTGTGAACGGCGCAGTCGTTTCTTACGGCGTCTTTTTGAACGCGCTGATCGCGTTCCTGCTGGTGGCGGCGGCGGTGTACTTCTTTATGATCGCGCCTATGAACGCCTGGAAAGCACGCGCGGCGCGCAGTGCAATCCCAGCCGACCCGACAAGCAAAAAGTGCCCGGAATGCCTGAGCGAAATTCCCATTGCGGCGCGACGCTGCGCGTTTTGCGCGTCAGTAGTGTCAACGCCAACCGCGCCTGCTAACGCTTAAGCTGGAAGACTCAGAGCCTTCTGCGGCGCATGATGCGGCAGTGACAGATACGATGGCAGACGGGCTGCCCAGTCGGCTGGCATTTACCTTTCTGTCTTTAAGAATGTTCGTTTCGTTGGCATGGTGAGGACCACGCACGCCCAGGAAGATCCTTGGGCAGTTCTGCTGCGCACCCGGATTCCGCCTCCATATTTATTAGCGATTCCAAGAGCCATCCAAAGCCCCAGTCCGCTGCCTTTTTCAGGTTTCGTGGAAAAGAAGGGCTCAAAGATCCGTTCCCGGTGCTCAGGCGCAATGCCAGGCCCATCATCCGCGACAACAAGACGGAACTCTTGCCGCAGGTCGCCATTTGCGTAAGTCGGGTTGTAAAGCTTGATGCGCACCAAACTGTAGGCCTGTTCAACCGCATTTTCAATCAGCGCGGTAATTTGCTGGCGGAGGTCCGCGTCAATGCCAAAAAACTCACATGGAGAAAGGTCCGCTTCCATGCGAATACCTTTTTTCTTGATTTGTAAATCCAGATTCGCCAGTGTGTCGTTCACTACGTCCTGCACCGCGATATGCCGCGCAGGGGCAGTGCGGTTATACAGACCGATCATCTGACGGGTAATCTTGGTAATACGCCAAAGCGATTCCTGTGCGGAGCCAAGCAGTTCCTCCGCCGGCACTGAACCGTTCCCCTGTCGAAGCAGAAAGAGAGCGTTAGTAAGCGCGGCCAGCGGGTTGTTAATTTCATGGGCCAAAGCGTTGGCCATGCGTGCGCCTGCCGCATTCAACTCGCTGGAATTCAGGGCTTCTTCCGCGCGCTTGAGTTCGGTAATGTCCCGCGAAATACCGACAATGCCAATCACATTGCCGGAGGAATCACGGCAAACATTTTTGGAGGAATGCAGATGCCGCACACTGGCGGCATAACCGCGGGTTTCCTCAAAAACCTCGGAAACGCCCGAAGCCATGATCAGGCGGTCTTTTTCCATGATTTGCCGCGCATGCTCTTCAGGAAAAAGAGCACGATCATCCTGGCCGATGATTTCCTGTGGCTTCTTGCCTACTGATTCTGCCGCTGCCGGGTTGACGAATACATACCTGCCGTCATGGTCTTTCATGTAAATGAAATCGGCAGTGCTCTCCAGCAAGGTTTCCAGCACATGCTTGTGCTGATCGAGCGCATGCTCCGCTGTCTTAGCAGTAGCCGCGCCCGTGACCTGGGGGGCACGCTGAGTATTCGGTTGTTTCAACGACATGGGCACAACTTGAGGGCCGGAAGCACCCTCAAAAATTGAATTGAGAATACAACTTCCGCTGACGGAAAGCCAAGGAATAGGTGTTGTTGGGGAGTGTATTAGGAGATATCCCTGAGTAGGCAAAGTTTTCCGTTGCGGCATGCCGGATGGGTCGTTCCAGACAACTTTAAAAATATTTTTCCCGCAGCACTGCCTCATGGTGCGTCACATGCCCGGCCACGATGTACGCACACGCCCGCACCGTAACTGGATTGCCGCTGGCGACGCCTTTTCGCATCCAGGCTTCTGCAGGAAGATTTCGGAAGAATGAGATGGTCGCGAGGCGAATCTCGCGGAATTCCTCCACATGCCGGGACCAGGGAACATTGTCTGATGCTGCGGCAGCTACGGCAATCTCCTGATCAAAGCTGGGCATCGGCGTATCGAAATTGCGGGCAAACCACAAAGCGCGCATCATGAAGACGCGCTCCGCATCATTCACGTGGCCCCACATCTGGCGGACGCTCCATTTTTCCGGAGCATAGCGATAAAGAGATTTTTCTTCCGTAATGCTGCGCAGAAATGGAAGTGTTTCGTGGAGTTGGCTTTGCAGGACGCTGAGAATGTCATCGCTGGTGACGCGGTTGATGTAGCCAAAATAATATGGAGCGGCTTCGTCGGATCCGGGACGGCTGATCATGGAAATCATAGTAGCAGCCCGGGACGGATGGTGGCATGGGCAGTCATCAATGGTCCTAGTGGCACACTTCCTGCGTTTCCAATCCTTGCTTGCTTCGCGCCTCTGAACGTCCGCAGAAAGGTTTTTTCTTTTCCATCCGGGGGCGATATTGATGGCTCGTGCGGTGTCTCACCACACTAGCGCTTGCGCCTTAAGCGGCAAATCAGGAAAAATAACAGCATGTTTCGTTGCAAAGCCAAACCGGAGCCGGTACAGGCCACCAGCGGACGGCTTGAAATCGAGCGCCAAGGCCATGTGGCCTACCTGGAATACACGCTGGCGGACAAGGTTCTGCAGCTTATCCATAGTGAAGTGCCGGCGGCGTTGCGCGGGCAGGGACTGGGCTCTGAACTGGCGCACTCCGCGCTGGAATGGGCCCGCGAACAGGGCCTGAAGGTGGATGTGATCTGCCCTTCTGTGGCCGAATACCTCAAAAAGCATCCTGAATACTCTGACTTGGTACTGTAACCCGATTAAGGCCCTATGCAATTGATTGCAGAGGACTTGCTGGCCAATAATTTATAAGAATTTTTAATAAGAGGATCCTTATGGCCGGAAATGGTGAAAGATCGACTGTGAGATTTTGCTCATAAAAGACAGGGTTTCTGCCCAGCAGCCTTGGTTTACAGGAACAAAGCACACTATTTACATAGAATTATTCAAAGTAGCTCAATTTCCCCAAACGCCCTACATTAAATTCTCTAATCTTGTTGGACAGTCTATATTTTTCCGGCTATTTTGGACTCGCATTCCAGCCCTTCCGGAACCTCAAGGCTGGAAAAGCCCACAAAGAACGCCACTCTTCAGGCTAAATAGCAGACCGACTAAATCCAACCGGCTCCTGCCAGTAACGCCTGACGTGTGTCTAAACAAGGAGCCTCATCTCAATGAAAAAGAGTCGACGCGATCTTTTGAAGTTCGGCGCCATGGCGGGTGCGGGATTAGTTCTGCCCAAATTCGCCTCAGGCCAGACAGTCAATACCCGGGTCCACACGCAGGGCGGTGTTACATTCCACGGACACGTCCAGCATCCGCTTAACCAGCTTCCAACGGCCGCCACGCAGGGCCTGCTTACTCCGTTTGTTGATCAGCTGCCCATTCCACCGGTCATTCATCCTGATCCAAACAGTGTGACGCACATCCGCATGCAGCCTGCATTGCAGAAAGTCCATCGCGATCTTCCGCCCACGCCCATCTGGGGCTACAACGGCATCTGGCCTGGACCTACGATGGAAGTACGCAGCGGCGTTCCGGTAAAAATCAAGTACCACAATGACGCTTTGCCCACGACGCATCCGCTGCCGGTAGACTTCACCATCCACGGATCGGAAGCCGATAAGCCGCAGGTGCGCAACGTAGTCCACCTGCACGGCGCCAAGATCCTGCCTGAAAGCGATGGCTATCCGGAAGCATGGATTTCTCCTGACGGCGTCACCGGCCCGGTGCTGTACAACCAGAACGCTTTCATCTATCCCAATGATCAGCAATCCACCATGCTGTGGTATCACGACCACACGCTTGGCATCACGCGCCTCAACATGATCCAGGGACTCGCGGGCATTTACCTGATCCGCGATGCAGTGGAAGATTCACTTAACCTGCCCAAAGGACAGTTTGAGATTCCTCTACTAATGCAAGACCGGCTGTTCAATCCGGATGGCACGTTCCTGTACCCGACGGCCGACGGCGGAACGCACCAGTTCTGGATTCCCGAGTTCTTTGGCGACACCATGTGCGTGAACGGCAAGGCGTGGCCGGTGATCGATATTGAGCCGCGACGCTATCGCCTGCGTATGCTCAATGGCTGCAACGCGCGCTTCCTGAACATGAACCTTGTGATGACGGACGCCAATGGCGTAGCTCATGGCATGGCGGGTCCGCAGTTCCACGTGATTGGCACCGATGGCGGCCTGTTGCCTGCTCCCGTGGCTTTGACCACGCTGCTGCAACTGCCGGCGGAGCGTTTTGACGTGATCGTGGACTTTACCGGCAAAGCTGGCAAGACTTTTGTGCTGACGAACAACGCTCCTGCGCCGTTCCCGGGCGGTGGCGAGGTTGTGCCCACACAGATCATGATGTTCCGCGTCTCCAAGCGGTTGTCGTCAAAGGACACCAGCACGATTCCGCAGGTGCTGAATCCCAGGCCGATGAACATCAACCCGCAATCGGCAGTAAAGACGCGCGACCTGATCCTTACGGAACTCGATCGCGAATCAGACGGGTTCCCGATCATTGGGCTGCTTGATAACAAGAACTGGGACGATCCCGTTACTGAGGATCCGAAAGCGGGTTCCACGGAAATCTGGAACCTGATTAACGATACCGGTGACGCGCACCCTAAACATATCCATTTGGTGCAGTTCCAGGTCCTGGGCCGCAGGCCGTTTGACCAGGATACTTTCGACAATACCGGACAGCTAGTCTTCACTGGTCCGCCGCAAGCGCCTGCTCCAGAAGAAGTGAATGCGGCCAAAGACGTGGTGAAGTCTTTCCCGGGCACTGTGACTCAACTGGTTATGAAGTTCGATTTGCCTAGAGGAACGCAGGTAATTCCCGGACATCGCTACAGGTACGTCTGGCATTGCCACATCCTGGAACATGAAGACAATGAAATGATGCGCCCAATGGACATCGTTGGGTAGTCGAGCGCCAGGCACGCGGCCGGTTGTGCAGTCTGGCAGCCGGCCGCTGCTTGCGACCTTGTCTGAAAATCAATCTGCGTTGTGTCACATCGTTTTAGGGAAACCCAATGAAATTTCGCGCGTTCGCCATTTTCATTATTTTTATCTTCTCTTGTTTGCTTCAGGGTCAGGACCAGCCAAGCCCCGTGGCGCTATCAGTGCCTGATATTGAAGTAGTCAATCAGGATGGCCAGCACCTCCGCTTCAACACCCAGGTAGTGGGTGGGCGCATCGCCATTGTCACCGGCTTTTTTACGACGTGCAGTTCCATGTGTCCCATCACGCAGGAAAAGCTTTCACAGGTAGCCAGGCTGCTGGGCCCCAGGCTGGGAAAAGACGTGGTGATTGTTTCCGTAAGCGTTGATGCGGAGAACGACACACCGGCGCGAATGAAAGACTGGGCAGACAAGTTCCATACCGGCCCTGGCTGGACTCTGCTAAGCGGCAATCGCGCCCAGGTGGATACGCTGCTGAAGTCGCTGGGATTGTTTGTTGAGCTGCGGCAGCGGCATCAGTCGGCGTTGATGATCGGCAGCGCAGCCACAGGCTGGGTGCGAATCAGCTCATGGACGTCTTCAGAAAAACTGGCAAAGCTGGCGGAGACGATGTCATCCGCCAAGCCGGGGGCAAGGGCGATGCTGACAGTTTCGCCGCTTCAAGTTCCCTGAGCGCTGCTGCGATGGCTCCATCGCTTCATAGGGCCGGCTCCGCCGCGCCAACATGGAAGGTGGCCGATAGCAAGCTGATGAAACCCAGCGGTAAGTAATTCAAAACATGGCTTGGATCATTTGTGCTCCCCTGCGCTGCGCGGTGGCAAGCCCAACTGGAAGCGATGCCCTGAATACTTGTTCCATTTCGGGACGCGCCATGGCTCCCGAAAAATATTTTCTGGAAAAAACGTCCCGGAAGGAGGCAAAAGACACACTAGTAAGTAGAGGGGGAGCTGCCCTTTCAGGGATCGAAAATATTTCTTGAAAAACATGTCCCGGGAAGCCGGTTCTGAGTGCATATATAAGTAGGGCAAAATCGGCTCTTGGCTCTTAGCTTTTGGCTATTGGCTTTGTATGCAAGCTGCTGTTGTTTGGATAGCCTCCGATGGCGTCAAAAATAGCTGTCTTGAGGCTAGCTGAAAAATAGCAAACCTCAGGGGCTAAAGCCCAACGATTTTGCTGACTTTTCCGCAGGCATAAAATGCCTGCTCCACTCTGTGGTAGGCCAGTAAGGTTCTTCAAAAGGTATAAAAGCCCCTCAATTTAGCCAGTTTCACAACCAAATAAAAATTCAAACCAGACCCCGTCTCAAGAGGCGGGGTTTTCTATTTTCGGAGGAAATATGACGAAGCAAAAAGTCCTGTCCGGCCTGAAGAAGTGCGCAAACAAGCTGGGACGCACGCCCACATACACCGAGATCTGGCGCATGGCGAAGATCACCAAGTACGCGATCAAGCTGCATTTTGAAAACCTGGCCGAGGCGCTGAGGCGGGCAGGAGTGCGGGCGCGGGGGATTGGGCATCGGCTGGACACGCTGACGCTGCTGGAAGACTGGGGGCACATGGTGCGGAAGATGGGGCGTCCGCCGAGCTATATGGAGTACAAGAGAGCGGGCAATCACGGGGCAAACAGTTTCCTGAACCGTTGCGGCGCGTGGTCGCGTGTGGGAGAGAGGTTTTGCGCGGTGGTAAAAGAGCGCAACAAAGAGAGCGCGTGGGCCGATGTGCTGGAGATCGTCCGGCAGTGGGAAGGCAAGACGACGGTGGAGGGCCGGCGCAAGATGGCACGCCGCCAGCCGAGCGAGCGCATGATGCATGATGAGACGCCGGCGCGGCGCAAGATGCTGCCCGGGCGTCCGATTTATGGGCCGCCGCTGCGGATGACCACGCTGCGCAACGCGCCAACGACCGAGGGCGGCGTGATGTTCTGTTTTGGGACCGTAGCGGAAAAGATGGGGTTTGCGGTGGAACGGATCCAGACGGCGTTTCCCGATTGCGAAACGCTGCGCGAGGTGGCGCCCGGAAAATGGCAGCGGGTGAAGGCTGAATTCGAGGTCTTCAGCCGGAGTTTCCAAGACCATCAGCACGATCCAAAGGGGTGCGACATGATTATTTGCTGGGTGCACAACTGGCCGGAATGCCCGGAGTGGATTGAGGTGATTGAACTGAGCAAAGTGGTGAGGCAGATCGGGTGATCAGGTGATCAGGTGATCGCGCGTGATCGGAAAGCAAGAGCTCACCGGGGAGGCGACGCGGAGGGTTTGAGGATTAGGGATCGCCGCGAAAGATTATGGCTCCTCAGCTTTCCATATCCTAGTTGCAATCGCCTTGAACGACGAAACACTCAAAGCGCCGCGAGCGCGCGCCTTTGAGCCCGGCTCGGAAAGGCACTCGCAGACCGATGGATATGGAGCTTCCCACATTTCGCGCGCTTCTAATGTCGCGTTATCTAGAAGCACGAGCAACACCGTGTCACAAGGTGCGCCGAGTTTTATTCGGGACATTCGTTGCCCAGGTTTTGCTTTCTTTCCATAGGCTCGTCCCTTTATCTGTATTCTCTCCGTCCCGCGCAATGCGTCGTAGCCCACAGTGCGAGCAGGCACGAGTGTAAGACCAAGGATTCTTGCGGCCACCTCTTCTGCAACCTCGCCGGTTACGCCTAATGGCTTTCCAGTGAGTTGATAATATTCAGCTGCTAGCGGCTTCACTTTTGCGAGAATCTCCTGGATTCTTTCACCTTGATGTTTGTCTTCGGTTGTCGCAACTGGTGGGTTCTCGCGACAGGGTGGGCTGACTGCATCTGAAGAAACATTCAAACGTGCAAGGTTCAGGACCAAGACCCCTTTTTCGGTAAAGATCCGCCGGTGCACTAATCCAAGGTCACCACTGAGGTACGATTTCACTCGCATAGACTCCGAGTAACTTTTAGCCGGTAAACGAAGGACATCATATGAACCATCTCGATTTTCGAATGCGCCGACGACAGCATCTAGCCTTGCCAACATCTTGCAATACACGCCGACTTGTTGCTGACTTGCAAAGCGAGAGCACTTGATTACTATATGTAGGCCTTCAAGTATGCATTCGTTGCTGCTCCCATCCGATCGCATTCTTTCGGCACCAAGAGCAGCAGCGATTTTTTCGCCGCACTCACGGCCATATCGATTGCCAGCGGCACCAGTATTTCTGTCCTGCGGCATGGAGTTCTCACAGAGGGCATTGCATCTGCTAAAGGCTACGCTGCTCGATTTCCTCGTAGCTCATGCAACAACATCTTAAGTTTATCCCTAATTTGCGCAACTGCCACTGTGTTGTCACCGGCGAGGATTTGATCTGAAATCGAAATCGGATACATAGTCCACTTCACATCCAAACCGACGTCCTGCAGTTCCGCGCAGGGGAAACATCTGCGGAAAACCTCAAGGGTAGACGACTCCCATTTGTGTGACACGGCATAAGAGAGAAGCACGCGTCCATTCACTTCCCATAGCCCAAACCAGACGAGATATCTGTTTCCGGCTTTGAAATACACCCCGTATTCATACTCAGTGCTTTCTTTGCTTGCCTTAAGCCCATCTTCATATGACGTCGCAATCTGGTCGACCAGCTTCTCCAGTTTTCTTATCGTGCGGAATGCTATTGGAAAATCTTCAGACATGAGCATCTTTTTTTCCTCTGGTAACAAGGTGACAATACTGAGTTGTTGCCGCAGCACTGTGCAAAACTCTTGTACGATCGGGTCATCACTCAATTGAACGGCATTCAAGACATCTTCCCAGCGGCAGACTTCAACTCTGATTTCCGTAGGTGAACTCTTTTTTTGTGCGATTTGCGACTCAAGCTCATCGCGAAAAATGAAATCGGCTGGGAGAAGAAAAACCAGTCGCCTATGACGGACTTTCAGAGCTTCTAAATGGCTGAGATATGTCTGAATATCCTTACCGTCGCATCCAATTAGCTCTTGGTGAATAGTAAATCCCCTTCTCGGATTTAGCTTAACTTCAATGAATGCGCACATGTCACTAGTTCGAAGGACAATGTCGGGACGTCCGCAATATCTCTTGAGTCGAAATCTTTATTTCGGCAAGACTGGAGGGCGATAGCTCTGAAACGAACAGAGGAAGCACCTGAGCACGAAAGCTTTCCCGCATCAAGAAATTACATAACAATTCAGTGAATGAATTTTCATCTTTCGCGAGTTTGTAAAATACAGAATCTCGGCCCATTTATGTCGACGTCCTTGAAAAGGACTGATTCAGCGTATTAGGGCCGGGTTGTGCGCTCCGCTTCGCTGCGCGCCGGCCTACGGCAGTGCGGAAGGCTTTTTTGAGTGTTTTTATGGCCCGGCTAAAGCCGTGCCCTGATACCTGTGTGGATCGCCCATGAATATTCGTTCATCCAGACAAGTATCAGGGCACGAGTTTACTCGGGCGGTAAGACGCCTTAAAATGATCCGGCTTTAGCCGCTGCAAACATGGCCCATCCTGCCCGAAGAGCCTCGCCTGAGAGTGTTCAAGAGAATGTCCGCACATTTTTTGTTAGTTCAAGGACCAATGGAGGGCGTGCCCTGCTCCAGACTGAGCGAATGGCAAATCTCTTTCTCGACGTGTTGCGGTCATATGCTGTGGAAGGGCGATTCAGGATTCACGACTTCGTGGTGATGCGGAACCATTTTCATCTCCTTTTGAGTGTGAACGGAGAGATGACAGTGGAGAAAGCTGTACAGCTGATCAAAGGGAACTTCTCATATCGGGCGAAAAGAGAATTGGCATATCAATGGCAGGTCTGGCAACGCGGCTTTTCTGAAGCGCGTGTTTATGATCGGGAGAGCTTTCTGTATTACAGGAAATATATTGATGAGAACCCTGTAAAAGCTGGGTATGCGTAGAGTATAGGGGAATATCCGTATTGTTCAGCGTATTTAAGGAAAAAGCGCAGCGGCTAAAGCCGGCGTGTTTTTGGAGTATGGATGGCCCGACTAAAGTCGTGCCCTGATACCTGTCTCGAGATTGCGCGCACTTTTACGGACTAAAGTCGTGCCCTGATACTTGTCTCGAAATTGCGCGCACTTTTGCGGACTGAAGTCGTGCCCTGATACCTGCCTGGAGATTGCGCGCACTTTTGCGGACTGAAGTCGCGCCCTGATGCCCGTCTCGAGATTGCGCGCACTTTTGCGGACTGAAGTCGCGCCCTGATACCCGTCTCGAGATTGCGCGCACTTTTGCGGACTGAGATCGTGCCCCGATACCTGTCTCGAGATTGCGCGCACTTTTGCGGACTAAAGTCGTGCCCTGATACCTGTCTCGAGGTTGCGCGCACTATTGCGGACTGAGATCGTGCCCTGATACCAGTCTCGAGATTGCGCGCACTTTTGCGGACTGAAGTCGCGCCCTGATACCCGTCTCGAGATTGCGCGCACTTTTGTGGACTGAAACCGTGCCCTGATACCTGTCTCGAGTGCCATCGCTTACGCGCTGGCACTGTGCCGCATTACTGACACATCCCTGACAGCGTATGCACATATCACCCGCGCACGCGAGAGACAGACTGGAACACCATTTTGCCCGCAACTAAGAGCATCGAATCGCCGCAGCGGACATCAATAATGAAGATCGGCAAAAAGAAGATCAGCAAAAATTAACAGGAGGAACAACATGGAACCGAGAATTGATTATTTGAAAGTTGGACGCGGCGTTTATGAAGCGATGCTCGGTTTGGAGAAATATCTGGGCCAATGCGGGCTGGATGAAACGCTGCTGGATTTGATCAAGCTGCGGGTTTCCCAGATCAACGGTTGCGCTTATTGCCTGGACATGCACTGGAAAGACCTGCGCGTCAGGGGCGAGAGCGAACAGCGGCTTTACGGGCTGGATGCCTGGGAGGAGTCGCCGTATTACAACGAGCGCGAACGCGCGGCCCTGGCCTGGGCTGAAGCGGTCACCAACATCAAAGAGACACATGCGCCCGATGACGTTTACGAAAGGACCCGCCGGCATTTCAATGAAAAAGAAATTGCCGACCTCACGCTGGCGGTTGCCGCCATCAATAGCTGGAACCGCCTTGCGATTGCAGCCAGAAGCGTACCCGGGAAGTATCAACCGGCGCGCAGCCACGAATTACACAAGAGCGCGTAAGAGAAATTGGGATGGAGCGGCCCCTTTCACGGATTCCGCTGGATCTGCTTCGTATCAGAGCCCGGGCTTCAGCCGGGCCGGAAAGATGCTAAGAAGGTACCGGCTTTAGCCGCTGGCTTTTTTCTTTTTCCTGAAATATGCGGAGCAATAGGGATACTCTTCCGCGCTCTTTGCCAAGCCCGCTTTCACCGGGTTCTCATCAATATACTTCTTATGCGCCAGAAAGCTCTTCCTGTCCAGAACGCGGACTTCGGAAAATCCCGGTGGCCAGATCTCTCCTGCCAGCCCTAGCTCTTTGTTTCGCCGGAATGAATACCCACCTTTGATGAGCTGGACCGCGCGTTCAATGCTCGTATTGCCGTCAACAGTCAGGAGCACATGGAAGTGGTCCGGCATCACCACGAAATCGTGCAGCTTGAACTTGCCGGCCAGCGTATTTGTCCGAAGCACGTCGATAAAAAGCTCGGCTTCGTTCTTGGCCTGAAAAAACGGTCGATCCATGTAGGTCTTACACCCGGCGAAAAACGTCCGCCGGCCAGCAACGATATTACGCCGGTCCGACTTTCGGGTGAGCTTTACCATGGGCAGCGGCTAAAGCCGGAATTCTACTACGGAACTCTTCCGGCCCGGCTAAAGCCCGGGCCCTGATACGAATCTGAGTGTCGCGGCGCCGGGGGAATTCTGAGCAAAGCGAATTAAGTGCCGTAAAGTAAAAGGCAGCAATATAGGGAATCCCTCGCGAAGCTCGGATTGCAGAAAAATTAGTCAAGTTCCCTCAACCCCTCTTTATTCACATACACAGCCAGGGTTCCTCCGATGGCCAGGGAGCACATGCCGGCGATGACGTGAGGAGCGTAAAAGAGATGAGACAACGACCCAGCGATGAGGCAGCCGAGGGGCGGCAAGCCGAGAAAGGCCGTGGAATAGATGCTCATCACGCGGCCGCGCATGTGGTCTTCTGCAAGGTGCTGCAGCAAGGAGTTGATGGTGGCCACGGAGATGATCATGCAATAGCCGGCCACGGCGAGCAGCAGTCCGGAGAGATAGAAGTTGCGCGAGAAAGTGAAAGCGATGATGGCGACATAGAATCCGGCCAACGCGCGGACGACGAACAGGCCGCGCTGCCGGATATGCATGAGCGACGCAATGGTAAGGGCGCCGAGAAATGCGCCTGCGCCGGAGCAGGCCATGAGGATGCCGAGGCCGGGCTCGCCGGTGCCAAGAACGTCGCGGGCAAAGTAAGGCACAAAGGTGAGATAAGGAATAGCGAGCAGGCTGCCGATGGCCACCAGCAGAATGAGAGACGACATGGCTGAATGTCGAAAGGCGTACGCGAAGCCCTGCTTCAGCTTTTGCCAGAGATGGCCTTCTCTGGGGGCGGCAGGCTCAATGTATCGAATGCGCGTAAGCGCGACCAGCACGGCTAGGAAGCTGAGTCCGTTGAGGAAGAAGTTTCCGGCCACGCCGATGAGAGCCATGGCAAAGCCGCCGAGCGTTGGTCCAAGCACGCGCGACATATTGAACTGCGCGGAGTTAAGCGCGATGGCGTTGGTGAGATCTTCTCGCGGAACCAGCTGCGGCACCAATGCCTGATAGGTTGGCGTATTGAGCGACATGGCGATGCCGGTGCCGAGCGCGAGAAAAATAATCTCATGCACGTTGATGATTTTTAAATACGCCAGCCCGGCCATGATGAAAGCAAAAATCATCATGGCGGACTGCGTCACCATGAGCATCTTGCGCTTGTTTACGTGGTCCGCAATTACGCCGCCGATGAGCGCAAACAGCAGAATGGGAAATGATGCGGCAAAGCCCACCACGCCCAGCCAGAATGCGGAGTTGGTAAGTTGCAGCACCAGCCAGCCCTGGGCGATGTTCTGCATCCACGTGCCAATGTTGGAGAGGAAGTTGCCGGTCCAGAAGAGCCGGAAGTCTCGATGGCGCAGGGCGCGGCCCATGCGCGGAATGTCTATAACAGTAGTTTCAGCGGCGTCAGTTACTGCGGCCTCTTTAACGGCGGCGTCGATCGCAGCCGCGTCTGTAATGGCGGCATCGGTCACAAAACCATTGCCCAGGCCGCCAGAGATGTCAGCGTGCGGGAGCGTCGGGGAATCTGCGAGATCAGCAATGTCCGGCGCCAATGCACCGCTATCGATCTGCGTGTCCGTTCTCAATTCTTCAAGCCCTGGATTCGGATAAAAGTCACTGCATAGTGTAAGCTTTTTTGTTTCCACCGCAGGCAGTACGTTAGTTCACAAACCGTTAGTTCAGAAACCCCAGGGTGGATATCCCAGGAGCCACAGAATTGAAACGTGCCAAACTCATCGTCGTAGTTATATCGGTCTTTGTACTTTCCAGCTTTGCCTTGCAGAACAACTCAGGCCGGAAAGCGCCTGCTGCTTCTGCGTCTGCACAAGCTAGTCCCACGCCTGCCGCAACTACACAAGCTAGCCCCACGCAGGGCGCGGCTTCACAAGCTGCCCCCACGCAAATGTTTGGCTTCAGGGATTTTGCCAAGCAATATCAGGTGGACCAGGAATTTATGGCCAGTCCCAGTCCGGCGCGAGCGGAACAGCATTTGAAGATCCTGACTGCGGTGCCTCACATCGCAGGCTCGCCGGAAGATAAGGCCACGGCGGACCACGTAGCCAAGCACTTTGACATTGCCGGCCTGCAGACGGAAGTGGTCAAGTATTCGGTGTGGATGAACCGGCCGGAAGAGATCAGCGTGACGGTGACAGCGCCGGCAAACGTGAAGATGAGCGGCCCGCGGCCAGAGCATGTTGATGGCGATCCGCTGGCTGATAATCCGCGCGTGGTGATGCCGTTTAATGGGTCGTCACCTTCTGGCGACGTTGAAGCGGAAGTCGTGTATGCGAATTATGGCAGGCCGGAAGATTTTAAAAAGCTGGAAGACCTCAAGATCGATGTGAAGGGCAAGATCGTGATTGTCCGGTATGGAGATAATTTCCGTGGCGTAAAAAGTTTTGTGGCGGAAGAACACGGCGCGGCGGGGGTGATTATCTATTCTGATCCGATTGATGATGGCTACTTCAAGGGCGATGTGTATACGAAGGGGCCGTGGCGTCCGGAGAGCGGCGTGCAGCGCGGGTCGATTCAGTACATGTTTAAGTATCCGGGCGATCCCACCACGCCGGGATTTGCTTCGACCATTGATCTGCCGGAGTCGAAGCGCGTACCGCCGGAGAAGGCGCTGGACATGCCGAAGATTCCGACAACGCCGCTTTCGTATGGAGACGCGCAGCCTATCCTGCAAAACCTGGCTGGGCCGGAAACTCCGCGCGACTGGCAAGGCGCCCTGCCGTTTACCTATCACGTTGGTCCCGGGCCGGTGAAAGTGAAGATGCACCTGAAGCAGAATTACCGGTATTGGACGATCTGGAATGTGATCGGGAAAATTAAGGGGACGAAGTATCCGGATGAGTGGGTGGTGCTGGGGAACCATCGTGATGCGTGGGTGTACGGCGCGGTTGACCCAAACAGCGGAACGGCAGCGCTGCTCGAAACCGTGCACGGCTTTGCTGATCTGCTGCGGCGCGGCTGGAAGCCCGACAGGACAATCGTATTTGCATCGTGGGACGCAGAGGAAGAAGGGTTAATCGGATCAACTGAGTGGGGAGAGGAGCACGAAAAAGATCTGGCACACGCTGTCGCGTATTTCAATCTCGATGTCGCAGTTTCCGGCTCAAACTTTGGCGCGTCAGCAGTGCCGAGCCTCAAAGGTTTTATGCGTGACGTCACCAAAGTTGTCCCCAGCCCAAAAGGGGGCATGCTCTACAACGTTTGGAAAGATGAAAAGATGGGACAGCCGCAGCGCCGTCCTGATAGCAATCAGGGGCGCACGCCCAACGCACGTGTTGAAAACGACGTGCCGGTCGGCGATCTCGGCAGCGGCTCAGACTACAGCGTTTTCATTCAGCACCTCGGCATCCCTTCTACTGACATGACATCCAGCGGACAGTATGGCGTCTATCACTCCGCGTTTGACAACTTCAACTGGTTCAAGAAATTTGCCGATCCCACTTTTGTTTACGAGCAGGAAATGGCGCGCGTCTTTGGCATTGAAGCGCTGCACATGTCTCAGGCCGACGTGCTGCCTTATGACTATGAACTTTATGGCAAAGAAATCGGTGCTTATATCGACAACTCGCGCGATAAAGCTACACGCATGCTCGGCGCCAGCGCGCCAGATTTTAGCAAAGCGTCTGAGGCCGCAAAACGCTTCATGAATGCCGGCGCAAAGATTCTGGCAATCCAGAAAAATCCGCCGCAGGATGCAGCCAAACTGAACCAGGTTTTGATTGCCGCAGAGCGTGCGCTGCTGTCACCGCAAGGATTGCCGAATCGTCCATGGTTCAAGCATCTGATCTATGCGCCAGGACAATACACCGGTTATGCCGCAGTGGTGATTCCTGGAGTGAATGAATCGATTGACGCGAAAGACGTGCAGCTCACCACCGCGCAACTGCAGGTATTGACCGACGCACTCAACCGCGCCGCCGCTGTGCTGGAAGGGTATATGTGAACATCTTGTTTGTCTTCAAATTGATTTTGCATGGCGACGGCGTTTGAGAAAGGTGCTGGGCTTTTGCATAAAAACAAAATTTCACCATGGATATTTAGAAATCCCAAGTGCTCCCATTTGATCTCTTTTGATCAGTGTGATCAGTGTTATCAGCGGTAAGGGTTGGATTTTGATTTTTAGATCAAGATTTAAGACACAAGCGCTTTCTCCAATTCCGCAGGCTCAGAGATCGGCGGCTTGCAGCTGAAGCCGCTGCAGATCACCGCGACAGTGTGACCTTTCTTGATCGCCGGCAAGTTCGGGATCGTTTCCGCCAGCGCGGGTGGCAGCATTTGTGGCACTGCCTCACCTTCTTGCAAGTGAAGAACGAATTGGTTTAAAGAAAACTTCTTGAGCGCCGTAGCTTCCAGCTGTTCGGCTCTCGCTCCGCTTCCCACAACCACTACCTGCGTGTGCGGATGCAGATACATATCAAGAGCGATTCCATACGTCGAGGCAAACAATCCGTACTGCGCGGCGATCCCGGCAAAGGCCTTCAACGTTCCTTCTGCCAGATCGCGGTAACGCGCGTCATTGGTGTAAGCATGCAGCCGCAGAAGAGCGATTGCGGCCATGGGATTTCCCGCTGGCGTAGGTGAATCCTGTAAAGGTTTACGCCGAGCGGCGAGTGCGCCCAGCACCAGGCCATCGCCAACGTCAGGGCCGCTGGCCATATCAAAGAAGCCGCCTTCACGCGGATCATGGAAGCGAGAAACCATTGCCTCAACAATCTTTTCCGCAAAGTGGAAATAGCTCAGATCGGCGCTGGCTTCATAGGCATCCAGGCACGCATTGGCCGTGAACGCATAATCTTCCAGCACTCCGGTAACGCGGCGCTTTGCCGCTTGCGGATCTGAATAAGCCAGCACACGCTGCAAGCCCAGCTTCGCGTCCCAGCCTTCGGAAAGAATGCGATCGAGAGAGCGCAGCGCAAATCGCCGTGCGTCATCAAGCTTCAGCACACGCGCTGCTTTCAAGTAAGCGGAGATGCAGAGCGCGTTCCAGCCAACATAAACGGTCTTGTCGACGAACGGGGTAGTGCGCTGAAGTCTCGCGGCATGCATCTTCTTCTTGGCGGAATCCAGAATGGTTTGGACTTCCTGCGGCGTCTTCTTCACGCGCTCCGCAACCTCTTCAATGCTCGCGCGCATATAGAGCACGTTTTTGGCGGAATTGTGGTGCATCTCGCCCACTTCGCCAATGTCGTAATGCAGCATGGCCACTTGCAACTCGTCGGTGCTCAATGCCGCTTCGGCTTCGTCCAGCGTCCAGGTAAAATAGTCGCCGTCGTCATCCAGAGAAATGTCGGCGTCCTGTGAAGCATAGAAGCCGCCGTGCTCGCGGTCGGAAAGCACATCGTCCATCCAGCGCACAATGTCTTTCGCCACAAACGCAAAAAACTCATTGCCGGTAAGCTGATAGCCATGGACGTAATTCTTGAGCAGCTCAGAATTGTCATACGACATTTTTTCAAAGTGCGGAACGATCCAGTGCTCGTCCACAGAATAGCGATGGAAGCCGCCGGCCAGCTGATCGTAGACGCCGCCGCGGGCCATCTTATCGAGCGAAACGGTGATCACGTTCAGCAGTTCCGCATTGCTGGTTTCCGCAGCACGCTGCATCAGCAGGTCCATGGCGCTGGGATGAGGAAATTTCGGGGACGAGCCAAAGCCGCCATGCTCAGGATCAAACAGCTTCACCGCGGATTCCACCATGCTGTCAATCAGCTCCGGCTTCAGCGATCCGGACTTGCCGGCAAAGCCTTCAGCCTGGCTGATGGCGCTCATCACACTCTCTGCTGACTCCAGCACGTCCCCATGTTTTTCCCGATACGCCTGCGCCAGCGTAAGCAGCACGCGGCTGAAACTCGGTCGCCCTTGATAATCCTGCGGCGGGAAATATGTTCCGGCATAAAACGGTTTGCCCTCGGGCGTAAGAAACGCCGTCAGCGGCCAACCACCCTGTCCGCTGATGGCCTGCACCGCGGTCTGGTATCGGCTGTCCACGTCAGGCCGCTCATCGCGATCAACCTTGATGGCAATGAAATGCTCATTCACGATTGCGGCAATCTCAGGACTCTCATAGGACTCGCGGTCCATCACATGGCACCAGTGGCACCACACCGCGCCAATGTCGAGCAGAATGGGCTTGTTCTCGCGCTGCGCGGTCGCAAACGCCTCCTCGGCCCACTCATGCCAGTGGATCGGCTGGTGCATGGCGGAACGCAGGTAAGAAGATGAAGCGTTAGAAAGAGAGTTGAGGGCGACTTCGGGCATCCTTTAAGTGTACGGCATAGAAAGATATGGGCTCATGGACCTCTGTCATACTGAAAGCCAAGATGCGAAATCCGGAATCCACGGCCCTAAACTGAAGTATGATGAATTTGTTCGAGGTTCGCCTATGTCCAGCATAACCTCAATTTCGGTGAGCGAGTACCTTCACAGCAGCTACAGCCCGGACCGTGATTTTGTGGATGGGCGGGTTGAGGAGCGTAATGTGGGTGAACATGACCATGCGGCAGTACAGGCAGCCCTTATCCTCTGGTTTGGTCAGCGCCAGGACGAATGGAATATAGAAGTCCTTCCCGAACAGAGGATTCGTATTTCTGCTACAAAATTTCGCGTTCCCGATATTTGCCTGGTCTCGCTTGATCAACCCGTAGAGCAGATACTCACCAAACCGCCATTGGCGTGCATTGAAATCCTTTCACCGGAAGATACTCTCAGACGCATGCAGGAACGTATTGATGATTATCGACAGTTTGGCGTACCCAACATTTGGGTGCTTGATCCGGCGACTCAGAGAGGCTACGACTGCCAATCTTCTGGTTTTCTGGATGCGACAGAATTCTCCATTGCGGGCACTCCCATCCGGTTGTCGCTTTCAGAGCTTTTTGCAAGAATCAGAAGATAATTTCCAGTGGGTTCTGACTCATGCGCATCGCCATCCTTGCAGACATTCACGGTAATCTCACGGCGCTTGATGCCGTGCTGGCTGACCTGCGCCAGCAGAAGCCGGACGTAATCTATCACGGCGGCGACCTCGTCGTTGGCGGGTGCAATCCCTCTGAGGTCATTGACTGCATTGTTCAGGAAGGCTGGAAGGGAGTGCTGGGCAACACCGATGAAATGCTATGGGACGCATCAGCACGTCCCGCGCTGGAAGCTGCCGCGCCGCAGCTCAAGCCCTTATTCAAAGTGCTGTTTGATTCGTCTGGCCCGGCAACAAAGAAGATGATAGGCCCATCGCGTCTGGCATGGCTGCGCGCTCTACCCAAAGACCTTCAACATGAAAGTCTGGCGCTGACGCACGCCAGTCCCGGTAATCTGTGGCGCGCACCCATGGAAGCGGCGGACGACGCCGAACTGGAGAAGACTTACAGACAGCTCGACGCCGCAATCGTGGTTTACTGCCACATCCACAAGCCGTTTGTTCGCAAGGTCGGAAACATGACGGTCTGCAATACAGGCAGCGTAGGCTCGCCTTATGATAACGATCCTCGCGCTTCTTACCTTATGATCGATGACGGCCAGCCCGCCACACGCCGCGTCGCCTATGACGTGGACAAAGAAATTGGAAGACTGCTGGCGTCAGATTATCCATACAAAGAATGGATCGCAGAGATTCGTCGCAAAGGCAGTTACGTGCCGCCGCCGGTGATCGGCTGAACGCGACCTCATTTCAATCAACATTTTGCTTTTCCGGAATTTCCGGGCAGTTGTTGTCTACAGGACTTCAGTGATGCTGGAAGCGGCCAGCGCGTCAGTGTCGTCGGCCAGTTCGTCGTCTTCAAACGCAAATGCTTCCTGCTCTGTGCCCTGGCACATCCAGACCGGAGCGAATGACAGCCGATGCAGCGGCGTAGGGCCAAGCTCATTGAGCGCAGCCAGATGTTTGGGCGAGCGGTAGCCCTTGTTCGACGCCAGATCATACTCAGGATAGACAGGCGCCCAGCGGCGAATCATTTCGTCGCGATGGACCTTGGCGATGATAGACGCTGCGGCAATGGAGATGGAGAGCGCGTCGCCATGGATGATCTTGGTTTGCGGGCAGTCCCAGTTCACGCGCACCGCGTCCACCAGCAGATGGTCAGGACCGGGTGAAAGCTGCGCGATGGCTTCACGCATGGCCAGCAGTGACGCCCAGTAGATATTGAGCTGATCAATCCGCGCCACGTCCACGGCGGCAACCGCGTAAGCGATGGCATGCTGTTTGATTCGCTCGGCCAGTGTTTCGCGCGTCTTCTGGTCAATCAGCTTGGAATCACGCAGACCCTTGATGCGATAGCCGGGTTCAAGAATTACCGCGCCGGCAACGACTGGGCCAAACAGGCAGCCGCGACCAACTTCATCCACGCCCGCCACCAGGCTCGCGCCGGATTCCCATGCCAGCTTTTCAAATTTCTGCGTGCACTTCAGCCGCTTGAGCAGCCGCATCTTCATGGTGCCCTTGGAAAACGGCAACCCTGTCGCCGGATTCAACGGGACCACGCGCTTCTTGCGCTTGATGCGTGCGGGTTGGGGAGCGGCGGACATTTATTCGAATGCGTTTGTCCCATTATCCCCCAGACAGCAGTGGAAAAAGAAAAAGCTGCGGAATTTTCTTCCGCAGCTTGAGACATATGTAGAAAAATTATTCTGCTGAACCCGCCGTTTCAGCGGCTGCAGCCTTTGCGGCCACAGCGCGATGATCAACTTCACGCAGACGCGCGGCCTTGCCTTTGAGCTCGCGCAGGTAAAACAGCTTGGCGCGACGGACCTGGTTTGAGCGCACGATCTCCACTTTATCCAACACGCGGGAGTTGAACGGGAAGATACGTTCAACGCCCTGGCCAAAGCTGACTTTGCGCACGGTAAAGCTGCCTTGCGGGCCGCTTCGCATGGAAATCACGGTGCCTTCAAACGCCTGTACGCGCTCTTTGTCGCCTTCTTTGATCTTTACCTGAACGCGGACGCTGTCGCCCGGCTTAACGTCAGGAATGTCCTTGCGCTGCAGCTTGGCAGCGAGTTTTTCCATTATTGGGTGCTGTGACATGTTTGTTTCCTTCTTTATCTCTCTCTTGGAATTTTAGCAATTAGCAGCTAGCGATTGGTACTTAGTATTGGGTACTTGGCTGAAAGACCCAAGCGGCTTTGCTCAGCCAACTACGGCGGTCTTGCAGCCAATTACCAGATACCAAATACCACTTGCCAGTTGCTATTTGCTCTTCTTGCCGATCTTATTGTTGTCGATCCCAGCTAAAAATTTTCTGTCTTCGTCGCTCAACGGCTGCCGTTCCAGCAGGTCCGGACGATTGCGCAACGTCTTTTCCAGCGCCTTGCCGCGTCGCCACTTGCGTATCTGCTCATGGTTGCCGCCGATGAGCACTTCCGGCACGGCCATCCCGCGAAACTCCGCAGGCCGTGTGTAATGCGGATAATCCAGCAGCCCGCCTGATCCGCACGTGCTGTCTGGCCCGTCGACTCCGGCCTTCGCGACAGCACTAAAGCTTTCCTGCCGAGCCGATGCTGCGTTTCCCAGCGCTCCCGGCACCAGCCGAGTGATGGTATCAATCATCACCGCTGCGCCCAGTTCGCCGCCGCTCAGAACGTAGTCGCCGATGGAAATCTCGTGGTCGGCCAGGCAATCGGCAACACGTTCGTCCACGCCTTCATAACGCCCACAGATCAAAACAATCCGCTCCAGCGCGGCCATCTCTTCCGCTACTGCCTGCGTGAACATGCGGCCTTGCGGAGAGAGCAAAACGACAATCTCTTTCGCTTCACCCGACAGTCGCTGCTCGCGCGGCGAAAGCTGCAAAGATTCCACGCATTCAAACAGCGGTTCCGGCTTCAACACCATGCCTTCACCGCCCCCAAACGGACGGTCATCCACCGTCTTGTGTCGGTCCGTGGTAAAGGCCCGCAGGTCATGAATCTTTATTTCAATGAACGCAGCCTCGCGCGCCCTGCGCACAATGCCGTAATCCAGCGGCCCGCTAAAAAAGTCCGGAAAAATAGTTACGATCTCGAACTTCATCTATTCGGCCTGATCAAGACTTCTCGTGCTGCCGCTGCTTCTCTTCCTGGTTCAGTGGCGCATCCAACTCCAGCATGCCTTCCGGAAGCTTCATCTCCAGGCGCTTCTGCTCCAGCGCAATTTTTTCAATATAAGCGGCGGCAAACGGGACCAGATATTCTTTCTGGCCTTCGATTACCAGCAGAGGCGCTTCTCCGCTGCCAAACTGCACATCTTTAATGCGTCCGATCTCGCGGCCGGAATCAGTCACAGTGCAGCCAATCAGATCGCTTACGTAAAACTCGTCATTGCCTAAAGCCGCTCGCTCGCTGCGCGGAATCTGGATTTCACTTCCCACCAGCGTTTCCGCATCGCTGATGGAATCCACTCCGGCAAATTTCAGGACGACCGTGCCTTTGTGGAACCAGTGTTCGTCCAGTTCCAGCTTGCGCCGATTCGGCTGCGCCGCGCCGCCTTGATCTCCTTTGCCGCTTTCGCCAAGCGCAAAAAGTTTCCTGCGAGTTTCAAACAGCTCGGGGAAATCAGTGAGCAAGGTTGCGGCAACTTCGCCGTGGCGTCCCTGCGTTTTTGCCACCCGGGCAATCGTGACGAACTCAGCTTCCTCAGTCATCCGCGCTGCCGGGCCACAATCAGGGCTGAAAGATCAGCAAGCTACTCCGCCGGGCCAGTTTCCTCGTCATCTTCATCTTCAATAATCTCCAGCATGTAGCGTTTTTTGTACTTCATGCTGGCCGCGCCCAATAGCGTGCGGATTGATTTGGCCGTGCGTCCCTGCCGGCCTATCACTTTGCCCAGGTCCGTTGCGGCCACGCGCAACTCCAGGATCGTGGCATCGCCATCTTCAACCGGGGTCACTTGAACTTGTTCTGGAGCGTCTACAAGAGCCTGAGCAATTTGCTCCACGAGCATACGCATATCGCCGCCCGTTTCCGTCATGGGGAGTCCTTCACTAGCTAAGCTTGGGGCCCAGATTTCTCTTACTCTATGTCCCGGAAAAGAACTGACTCCTTGCCTTGTTGCCTCAGGCCGCTGGCGCCGGTGCGGCTTTTGCCTTGGTGAGCAGACGGCCCACGGTGTCAGAAAGCTGCGCGCCCTTTGAGACCCAATAATCAATGCGATCACGTTTCAAGTCGATTGTAGTGGGATTGGTGCGGGGATTGTAAAGTCCCACCACTTCCACGGAGCGTCCATTGCGGGCGCGCTCCTTATCAATCACCACCACACGGTAATAAGGCTGCTTGCGCGCACCAATGCGCGCCAATCGAATCATTAGCACAGTTGCACTGAATCCTTTCCTGATTGACGCCCAGACATTCTGGGCAAGTTGTTATTATCGCGTAAGTTGCAGGGATTGGCAAGGCGGGGGAGCTTGCTGCCACCCACATCCCCTGCCCATCAAGGCAATTCAGCCGAGGGGCCGCCTGCCCCCGGTTCCCACTGAATGAGACGAAAATTTTCTTCTAAACGGTGGGCCTCTGGGACTCCCATCTGAATCAGCCTCATTAACAATTCATCAATGTCTTTTCTTAGCATCTGATCAGGACGGAATGGTTGTGGATCCAGAGCGAGGGTTGTCTCGAATAAAGAACAGAGACGCCCCCCTATGTGGTGTTCATTCCAAAATTCATTGTCATTCTGATAATCTCTCAACCAGGCTTTAGCGGCTGCAACAATTAACGGCAAATAGTCCACTTGCGGCGCGACTTCAAAAAGATTTAGCAAAGATACAGTGGCGAGCAAAAAGGTACCGCTTACCGCCAGCTCTTTAATTGTAGGAATAATTGGGCCAAGCCGCTCAATAGCTGCCGGATACAGATAACATTTTGTAGGCTGAAAATGTCCGTAGTCGTTGAACAGAATTACCGCGATTGCCGGTCCAAAGTGCGTTTCAACTGATTTGGATCGATTGCGAATATGATATTTCCAAATACTGGTCCCCATAATTCTTCGTGCTAAGACAGATCGTATTTGCACCCACTGCATTCCTTCCAGAGTACGGTGATTAAAATAGACAATATCGACATCCTTAAGAAACAGGGTGATAGCGTCGAATAAAGATTTGTCAGGTAATGTCAAAAGAGGGTTGATAGCAATTCGGCCAGCTTCCGTCAATGTCAAACCAGGCAAACAATGTGCTAGCAATTTAAAAAATGCTTCATTCCATTCTCTGGGAATGTGGTCTACATCTTCATCTTGGTCTAACCCGGCACCATTTGCGACCCACGTCCATGCGGAATAGCTGTTGACAATGTCATAGAACCAGGGTCGCGCAGCGGTCTCAAACATAGGAGCCAGATGCGCAAGCCACAGTCCAGCCGCTTGGTTGTCTGTGTAAACATCAGGCTCAGGCGGCTGTTCAAATGATTCTTCCGCCTGGGTCTTTTGTGACCGAAAGGGGCGGCGTGGATGAGGCTGCTCGGACGGAAATTGCGGCCAGCTAGGCTCGTCTTGATTGCCATTCAGCCATGCCAACTCGGCTTGGACAATAGCTGCAACTTGTTGCTGATGGTGAACAACATGCAGAGCAAATTCCTCTTCAGAGCGGCGCCAATCCTGGCGTGGTTGGATAGCGGCTGCCAAAGCGCATCGCAAAACTGCGCGAGGAAGCCGTTCATCAACTTCTGCCAATAAAGCAGATGCGAAACCGTGGGCAGCTGCAGGATTACCAGAACCCGCAGCTCCAAGAATAATCTGTACATCAGCAAGGTCGAAGCGGTTTCTTAAAAGCAAAATCATCCCAACAAACGCAATCCCAATTGGATTGAATTGCAATCCGGCACGCATCCTGTGAACAGGATCATTTTTACTGCTTAATGCATTTAGAAACGCTTCCCGTATCCACGAGTCCTGCTTCGCAATCAATTCAGGGGAGCCATCGCGGGCAGCGATCATCGCTGCAGTTGCGATTACTTCTTGACGCATCCTTTGCTTGCTACCATATTCATCGTCATCCGAAATAGGTGATGCATTCTGCGCCCATTGCACTGCGGCGGCCACAAAATCAGGTGATGATTGACTTTCATCATTCAGGGCTGCCCTGATCCTATTTTCCATTGCACTATCAGCATGTCGTAGGCTTGCCGCATCTTGCAGAGTTTTGAGATGCTCACGTTCGACCGTTGGAGACTCGTATTTCCAGCCCTCTACAGAACCTTCTTCTGTTGGGACGGATATTTCATGCCAGTTGTTTGGATCGACCAAATTGAGAGCGTGCACAACCATAAACTCGGGATCGCCCAACGTGGAGGTCTTTTGCGGTGGCCCCAATCGCGATGCAGCCCGCTGTAATAGTTCGACCAGAGTAGCGCGATTGGGCTCATCCATCGCGTACTGCCCAAGCACTTGATCAAGCGTCGTTTGTCGAGAGGGTCGGCCTTTCAGACCATTGAGGTTGGCAAGCCCAATGGGTTCCTTTTGTAATGCCTTAAGTCCAAAAGGATCTGGCATCTCAAAGCTATCGCTTGCTACTCTACGGCGATCAAGACAGAGAAGTTCGGGGCAGGCAAGAAATGGTATCGCTGCTGTTCGGGACTTAGGCCAGTGGGATAGTAACAAGTCGACTGCGACTAGTAAATATGATGCAGCTGAATTTGCAGGACCGAGAACAGCCGCAAGAACGGTCTCGAAAGCTTCCCCCGCCTCAATACGACCGTGAGCCCAAGCTTCAAGAGCCATTAAAATGGATACTACAAGTGATGGCCCTGAACCTAAATCACGCGACCAGTTGTACGACTGAATCCAAGGGAAATCTCGTTGGTTCCCATCAGGATACGTGATCTTTATTGCATTCTCACCGAAAGCCTGCCCTCCGCTATAAAACGTTATTGCATGATTAATGAGTTTCCGCACAAGTTCTAAACCGTTCTCCCGTGAGTGAACAAGAAGCTCCAAGAAAGGGCCTTGTGCCGGAGATGCCGGAATAAAATCCAGACCGTAATGCCCGAACGCCTCCCGTAATGGATGACTGCGACGACGCTGATGCGCATCTTCTTTGGTAATCAGTAGTTCGGCTGTAAGCTCAGCAAGTTCTTTTGGCGCTGCTTGGGCAAGTGCCCCGCGAAATTTCAATATTCTTCTCGCAACTCGATCGTCATATCTGTTCGTTCTAAGCGACTGCAAATACTCTACGGCGAGATGAGGTGCTCTGTTGCAAAATATGAGAAATCCTGTCCTGAGATTATCTTGCAAAGTGCCTATTCGCGATGGAAGCTCACCATGAAATGGTCGGCGCCGATTTGGGAGTGCAATACCTTCCTGCACCGTTTCAATTTCGATCAGCCAACGATATAGCCAGTCAATTAGTATGGGAGTGAATGGATCCTGACCAAACATACCGAGAGACCAAGCCGCGTACAGATCAACAATTTCTGATAGCGCTGCTGCAGGAACAGAGTCACCGAGACTTAATAGCCAAGTTATCAGTCGAGTCCAAGACGGTCCATTTGGGACGTTGAAATTAGCCGGAATTAGCTTTGGATCAATGCCGCGAGCTGAAAATATCTTCGTGGCGGGCTCAACATCAACAGCCATTATCACCCGAATGATTTCTCGAAGAAGTTGGGCATCATTATCGAGTAAAATGCCCGATGCTTGAGCCAGCAAATTAGGTCCAATTTCCGAGTGAACCAGTGCCAGCAGAGCTGCTCGCCGCCATGACCCGTGGTGCTCATTCTTGCTTAGACTCTCAAGAAAAGCTTTCCAAGCTGTTCCGTCTGTGGCACGCTCGATAATCATACGAGCAGCAATGTCTATGCCTCTAGCCAAGTCTGTCGGTGCGAGATGAGCGAGAGGCAGCCGTTCGATTAGAGCGCGATCTGAATACAGTAAATTTGCGATTGCCCATTCTCGAAGGACGTCGTGCCGAAACGTCACACGATCATTCCCAAGGTCCCGCAGTGTTTCACTTTTTACCAAAGCATCGATTGCTGCAGCAGGGAAATCGTGTACATCCAGATACTCCACAGGCAAGAGCGCTTTTTCCCCCAGCGCTCTGAGTAGCCTTGCCCGCTCTCGGTGATGTTGGTCGTTGTCTCCATCTGCACTCTGCCACCATTGCTGGGACATTTCGACCTCCGTCCGCGGCATCGGCGCATGAGATGCTCGACTCACAAGACGCGAGAGTCGGAATAAGTTTCGCGCAACCGCGCGAGCTGGATGAGAATCAGCTAAGAGTGCTCGCAATTGGGGAGCAGCATCTCGTAGCTCTTCCGTCTCTGATTCGGTGAGCTCGTCAATGATTACCGGTTCCGCTCGCCCTAGTTCGTTCATGACCTCCTCGGGTAGCCAACTTGGTTCGGCGATGCCAAAATTGCGACGAGCGGTAGCGATCACGAACATTCCAGGGATTTTGGCCGCTTCTCGGATCAAATCAACAACGGTGAGACGCTCTTCTTTATCGTAAAAATCAAGGTTATCTAAGAAAAGTATTCCGCTACCATCACTGGCCAGGTCGGAAAGGAGATCGCGCGCCGTGCCATCAAACCCCAGAGCAGCCCTCATAGCGAGCCATCCTTTAGGAATAGTTCGGCTGGGACTCAGTACCATCACCTGAGATTCAGTAGCTAATTGCTCGGCAAAGTGCTTCAGTATGCCGGATTTTCCGACGCCTGCATCTCCTCGGATTTCTATATAACGGCCCGAATCCAAAGCTCTACGAACAGAAGCAACCCATTCATGCCGAGTTAACATTGCACCGGCAACGCGATCACCAATATCATCAAGGGCATTTCGAGACGCTTCCGCTAATGCAGCGCGCGCGGAAAAATTATGCCGATCACCAGCAAGACGAAACAATTTCTTCTGGAGATCTTCAATCAGATGCTCACGAGTGCGGTCACCACCAGAAGAGGCAACCTCAATTGCCCATTCCGTCAGGACTGCCCAGAACTTGCCGGCATCCGATGCATCGTCTACATGAAGTGCTCGAACGGCGCGTTCTCTCGCAAGCTCTGCGGAAGCAGAACCTACCGCTGTGAAATCAAACACCAAGATTTGAACCCTGCGCAGAATCTGCCACGCTGCTTGATCATCATGAGCAACACCGGCATCCTGAAGATGCGCTCTGAAGGTATTTACGAAAGAGCGCATAGCATCATTGGCTGACCCAACACGATTGATTCGGTTTATAAAGGTTGTCGCATCGCCTAGCTGCCGAGCCCAAGTAAGGACATCTTGGTAGGCACCGTCGATCTTGTGGGAAGTTCGAGAAACAGCAATTCCTAGCTCATAATGGCTATTCAAAAACTCTGGTTTCCGGGAAACTTCCGCAATCTGGTGAACTACTGAACGGAAAACCGGATCACTTGGTGCGAAGGTTATACTCCTCTTTACCTGCACTTCAAGAAGTGCGAGCTTTCCTTGGGTGTCATGAGCATGCACAATGACATCATCCAGAGGATGCCCTTCTGATGCTCTTTGAAACTCCACTTTGTCGATGGTTGTGCCTGGCAATCCTCGAGTTTCGGCGCGGACTAATAGAGACAGCAAAAAGAAGGCACCCACCTGGCCTTCAAAATGTGAACCGGCTGGTCCACTGGATGCGGGACTTATTGCTTCAGTCATGGGGTACCGGGCGTATGCGCGTCATTTCTTTGGACTTTGTAACCGATTCCACACTCAGTATTCCGCATTAACCTCTGATTCTCAAGGCATGAAGTAAAGCACAGCAGCCCTGAGGCGTGTACTTAGTTGGTTGGCCTTCACAAATTAGAAGATGGCAAATGACGGTTATCAATTGGAGCATGGAAAATGTCGAGAGGATAACGCGCGGAAGCTCGCGGCAAATTAATTAGCGCGCTCCGCTGTGCTGCGCGCGGGCCTGCGGCGCGAGGAAGAATTTTTTGGGTTCTTCAGCAGCAGGCCTGAAGGCCTGCTCCACCCGTGAACGGACAAATCTTCTGAAAATCGGGGATTTTTCTCTTGACAAATAGGCGAACAAATGGTAAAGTTCAGCATTCACCTCCCGGGCGGAAGTGTCCTGGGAGGGTGATCTTTGAAAATTAGAATTCGGCAGTTAGCAGTTGGCTCTTGGCTTTGGCCAAATCTGACAGGCTCCGCCTGCTCTAGATCGTTCGGCTCCCGGTTACACCGCTCGCTCACGATGACAAGACGGGGCGCGGCGATTTTACGCCGCGCGGCTTTTATGGCTGAACCCTACGCCAATCTGGGATGGCCCCCCTGAAGTCTACGCCAATCTGGGATGACCGGGGGAGGGGGAGGGGAGCAATCGCCGGAATCGCCGTGATCGCCCGTAATCGCCAAAATCGGAAAATCAACACGCTGCCACGCATACGCGGAGAACAGTCGAGGTCGGAAAAGCTTACCGCTGATCAACACTGATAACACTGATAACACTGATAACACTGATAACACTGATCTGAACCAATGGCTGGGATACCTCTGGGATGCATGGATGTAAGCGCTTTAGAATCCTAGTTGAGGCATAGAGGGAGGGGATGGCACCGAAAATTTCCACCACAGAGGACACGAAGGAACACAGAGGAAATCTGTGGATCGGAAGAGCACCCCTGCCATGGAGAGTCGACACGCGGAGAACAGCGAGAATCGGAGATCGAGAACTTTGCCATCCCCGCATGAACCAGACCAGCACGGCGATGCCGACGATTATCTGGACATGATGCTGTTCATGGCGTAGCGAGTGATCAAAAATGCGAGGATCCAAGTAAAGTCCAGAGTGCGTTAAGCGGGCCGATTCGTGCAACCCATTCCTCAAAAAATCTGTTTCGCCGCTATATTTTCTGCGCGCCGGGGCTGCACTTATACGGATAGCTGCTCCATTTCGGGGTTGATTATTTACCAAATCGACCCCGTAACTTTTCTTTCATCCACCCGAGCTGCTTTTGCTTTGCTCCCGATGGAGCCATCTTCAGCCCGAAATCCAGAGCTTGAATCTGCCGCGAACCAGCGTCATTATTTCGGGCTTGGAGGGACCTCAAGTATTGGTCCATGCGGCTTTTGGGGTTGCACCACAGGCTCAAAGCTGGATTTTATATATTCATTGGCGCTTGTTTCATAGCAAGGCAGCGGAATACGTCGGCGATCCAGATCTTCTCTCGGCACGTTGCGGGAATAGATCAACCGTTCATGTCGATTCGGCAGGCTTCGTGCCGTGAGCTGCGCAACGGTCTGGTCGCATTTCTCGTCTCGCGACGCCGATACCTCATGGACCACTGAGTAGTCAAAGCCGGATTCCGAGAGTCGCGGTTCATACGGAAGGAAGGTGAAGACGAGTTTGATGAGCGTGGACTCGTCGTGGGCAAGCTCTGTCTCAGCAACGAATACTTCCTGGCTGGAGAAGAAAGAAGAGCGCGGGTGGTCAGCAGAAGCTATGGCTACCAGACGCAAGCGTATCGGCGCTTTCTTGGGAGGATAGTCCCAGCGAAGCTGTCCTTCGGCTTGCCTGCCTGCACCGCCAATACAGTTCGCGGCCAGAAAGAGCAGGGCTGTAATCCATTTCTTCATGCCGATATCAATACACTCTTCGGTTGGGCTTGCCACACGAACAACTGAAGCTCGCAACCGGAAATCCTTTAGCGGTTGACCTTATTGTTAGACCCTATGTTTGGATGCTCTGAACAGACTAGCGGAAACTTGCAAGTTGCTGCCCGGCGGCGACCCCGGCAAGCGTGCAAAGGAGAACCAAGCGTCCGGAGTATTAAGTGGTACTTCTTACTTCATGGTGGGTCTAGGCGTCACCGGGAATTTCAAAGAAGGGTACTCCGGGGGGAATACGCGCTCCGCACATAAATACGGAAGATTTTGACAAGCCTGGAACACAATGATTCCAGGCTTTTTAATTCGATGCTTTAGTGGCGTGCTCAGGCTACTTGTTTTCCGGGCTGCGCCATTCCATCGCGCATATCGCGGACATAGTTATGGGCTTTGAGAACGCTATCTGCCTGGCGCTGAATAATGCCGCGCAAGTCGCTGGGGAGCTGGCTGGAAAGCGCCGTCTCATAGTCCTTTTTTGCCCGGTCCTCACCCTGCTCAACGCTGTTCAGGATTGATTGATCGCCCATCCCCATTGTCGCCTTGGTTTCAAACCATACCCGATGCAGAACTGCAGACACGCTGCCGGAAGCTTCAGGTTTATCGCCCAGCCGCTCTGCTTCAATGCGGAGTTCCTGGCCAAAGCGCGCTCTTTCCAGGCTTTGTTCTGTGAAATATGCCTTGAGCTGCGGGTCGGTCGCCACACCTGCCGCGTGTACGTATCCTGTTTCACCGTCTTTGCAGGTCTGAATCAGTTCTTTTAGTAGATCAAGAGTGTCATCTGCCATTTCAATTCCCCTTTGCCCGTACTGGCAAATGAGAAAGATTTTTGGGGTGAGAAGATGCCTTCCATGAGGCGAAAAACGAGAGCTGGAATGGTCTCCCACGCCGGCGCAAGAGTCTTGAAATGGATCTCTTTCCATTATGAAGTGCGAAGTGAAACAATAGCAGAGACATGAGAATGACAATGCGATTTTTAATTCTCTTTTTTACTTCTTACATTGCTGTGATTGGGCAGGCCCAAACCACTCCATTGACCTTCTATAAGGTCGATGTTTTTGATGGATACCGTATGTTGCGTGGCCAGACTGTCGTCGTTCAGGACGGCATGATTCGTTACGTCGGCCCTTCGGAGAAGCCGCCTGCGACCAGCTTCATTGACGGCGCCGGTAAGACGCTCTTGCCGGGATTGATTGATGCGCATTGTCACATCGGGAATGAGGAATCGCTTGAACAGGCGGCGGCGCTGGGCGTCACAACGGAATTGGATATGTTCAGCGATCCTAAACACCTTATTCCGTTGCGTGAGGAAGTTGAGCGCGGCGAACATCCGAATGCCGCTGATTTCCGCACTGCAGGCACAGGCGCAAGTGCTCCCAAGGGTCATCCGAGTGAACTAGGAGGTCCTCCATTCCCGAGTTTTGGCCCGCTAGACAATGCGCAGGCATTCGTCGATGCCCGTTTTAAAGAAGGCTCGGATTACTTAAAAATTATCTATGACCACACGTTGCCGGGATTGACTTTCGAGCAGTTGAGGGACTTAGTCGCCGCGGCCCATAAGAGGAATAAGTTGGTTGCGGTCCATGAGACAGTACAGAAAGATGGGCTCCAGGCGATGCAAGCGGGAGCTGACGACATAGAGCACGTCTTCGATGATGCACCGATATCACGGGAGTTCATCGCTACCGCCGTAGCGGACCATATTGCGATTACTCCCACCCTGGCGATTATTGCTGCGGTGGGTGGCAAAACAACTGGACCAGAATTGGCCAAAGACCCCAGGTTCGCCCCATACATACTGGGCTGGGCAGCCAACATTCTGAACATTACACTCCCCCAGAAAGTGGTCGAGCGCCACCATTACGAATATGCCCAGGCGGCAGTTAAGGCATTACATGACGCTGGGATTACGATTCTGGCCGGGACTGACGCTCCAAATCCCGGAACGGGTTATGGCGCGAGCATGCACGCAGAACTTCTGCTATTGACTGGAAGTGGTCTCACGCCTGAGGAAGCCCTACACGCAGCCACGGCAGCCCCCGCTCGGGAATTCGGCCTGATTGATCGCGGTCGCATTGAGCCGGGACGTCGTGCCGATCTGCTTCTAGTGAAAGGAGATCCATCGAAAGACATTCGTGCCACCCGAGACATTATCAAAGTATGGAAAGCTGGTGTTGAGATTAACCGCGAACAAGTGGCACGGGTTGCTAAAGCCAGCCGCAACTCGGAAGGTAAGCAATAAGCGTGAGAATTGGTCCGCCCTAAGCGGACGACTTTTAGAACGCTTTTCTTCGTCACCGGCTGTATCAGTTATTTAACAAAGATTGCGAGCTGTTTCTTGGATTGCAATTCTGAACGTAAATTGCGATTTTCGCCAACTTCGACCTACGATGCTCCGACAGAAAAGTTGCTACGAGTTCGCTTGCAAACCCACGGCATTTACACGGTTCTCAACAAACCAGTGAATGAATTGAAAAACCAGGAAGACAAGAAATGCATTAGCTGCAAAAGCAAAATGGATCTGAAAGTTCCTAACTACGATCCAGCCAACAGGAGTTGAGCTGTTCTCAAGGACACGGTACGCGAACTGAAAGCACCCGAACAGCACGAAACCAAAAAGGTAGAACATGACTAACGTGGCTTGTTGCAGGTTCCCGATACGCTTGCGAATGCGCACAAGGCTTTTCTGAACAGCCGCGTAGTCGAGATCGCCTACCATGCTCTGAAAACGCACAACTGTAACGGCCAAAAAGAGCCAATAAACACCCAGTGTGCACAATGCTAAGAAGGACAGCCTTTCCGACCACGACAAGTATGGCCAGATAAACCAGATAAGAGCGGGGCGGTATGGATCGAGCATGTTGACTCCCAATGATCAGGATTCTTCGCGTTGTGACGGAATCCCCGCCCTATTAGACACCGGACAACTGTGGCACCCTATCGTCACGTTAGTAACTGGCGGAAACAGGCGATTACAGCACCGATCTTGCAGATCAGTTCAAAAGCGTGGGATGGGTATATTTGCAACCTCTTGAAATCATAGGCCGATTTGATTTGGTCGGCCTTAGCAGACGATTTTCGAATCTTTTCTTCGTCA
>JBAVLE010000422.1:0-5981 GCA_049688735.1 Candidatus Angelobacter sp. | reverse complement strand
GTGTTGGCCAGTGATGATGGTGGCGTGACTTTTACGGCTTCAAACCGTGGCTTTAGGCATCGCCAGGCCGCGGCATTGCTGGTGGACCGCAATAACAGCAACGTACTTTATGCCGGAGTGCTGAATGACAAGGAGTTTGGCGGCGTGTTTGTTTCCCGCGATGCCGGACAAACATGGAAGCAGAACAGTGACGGCTTGGATGGCCGCGATGTTTTTGTTCTTCGGCAAAGCGCAGACAACACACTGGTCGCGGGTACCGATCACGGCATCTTTGCGCTTGCACCGAACGGTTCTCGCTGGATTGCTCGCGATCTGCCCCTGGCCAAGCCGCAGGCCGCGATGCTTAAAAAAACTTCAACTCGGGTTGCGGTAAGTGAACTTGCTCCACGGGTGACGGTCCTCGAGTTGGGCGCTGATAAGTGGTTCGCAGCGACTTCGACAGCACTCTTTGTCAGCGCGGATTCAGGCGCGACATGGCGGGCCGAATCGTTGCCCGGCATCGGCGTTCCGGTGAGCATTTGCGTGTCGGGTAAAGTAGTGGCGATCGCAGGCCGGAACACCGTTGCAGTCTCAGTAAGCGGAGGCGAAAGCTGGCTGCCTACAAAGACGCTGGAGGCTGACTTTTCCATCAACTCCGTCGCCGTTGACAATACAGGTGACGTCTGGCTGGCAGCACGCACGGGACTTTTCCGCAGCACTGACGCAGGCGACACGTGGAAGAAAGTTTCTTCATTACGACTGGCTGATATTCAGACCATTCGATTCGATAATGACAATCATCGCGTGCTGGTGACAAGCGGGCTGTCTATCAACGTCTTTGAATCGACTGATAATGGCCGGAATTGGGATGCCATCAGCACGGGATGGCACATTCGAGATCTGCGCGTTGCTCATGGCCGGTTGATGGGAACAACAGCCTTTGATGGCATCGTAATGCAGCCTGAAGTTACCGCCCAGGCGGAGAATGTCGCAGGAAGCGGGACGCGCTAACCCTCTCGAAGGCAAGAAACAGCTACTCTGCCAGCGGTAAAAAGTACACAGTTTTAAAAATACTCATCCTTCAAACCTAAGAAAATAAAGCTCATTTTTTGGCACTTGCTTTGCAATTACCTTGGTGGCGGTGCCCCCCACACTGCCGGGGTACGGGCATGACAAGAAATCTATTCTTTCTGATTTTGCTGGTCCTAGCAGGACTGGCAGTAGGTTGCGGTGTGGGCGCGCAGCCACCTACTGTTGCAGCAGACACGCCGGCAACATCCGCAACTCCGCAACAACAACTGCCTTTTGTTGAAGGCAAGGCGCTGGTGGTCCCGGCAAACACCGCTATCTACGTACGCTTGCAGCAGTCTATTTCCAGTGCGACAGCGCAATCCGGACAGAACTTTTCTGCCGAGCTGGACGAACCTCTTGTAGTGGAAGGACGAACGCTGGCGCCCAAAGGCGCACCCGTTACAGGCAAAGTGGTTGCCGCGCGGGATTCAGGGCATCTGCACAATGCCGGCTACCTCCGGATTACTCTTTCGTCGATTACGCTGAACGGCAAGACCGTGCCGCTGCAGACTAATAGTGTGTTTGTAAGCGGCGGAAGTTATAAGAAACGCAATCTGGCATTCATTGGGGGTGGGGCAGGTGGTGGCGCGCTGCTGGGTGCGTTAATCGGCGAAGGCAAGGGCGCAGCCATAGGATCCACTGTGGGCGCAGCCGGAGGCACAACTGCGGCTTACGCCACGGGCAAAAAAGAAGTAGGATTTATTGCGGAACGCCGTCTCGGTTTCCGACTGACGCAGCCGTTTAGCGCAAGCTGAATATTTTCTTTATTGATTAACGTTTAAGAGGCGCCGGGCATCGGCTCTTTTTTGATTGTGAATCAAAGTATGCCAGGGTTCTGCCGCGTCCCCGGTTGCTATGCAAAACGACTATTTAGACGATGGGCGATGAAGAGCACTCAGCCATTAACGGTCAGAAATCGGCCAAGGCAGGTTTCTACGGAGCTAGGTGTTGCGGTTGGCAACACGCCGAAAAATAATTGCTGAATGTTCCTTGTGATCAACGGTGCTGGAAACGGCATACCCATTTGACTCAGCGATGCGGATGGATGGCGTGTTATCAGGATGGATGATGCAAACGGTCTCTCGAATTGAAAAATTTTCGTCAGACCAGGCGATTGCAGCTTTCACGGCCTCCGTTGCATATCCCAAACCCTGCTTCTCAGGCGCGAGCGCCCATCCGATCTCCGGGATTCCGTGGAGCGATGGAGCGACTTCGCGCTTGTGATCTGCAAATCCCACTTCCCCCACGAAGCTTCCAGTGGCTTTTTCTTCAACCAGCCAAAATCCAAAGCCCTTCAAAGACCAGTGGCCTACATACTTCAGGAGTCTGGTCCAGGTTTCTTCGCGCGAGCGAGGCCGATTTCCAATGAACCGGACCACCTGCGGATCAGCCCACATGGCGGCACAGTGCTCCAGGTCTTCTTCTGTATGCCCACGCAGTCTTAAGCGATCAGTAGTGATTATTGGTATCGTTAACGCCGATTTTGCAGGACCCAAATTGGTCATGAGTGATGCTATCAAACGCATCGGCCTCTTGTGCAGCAGATTGATATCAGTGCGGGTGACGAGGGTGGCGGTTGCATACAGAAGACCTTGCGCCTGCGAAGACAGTCAGCAACTCTTAACGGCGAGACTGCTTGGATCGCTCCGCCTGGGCTTGCTGGAATTCTTTAGCCAAATCGATTTCCTGCAAGCCTTTCAGATTTTGAATAATGGCCTGGTACTCAGGGTACTTTGCCGATTCAACGTCCGCCAGGAAGTTGATGAGTTGCGCGCGCTCCTGCGGTGAAAGCTGGTGAAGCAGGCCGGCAAATCGTTTGGTATAGCGGCTGCCATAGTTCGCCATGACATTGTGAAGGCAACTAGGGGCATTGCCCTGGTATTCCGCGTCTTTGCTCAACCGGACCAGCAGGCTGCCAACTTCCGCCACATGATGGCTTTGCAAAGCGGAGAGCGCGAAGATGTAATCGCACTCATTCCCGTCTGCCAGCGCGCCTCCAGAGCCAAAATAAGCTTGAAACCTTTTATAAGAGTGCGGAAACGCCTTCAGATAGTGATGTTGCGCTGTCCGGCTGTTGGGAGTTGCTTTCAAGGTGGTAAACGCAGCCTTTAATTTTTCCGGGGTTGCAACGTGGCGCAACGGCTGCGCTCCGGCGATTGTCGAGGACACTACCAGCAGAAGCACCGCGAAGTGCATCGCAACTCTACGGTGAAACGTGGGTCTCATTCGTAACACAAGCCTTCTAACGCCATAGTTTATTCGTGGATGCATTCTGTTTACTTGCAGGGGGTTCACTGAGGATCTTTTGGCAGCATATTACCATCTCCGCGATGGATCTTGTTGGAGAAATAAAGTTGGTTCGGAAAAATGGAAATGACCGCGGACGTTTAGTCGTTCGCGCCCACCTGCGATTGCGGCACGCCGAGTTCCTGGTCTTTATATTGCAATTGATAAAGCTTCCAGTAAATGCCGCGCTGGCTGAGTAGTTCCTGATGGCTGCCGATTTCGCGCACGTGTCCTTTGTGCATCACGATGATCTTGTCAGCCCGTTGAATCGTAGAAAGGCGGTGCGCAATGATCACAGACGTGCGGCCTTCCACCATCCGGGTAAGCGCTTCACGCACCCGGATTTCAGTCTCAGTATCGACGCTGGAGGTAGCTTCGTCCAGCACAAGAATTTTAGGATTGTGCGCGAGCGCGCGAGCAAACGAGATGAGCTGCTTCTGGCCGGTGCTCATGGTGCTGCCGCGCTCCAGCACCGGAGCCTTAAAGCCTTCAGGCAGGCTGCGAATAAAATCAGCGACGTTTACGTTCTCTGCGGCGGTTTCGATGTCTTCATCGGTGATCCAACTGGTGCCCAGACGAATATTGTTCTCAACGGTGCCGGTAAAGAGGAAGGGGTCTTGCAACACAACGCCGAAGCGCCGGCGCAGGTCGTTGAGGTCCATCTGGCGAATATCGATGCCGTCAATGCGAATGGCGCCTTTTTGAATGTCATAGAACCGCATGAGCAGCGAGATGATCGTCGTTTTGCCCGCGCCGGTATGGCCCACGATGGCCACCGTCTCACCAGGTTCGATCGTGAAAGACACGTCGCGGAGGATCCAGTCGTAAGTCTCAGCTTTGGCATCGATTTCGCCGTGGCCGTTAGATGCGGCTTTCGCAGCTCCGTGGCTGTCGTCGTCCGTTTCCACCGTGCGGTAGGCAAACCAGACGTGATCAAACTCAATGCGGCTTGCGCCTTCAGCCTTCTGCGGCAGCGCGGGCGAGGTAATTTCAATGGGCGTATCCAGAAGTTTGAAAACGCGCTCGCTGGAAGCCATGGCGCTCTGGAGAATGTTGTATTTGTCGCTCAAGTCCTGGATCGGTCGGAAAAAGCGCTGTGCATATTGCATGAACGCCGTAAGCACGCCGATGGTGACAGCGCTACGAAGCACCCCAAGTCCGCCAAAGTAGATCACCATGGCAATAGCGACGCTGGAGAGGACTTCCACCACCGGGTAGTAGAGCGCATAGGCCAGGATGGCGTCTTTATAAGCGTCCATGTGCTGGCCGTTAATACGGTCAAAGCTGCGGTAGGCGCGCTTTTCACGATTGAAAAGCTGCAGCACCATCATGCCGGTGACATGCTCCTGCAGATAGGCGTTGATGCGGGCAATGGCGGTGCGAATGCGCCGATAAGAATCGCGCACGGACTTGCGGAAGACCATCGTGGCCCAGAAGATGAGCGGCAGCACCGCAAAGGTGATCAGCGCCAGCCACCAGTTCATGCCGAGCATGATAAGAATGATTCCGGCAAGCACGAAGACATCTTCAAAGATCGCAACCACGCCGGAGGTAAACATTTCATTCAGCGCGTCCACGTCAGTAGTGACGCGCGTAACCAGTCGGCCCACGGGATTCCGGTCATAGAAGCCGATGTGCATGTGCTGCAAGTGACGGAAAATCTGGCTGCGGAAGTCAAACATGACTTTCTGTCCGGTCCACAGCATGAGATACGTCTGCGTGTATTCCAGTCCAAAGCTGATCAGCAGCAGCGCCAAATAGGCGAATCCCAGCTGGGCAATACCGACCAGCGGAAGCGGGCTGAGAAAGCGATCAAGAATACTGTGATGGAGGGTGGAGGAAAGATATTTGTCGATCGCGGTCTTGGTAAGGAAAGGGCCCAGCACGTCCGCGCCGGCCTTAAGGACGATAGAGATCAGGGCGACCACGACCTGCCACTTATAGGGCCGCAAATAACCCAGCAGCCGCTTCATCAGACGGCTGTCATACGCTTTACCTAGTACTTCTTCTTCCTGAGCCATGATCCTCTGGAGCTATTTTAAAGCAAGCGGGAGCGGTGGATTGAGCTGGGTTTCCGCAGTGCGCCGCAAAGAAGATGTTGAGTGGCGGCGCGGGTGAAAAGATTCAATGAGATACATAGGGGAAAGAAAAAAATTGGCAACGACTACCGTTGCGATTGCGTTTGAGCATGCCGTAGAGACGTGGCACCGCTACGTCTCACTTACGCGCCGTAAAACCAAAGCCGAATTCTTTGATCCAAATGCAATGCAGTTGCACACAGCATGCTCTATCTGCGCTGTGCGTCCGGCTTCAGGTACGTAATCAAGATCGCAGTCGGGGTCGGGTTTTTCCAGGTTGATGGTGGGCGGAATCTGGTTATGCTGCATGGCGACAATCGTAGCGGCGACACCCGCGGCGCCACAGGCGCCTTGCGGGTGTCCAATCTGTGATTTCAGCGCCGACATCGGGACTTTATAAGCATGATCGCCCAGCGCCAGTTTGAGCGCACGCGTCTCGATGCGATCGTTCAGGTTGGTCGATGTGCCGTGAAGATTCACATACTGAACGTTCTCGGCGGCAATGCCTGCTTCTTTCATTGCCAAGCCGATGGCGCGAGCAGGCTCTTCGCCGCATTCCTGCAATCG
>JBAVLE010000421.1:0-12365 GCA_049688735.1 Candidatus Angelobacter sp. | reverse complement strand
CAAGCTCAGGGTCGCTCAGGGCAGGCTACGGAACACGGTGTAGGAAAACCAAGATTCTTACCACTGATCCACACTGATGACACTGATCGGAAAAGAAAATTAAATCTGACCACGGAGGCACGGAGTCACTGAGGACAGCGCAGGTCGAGAAAGCGGAAGCCACCGGCGAGGGTGACGGTGCCACACAACTGTTTGTACATCGGAAAGGAGAGACCACTGGCGAGGGCCGGTGCCACAAGAGTACGGAAGTCGAAAAAGCTACCCGACCGTCCCGTCATACGTGATCGGCAAGGCGAGCACTGCTTCGCATCCCTGGCGATCATTGCGGTTGGCGAGTTGCAGCACGCCGCCGTGGGCTTCTGCGATTTGGCGGCTCAGGATGAGGCCGATGCCGCTGCCGCCGTGCTTGGTGGTGAAGAATGGAACGAAAAGATTGTCACTGTTGAGCAGACCGGGGCCCTGGTCGCGGATGAAGACTTCAACGCTGCGCGCGTTGGTGCGCCAGCCCACTTCCACGGTGCCGGGATGCTTGAGCGTGGGATCAAGCGACGCGTCGACGGCGTTGCGGATCAGGTTGATCAGCACTTGCTCAATCTGGTCAGGGTCGGCCTCAATGGCCACGGGCGGGCCGACGAGCGTGGTGACTGGCAGGCGACGCTCAAGCGATGCGGCGCGCTGAACCAGGGGGCCAATATCGATGCGGGAGCGAGTAGGCGCAGGCATGCGCGCAAGCCGCGTGTACGCCTGCATAAATCGATTGAGAGATTCAACGCGATTTTCAATCACGCGCAGGCCCTGGTTCATGTCCTGGGCAACGTCTTCAGGAAGGGCCGCGCGCGCGGTGAGCGAGCCCAGCGTTCCGGCGATGGACTTGATTGGCGCGAGCGAATTGTTGAGCTCATGGCCCATCACTCGGATGAGGCGCTGCCACGCCTGGCGCTCTTCTTCACGCAGGGCGCGGCTGAGATCGGAGATGATGAGCAGTTGATGCGGCACGCCGTTCTCGCGGAATTGAGTGTGGCTGATGGCCCAGCGTCCGAACTTGCCGGGGAACGTCATCTGCACCGTCTGCGGGCCGGGCGACTGGAGAAATTCTTTTAGCCCAAGTTCTTCCGCGGTGAGTCCGAGCATGCGTGGAGCGATGCGTCCCATAAGCTGCTCACCAGCGCGGTTGACGATGCGCAGACGCTGTTGCTGGTCGAAGGTGAAGACCGCGACGTCAATCTCCATCATGACTTTTTTGAGCAGCGCAGTGGCTTCAAGCGCGCTGACTTTTTGTTGTTGCAGTCGGATAGCCAGCGAGTTGATTTCGTAGATTAGGTCGGCGAGAGAGTCTTCACGTCCGCCGCCCCGCAAGCGGAAAGAGAAATCTTCTTCGCGGATAGCGGCCACCATGTTGGAAAGCGTTTGCATCGGACGGATCACCTGGCCGTGCAGCATCGAGCTGCCAATCATCCAGGCCAGCGCGATAAAAAGAGTGACGGTCCATTTGAGTTCCAGAGAGTGATTTCCGAGCCAGAGAAAAAGTTCGGCGACAATTGCGCCAGGCAGGCTGATGAGCAAGGTCATCAGAAGAATGCGAGTATCGAAATTCAGCTTGATCCGCGTGTTTGGCTTCACGGCGAAGCGAGCGGGTTGTTGCGGATCAGACGCCATACTTTTGCATGCGACGATAAAGCGCGCTTCGGCTCAAACCTAGCGCGTCCGCCGCATGGCTGATATTACCTGAATGGCGCGCCAGGGCTTTCTTGATCAGCAGATTCTCAACTTCTTCCAGGCTCAGATTTTCAATGCGGCTGGAAGCGGTCTTATCCGCTTCCAGGCCCAGATCGCCGGCCTGAATGTGGTCGCTGGTGCTCATTAAAACCGCGCGCTCAATAGAATGGTCCAGTTCCCTCACATTTCCTGGCCAGGGATGGTCCAGCATTTTCTGCAGCGCTGAAGGATCAAACGCCTTCACCGGCTTGCGATACCGTTGCGCATACAACTTAAGGAAGTGCGCAGCCAGCAGCGGAATATCTTCCTTGCGCTCACGTAGCGGCGGAATCGGTAGCTCAACAGTGTTCAGTCGGAACAGCAAATCCGGACGGAAGCGGCCTTCAGCGCTTTCCAGCTTCAAGTCAGCGTTGGTGGCAGAAATCACGCGCACATCAACCTTATGCGTCTTCGATGATCCAACGCGCTCCATCTCGCCGGTTTCCAGCACGCGCAAAAGCTTGGCTTGCTGCTTTATCGGGACATTAGCAATTTCGTCAAGAAATAATGTGCCGCGGTCCGCCAGTTCAAATCGTCCGACTCGATCCGCGCGAGCGTCAGTAAATGCGCCTTTCACGTGCCCAAACAGTTCGCTCTCAAAAGTGCCTTCCGGCAATCCGCCGGTGTTTACCGTAATCATTGGCCGCCCACTGCGCGAAGAAAGCACATGCAGCGTCTGCGCCACAACTTCTTTGCCGGTGCCGTGCTCGCCGGTAATCAGGACGTTAGCATCGCTTGGCCCAATGCGGCTCAGCAAAGTAAGCAATGGCTCCATGGCTTTCGATTCCGCAATGAACACCGGGCGATTCTGCGCGCGCAGCAAACTATTTTCCGCTTCCAGTCGTTCCGCGCGCCGCATGATGCGATACAAATCTACCTGCGTACGAATAATGCTGAGCAGGCGATGGTTGTCCCATGGCTTCTGGATGAAGTCGCGCGCGCCGCGCCGCATGGCTTCCACTGCCAATTCCACGCTGCCCCACGCGGTCATTACCACGATAGGAAGTTTGCTGTCCGCCTGTTGCACCCGAGAAAGCAGATCAATCCCTTCCTGCCCGGAGGTAGTGTCCCGCTGGTAGTTCAGGTCCATCAGCAGGATGTCGAATTCGTTGCTCTGCACCGCTTCCAGCGCGGAAGCCGGACTGCTCACTGTTTCCGTTGCAAAGCCTTCAGCTTTCAGCAACAAACGCAACGCTTCGCGAACGTCCGCCTGATCGTCGGCAATCAAAATGCGCACGGGCTCAGACCTTGTTGCTGTGGTGCTCACGAATTCCTGCGCTTTAGTCGACACCAAACTTCTCCTGCTTGCAAAACTTCACTACTCGATCTACAGCGCTCACGCCGTTGCGCTGCCCGGATGCACCGCCGAATCTTCCACAATCCATCCGTCTTTGAGTTGAATAATGCGGTTGCCAAACGACGCATTCGATTCAGAGTGCGTTACCTGAATGATCGTAGTTCCCTGCTGATTCAACTTGCGGAACAGCTCCATGATCTCTTTGGCTTGGCCAGAATGCAGATTGCCTGTAGGCTCGTCGGCCAGGATCAGTTTGGGATTGCCCGCAACAGCGCGCGCAACGCCCACCAACTGCTGCTGTCCTCCAGAAAGCTGGTTGGGATAAAGGTCTTTCTTGCCGACGATCTGAAACCGATCAAGAATATCCGCCACCATGGACGCACGCTGCGCCCGCGGAATATCACGGTAAGAAAGCGGGACATCAATATTTTCCTGGACAGTAAGATTATCCAGCAGGTGATAACTCTGGAAGACGAAGCCAACGTATCTGCGGTTCAGCTCCGCGCGCTTCTTGCGATCGAGCTTGTGCACCAGCTGTTCCGCAAAAACGTATTCGCCAGCCCAGCCGTCATCTAGCATGCCCACGATGCTCAGCAGCGTGGTTTTCCCCGCGCCGGAAGGCCCCATAATGGTGACAAACTCGCCCTCTTTTATGTCCACATTGATGCGGCGCAGCAGCCACACCGTGCCCGCTGGGCTCTTAATGGTCTTTTCAACGTTGCGAAGTTGAATCATGTGTTCCTTTATGAATCGTAGAAAGCTCTTCCCTTATTTTCTCATGACCGCAGAGCTGCGCACCTTTATCAGACGGTCAAGCCTATTCATACCGCAACGCGATCATCGGATCCACTTTTGTGGCTCGGCGCGCCGGAATATAACACGCCATCGCCGCCACTGCGCCCAGCAAAGCGGCAATCGCAAGAAATGTCGCTGGATCATGCTGGCTCACGCCGTATAAAAATTTGGGCAGCAAATTTGTCAGTCCGAATGCCAGAACTGAGCCCATGCACAGCCCAACCAGGGTGAGCTTGGCGCCTTCCCATAGCACCACGTTCAGAATATTTCTCTGGCTCGCTCCCAGCGCCAGGCGGATGCCCATCTCGCGCGTGCGTTGGTTCACCCAGAAAGAAAGCACACCGTAAATCCCGATAGCGGCCAAGATCAGCGCGAAAGCTGCAAAGGTGGTTATCAGGAACATCAGCGTGCGATAAGAAGTCAAAGAATTAGAAATCAGCTGGTCCATCGTGGCCACATCGCTGAGCGGCTGGCTTGAGTCCATGCCTGTCACAATGCTGCGCAGTTGCTGCACCGCAGGCCCCGGAGCGCTCTTGCTGCGGATCACCAGATATCTTCCCGTGATGGGCACGTGATAGCGTTGGTGCTGGTCAAACGGTACCAGAAGCTCGCCTTGAAGCCACTCTTCCCCGGAATGCCTTACATCTGCCACTACGCCTACAATGGTGAACCACGGGTTCTGGTCGCTGGCCAGGTCTCTGGCTTTTCCCAAACGCACCCGCGTGCCAATCGGGTTTTTGCCGTGAAGCCAGACATCGACGAACTGCTTGCTGACCAATGCCACCGGCGTGCTGCTGTCATTATCAGAGTGCGTAAAGTTTCTTCCCTCGACCAGGGGGATCTTCATCGTGCCAAGGTATTCGGGACTAATGTAGTGCAGGCGCGTATATTTTTCTTCGTGTGGTCCAGGAAATGGCTCGCCCTCCACAAGGAACCCATAGCCCCAGTTCACGCCGGAAAATTCCAGGGGCATGGTAACAGCCGCAGACTCAACCCCAGGCGCGTTTCGTAGCTTTTCAACTACGTTGTCAAAAAACAAGTCTAGCTCCGCCTGGGTATGGTATTTGTTGATCGGAAGCGGGATTCCAGCAGTCACGATGCCGTGATTTTGAAAGCCTGTATCAAGACGGACCAGCCTTACAAAGCTCTGTATCAGCAATCCTGCGCCTACCAGCAGCACCAGAGAAAGCGCCAGCTCGCTCACCACAAGAATATTCTTTGTTCTCTGGCGACCGGAGCTTATTGCCCTGTGTATCGCCTGCTGCAATGGGCCGCGAAAGCGAGAGATATGCCATGCCGGCACAAGACCAAAGACAATCCCTGTCAGGACTGAAAGGCCCAAGGTGAATGCCGCGACTCTTCCATCAAGATGAATTTCTTGAACGCGAATAAAAGCATCAGGAACAGCAGCCAGAAGCGCGCGCACTCCCGCCGAAGCCAGCAGCAATCCCAGCACTCCGCCGCAACTATTCAGCAGAGCACTTTCTGTCAGCACCTGGCGGAAGAGACGCAAGCGCGATGCGCCTAATGACACTCGCACAGCCATCTCGCTTTGCCGTGAAGCCGCGCGCGCCAGCAGAAGATTGGCAACGTTGGCGCACGCAATCAGCAGCACCAGTCCCACAGCGGCAAGCAGTACCATGAGCCAGGAACGCATGCCGCCCACCGTAACTTCATAGAGTGAGTGCACGGTTGCTTGTTTTTCGTAATCGATATTCGGATAGGCTTTGGCCAGCCGCGCAGAGATCAGGTCCATGTCAGACTGCGCTTGCTGCATGGTGATTCCCGGCTTCAGCCGCGCGATTGCATACACCCCGTTATGTTTGGCGCGATCCTGGTTTTCAACGCTACCAGCGGTCAGCCCAATGGGAACAAAAACTTCCGGCTGTCCATCGAACAAAAACTTAAAATCTGCCGGCATCACTCCCACAACGGCATAGTTGTGATCATCCAGTTGAAGATTGCTGTTTAAAACGTTTGCATCGCCGCCAAGCTGCTGCTGCCAGAATTTGTAGCTGATCAAAGCCACCGGCGTTGCGCCTGGCTTGTCATCAGAAGGCAGAATGCTGCGCCCCATCTGCGGCTTCACTCCCAGCGCCGGCAAAAAACCGCTGGCGATATATGTGCCGGGAATAAGCGTCGCGTCTCCGTGACCGGTCAGGACAAATGAAGCGCCCTTAGTGGAACCTATATTTTCAAAGACGTGGTTCTGAGCGGCCCAGTCAACATAATTTGGGTAGCCGATGCTGGAGAGCGCGTTTCCTTCATTGAGGTAAACCAGCCGGTCCGGCTCAGGATACGGCAGCGGCTGCAACAGGACCGCATTCACCACGGTGAAGATCGCTGAGTTTGCGCCGATGCCCAATGCCAGTGTGAGCACCGCAACTGCTGCAAAGCCCGGATTTTTCCGCAGCATGCGCAACCCGTACCGAACGTCTTGAAAGAGAGTTCCCATCGTTATTCGTACCGCAGTGCAATCATCGGATCCACTTTTGTGGCTCGCCGCGCTGGAATATAGCTGGCTAGCAGCGTGATCGCCAGAAGCACTGCAATCACCAGCAGCATGGAAACCGGATCGGTTGCTTTCAGGCCAAACAGCATCGAAGAAAAAAGCCTGCTCGCCAATATTGCTGACGGAATTCCTATGACCACTCCCAGCAACACAAGCTTTCCGGCCTCCTGCAAAATCATTTTCAGCACACTGCCGCGCTGCGCGCCCAGGGCCATTCGCACACCAATTTCGCGGGTGCGTCCCGCTACTGAATATGACAGGACTCCGTACAATCCAATCGCGGCCAAAAGCAGCGCCAGACCGGCAAAAAAACTGGAGAGCCGCGCGATGAGTATCTGGTCACTGATAGCTCGGTCTGTCAGTTCGTTGAGCGCCCGAACACTATTTACCGGAATATTCGCGTCCAAATTCTTGATCTGCTTGCGTACGGTTTCAGCCACGGCAACAGGATTTCCCACCGTCCTGATCATAAAGTTCACCCCGGGAAGTGAGCCCAGGGCTTGTGAAATCGGTAGGTAAAACCTTCGATCCACGCTGCCTTTAAGCTTGTGGTCGCGCGCATCACGTGCAACTCCCACAATTTCTACTGGTCCCTTTGATCCCGGATCATCAACAATAAACTTCCTGCCGATTGGATTCGCCTTGCCAAAATAAAACTTCGCCATCGTCTCATTGATTACGGCGACTCGGGAAGAAGTCTCTGTGTCCTGCAGGCCAATATCGCGGCCCAGAAGCATTGGGATTCCCACACCGTGGAAGTACTTCGGACCCACTTCGTCAAACGCGGCCTGTAGGTCAGCATCATTCTTTGATGTGTATCCCTCCACCTTGATACTGTTTCCTGATTCGCTTCCACTGAACAGCCCGTTCTTTGAACTCGTAACCGCGCGGACTTCCGGCAGGCTGCCAATCTGCTCCGCCAGTTGATTGGCAAAGCTCGCGGTTCGGGCGTTGTCATAGCCCGCTGACAGTGGATCGGTGGAGACCACCAACAGATGCTCCCGGTTATAACCCAGGTCCACATTGCGAATATTTTGCAGGCTATGCACCAACAGACCGGCAACAAACAGCACCAGCAGTGACACCGCAACCTGTCCTGTCACCAGCAATTTTCCCCAGTTCCAGCCGGCGTTGGCGCTGCTTCCATTTTGTGAGCCGGACTTCAACGTCAAAGCCACAGCCACGCGGCGTGAACGCAACGCGGGTATCAGGCCAAACAGTACGCCGGTAAGCAGGCACACTGCGGCGGTAAAAAGAAATACCCGCACATCGGGTGAAGCTTCAAGGTCGTTGTTTCCGCTGAGTTTTAGCAGCGCGGCAGTGCCCCAACGCGCCAGCAACAGTCCCAGCGCGCCACCTGCAAAAGCCAGCAAAATGCTTTCCGTCAAAAGCTGGCGAACGATGCGGCCCGGAGCGGCTCCAATCGCCACTCTCACGGCAAATTCTTTCCTGCGCGATGAAGCGCGCGCCAGCAGCAGGTTGGCCACGTTCACGCACGCGATAATCAGGACCAGCGCCACAATCACCGTCAGCAGCAGCAGCGGTTGCTGGAAGTCGCCACGCAGATCAGAGAAACCGCCTGCGCCTGCACTCACCGGGACCTTGGCTGCCTTCAGGTTGTCAAGATCGTCCTTAGAGAGTTTTGCCTTCAGCGGTCCATTGACTAACTGCTGAAGTAGCAGGTTCAAGTTCGCTGCAGCATTGTCTACAGTGACTCCGGGCTTCAGGCGGGCAATCAAGTGCAACCAGCTTGCGTTGTAGTCCTCCAGCCATTTGCGGCCGCTGATCACTTGCTCCTGCATTGTCAAAGGGACCCAAAGATCTTGCGCATCGCCCACCGTGTCGCCGTAAAATCCCGGCGGTGCAACGCCTATCACTGTGAATGGATAGTTGTTGATACGCAACGTCTGGCCAACAACGCTGGGATTTTCACCCAGCTTATTTTTCCAGAAGCCGTAACTCACCACTGCCACCGGATGGGCCCCCGGACCGGAGTCGTCATCCGGTGTAATTACTCGGCCGTACAGCGCGTTCACGCCCAGTACTGAAAAGTATTTGCCGCTGACCAACACGCCGGTAGCATTGCCGGAAATTTCGCCTATGGAATCCCCTGTCACGCGCAGCCGATGCGCCTCGCCGGAGGCCAGCATTCCACTGAAGACACTGTTTCCATCTCGGATATCGCGATACAGCGGATACGAAAATACACTTACTCCCGGATCGCCCATATGTCGGGAATGGACTTCAGTAGGATCACCCACAACAACCAGTTCTCTGGGATCTTTCACCGGCAACATCTTGAGCATGACTGCGTTTTCCAGGCTAAAGATGGCGGTGTTAGCGCCAATGCCAAGCGCAAGGGTGAGCACGGCAACCGCAGTAAAAGCAGGATTTTTGCGCAGCATACGCAGTGCGTATCGAAGGTCTTGAAAAAAGGTTCCCATGGAATCACCGGCCAAAGCAGTTTATTGTTAAAGTAAATTTTCTTGATTCGTCATCCCTAGGGTCCGTTAAGCGAGCGTGCGCTTTTATCAGCGCGCGAGTAGGACGGAGGGACCTTGTGCTTGCCTTTTAAACTTCACGCTATCGATAAAACCGCTCTAACTGAGTCAACTCTAAAGATAAAACGTGTCAAGGTCAGTCTACGTTGTCCTCACATCCTATCGCCCCATTGGGCACACTTGTCGCGTCTTGCTTCCTTGTCTCATTGAAACTCAGCGCTTGATTCAGATCTCGCTGCTGGTAGCTCCAGTATCGTGCAGCGCGCCCAGTGCCCACGCGGCATTCTTGCGCGCCTCTGCCTGCGGAGAATTTTTCAAAACACGAATCAGCGGTTCAACGGAAGGATGTCCAATGTTAACCAGGGCGGCGGCCACTTCTTCGCCCAGCGTCATTTTCTCCAGCGGACGCTGGCGGTACTGCTTGGCATCAACTTCAGTGGCGTCACCCAAAAATTCCAGGAGTGAATCAACGGCTCCGGCCGCAGCGGACTTCTGTTGTCCAAACCAGTACGCAGCGGCTGCTTTCTGCTGCGGCCTTCCCGACCGTAGCACTGAAAGATGGCGCGCAAAGGCCTCGGTATCGCCACCGCCGGAAACGGGTGTGCCCCGCTTGGGACCAAATCCGGTAAGAAGGAACAAGAGCATTCCTATACAGAAGGCAAAGCCTGCTTTCTTCACTTCACGCATACCCAACTCCTTGTCTTAGGGCAGCGGCGCCGATCGCCGAAAGTTTTACTTGCTTTCCCGTGCCTTGGAAGCGTGGCACCCGAGGAGAGTGCGCACGTTTTGTGCCGAAATGACACCTAACCATAACCCATTGAAAACATTTAGGATAGCAGAATACAAGTGCCATACCATCCGCCATTTGGCTGTTCGCTAACGTAATGGGCTGTTCGGAATCGAACACCCACTAAGACGCTCAGATAGCCTCCAAAGTTCCATAAAAAGTCGCTTAATTGGAATCGGTAAGCAGATTGTCGGTATTTTGAGCAAGGGTGGCCATTCGGCAAGAGGGTGGAAGCGTTATCGCGAAACCTGGAAGCCATTCCTGTTTACGAGACGTGATTCGCCGCGACCACGCCTTGGTACAACGACATGCCGCTCCGAGCGAGCTTCGGCAATGCCGCGTTTTGATTTAGGCTGGAACGTGAGTGTTGCGCATTGGCTGGAAAAAGTTCCTCTCAGATGACGCGGATCTGCGTTTTAGCTATCATTAAGCGCCTTCTGCTCTACCCAAAAGCAATCTCAACACGGATGACACGAATTTTAAAAAATGGAATTGTTGATCCGTGTAAATCAGCCTGATCAGCGTTATCAGCGGTAAGGTTTTGGGTTTTTGTGCAAAGCCGAACCAGTCTTTCAATCTGGGCCATGTATTCCGTTTCTGAACCCAGGGTTTCAAACATTTTTCAGCTTCACTGTATCCAGTGACAGGGTGGAGCAGGCCTTCCAGGCCTGCGGCAGCACCGTTATTAAACTGCGGCTTGAGGCGCTGAGGTAGCTTCGCGGCGAATACACCAAGGCTTAAAAAATGATTGCTAAAGACACAACGCAGTTCCGTCCGCAGCAATCAGAGTAGAAGGAAGATTATGCGCATTACTTGCAATTTCCCCCGCATCCAAGCGCTCAGGATCGGATTCGTACTGCTCGCCGCATTCTTGAGCGTCTCTTTATCCGCACAAACAGCTCGCATCCACAGCAGCGGACCACAAGCCAACTTGCGTATTGAGGTTAAAGTTGTTCCCGCCGTCGCCGTTCACCACCATGACAAAGATGGAGACAAGGACAAAGAAAAAGACGGCGATCGTGAAGACGGGGCAGTCTCTTACAACCTGAACCCGCAGCATGAAGAATTCTGTGTGACGGAAAAAATACGCCTTATGCTAATGGGCTCAGGCGATCACATTACCGGGCAGGAGCAGGTAAGGACCATCACTGTGGTGCAAAAATAAGCTTGAAGTAGTCGCTAAATGCAGTACGCAAGAAAGCCGGCCTTACTGCTTCGGCGCGTCCACCAGATAGGGCGCCAGATCAGGATTGCTGATTACGATGGTCGCACCCTGCACCTGGATTGGCTCCGGCGGCAATTTAACCTGGCCAGCGGGGACTTTCATCCCCGGTGGCAATTCTTTGATGGGAACCAATGTCACGGTCAGATCACCTGCAGGCAGATCGCGCAGCAGGAAGTTCCCCAGAGCATCCGTCTTAACTACGGTATGTCCAGCTGTGATCTGCACTCCGCCTAACGCCACTAGATTGTACTCGCCTGCGACGTTCGGGCTATTCGTGCCTTGCTGGAAACGCCCAGATTGCTGGCCCGCTCTTCCACCTGCCTGCGCGCTGCGCTGGATGCGTACTGATCCGGGAGGCATTCCACCGATCTTCAGCTTGCCACTGTCAGCAGGTTGGGCAGTAGACTCCGCCAGAACTTTTACAAACACTCTTCCCGCAATTGAGCGCATGGCCCGCGCGGGGATGTTTTCTAACACGGTGGAAACCGGCGTTACGTGTAGAGTAAAAGTATCTTCAGGCAGCGAATAATTCGCCGGCAATGTACTCGCATCCACGGTGATTCGGTAATCACCCGGAGGCACATCGTCAACTTCAAAGTCGCCGGTGTCTTGCGCAACAATGTTGCGGTGCGTCTTGCCATCGTCCAGCGTCAGATGCACTCCAAACAAGCCTTTTGCATCTGGCGTTCGGTTGCCATCGAGATTTAGATCGTTGAATACGCTTCCGGTGACCCGGGCAAAATCGACAATGCCAAAATTCACCATTCCGATCTTCTGCCGAATCAGATCCACAGACGCCTGGTTCTTGGTCGTCATGCGTACAGGCCCGGCAAACTGCGTCAGCGACAGCGACACCGTATGCTCGCCCTGCGTGACGTCAGTAAACTTGTAGCGGCCCTGCTCGTCCGTTTCTGCAATCTGGCCGTCATCCAGGCGAACGCGCGTGCCAACGAGTCCTTGTTCGCCAAAATTAAACGTGCCATTCACATTGTTGTCGCGGAAGACGCGGCCTTCAATCAACCGTCCGGCTTTGCGCGTGGGGATCAAGGCTCCCGGCATGGCGCTAAACCGCTTGGTAAAGCCAAAATACATCAACGTGCTCCGCTGAACGGTATTGGCTGTGTTGCCAAGCACCCAGATGTTCGTGAGGCCGGAATTAAAATCCAGTGATGGACGCACCTGATAAGCCAGCGAATACCCAAGATACGGCGTCCAGGAATCAGTCTTGCCATTGGAGGCTCGTGCGAAAGCAAAATTAGGATTCAGGCTGAGCTTCTTCCCCATACGCAGCTGCGCCGACGCCGAAATCGACGTATTGATTGGCACCTGCGAGTCCAGCAGCGCTTTTACTTCTGGTGGCACATTGTTCGATTGGACAAAAGAAATCGGGTCCTGCAAAAAGAGTTGCTGCAACGCCGGAGATAAAAGCTCAAGTTCAGATCCCAGCTTCTTTACCAGCGAGGGATTGCGGCGGTCATGCTCAACCCCTACCG
>JBAVLE010000420.1:0-4348 GCA_049688735.1 Candidatus Angelobacter sp. | reverse complement strand
GCTATGACCGCGCCCTGCTGATGGAACTGCGCATTGATGACATTGTGGACGGTTCAACCCATGTGACGGACCCGCTGTTCCGCGAATTTGTTTCTGAAGGAACGCAGACCGGAAGAATTACCCTGCGGCATCGCTCTGGAAGAAGGATTCAAGTGAAGTATTCAGCTGTGGCTGAGCCGGACGGATGCGTGATCGCGCACTGGGAGCCCCTGAAATCTTCAGCAGCGGATTGAACTCAAGAGCATTATTCCATCAATAGCTTTACCGGCCTGCTTTCGATCGTCAACTCCGCCGGCAATGCGCCCAGCAGCTCGCCATCGGCCTGGGAGTGCACCGTGCGCATGCCCGGAATGGCCGTGCAGCGAAACCACTTTGTATGAACGGCGTCCACGCTCTCAACTTTCCAGTTGCGCCCCGTCGCCACGCTGGCAAAGTATGAGAAGAAGCGCCGGATTTTGTTGGTGCGAAACAGCAGCAGGCAAAAATCCTGCCGCCAAAGCCCGGTTCCTAGCTTTACCCGGCTCAACAGCCCCGGAAATTTGCCGGCACGCACGCACATCGCCAGCATGGCCTCGCCCTGGTGACGATTTCCGTTCTCATCTTCCCATTCCACACGAAACATAGGATAGCGGCGGCTCAAGGCCATGCGCGCCATCTCAAGAAAATATGCGTTTCGTCCCCAGAATTCTTTAGCTTCCACTTCCGTGCGATACATCAACTCGGCATCTGCACCCACGCCCGCCGCCACCAGAAAATACCGCTTCTCTGGCCCATTTACTCCCTGCGAGCACACCAATCCTGGACGAAACTCACGCGGTTGATACGTCAGCAACTTTTTTGCTGCCTCAACCGGATCAGAAGGCAATCCCAGATCGGACGCCAGCAAGTTGCCGCTGCCCAGCGGCACCACACCTAAGGCCACGTTTGCCGAAGCCAGCATGATTCCATTAAGAACTTCGTTGGCCGTACCATCGCCTCCGCAGGCGATTACCGTATCAAAGTCTCTGGCCGTCGCTTCCTGGACTTGCAGGATCGCGCTGCCCATGTGCGTAGTGGCGCATGTCTCAACCTGCACGCCCGCCACGCGCAGTACTTCTTCCAGGCGAGCAATGTCTTCCTTGCGCTTGGCTCGCTTGCGACCTGAAGCCGGGTTGTAAATAAGAAATGCTTTCTGCACGGCTGGATTATAGTAGGCGACTTTTGAAACCAGTGGGCGGTCAGACAAAATGGACTAAAATTTAAGACCGTCATGCCCTCTGAAGCCACGCAAGCCTTCCGCGCCGCCCGCGACTTCCTGCTCACCCACCGCGATGACTACGCCACAGCGTATGCAAACTTTCAGTGGCCAAAGCTTGATCGCTTTAACTGGGCGCTGGACTGGTTTGACCACATTGCCGCCGGCTCGCGCCGCACCCAGACAGCGCTGTGGGTGGCGTATGAAGATGGCAGGCAGGACAAGCTGACTTTTGCCGAGCTGTCAGAACGCTCAAACCGCATGGCAAATTATTTTCGCGGTCTCGGCGTACGCCGTGGCGACCGGGTATTGCTCATGCTCGGCAACATTCCTCCGCTGTGGGAGACCATGCTGGCCATGATGAAGCTGGGCGGGGTGATTATCCCTGCTACAACGCTGCTCACCGAGAATGATGTAGCGGATCGCATCGCCCGTGGCCGCGTGAAGCATATTGTTTGCGCGGCTGAACTCGCGCCTAAGATCGAAGCCGCTTGCGAAACCTGTACGCGTGTCGCGGTTGGCGGCAAGGCTTCCGGCTGGCATGAATATGAACGAGGCTATTCGTCGCCTGGCAAGTTTCAACCCGACGGAGAGACCCGCGCCGGCGATCCGCTACAGCTCTATTTCACCTCCGGCACCACGGCCAAGCCCAAGCTGGTAATGCACAGCCACACCAGCTATCCCATAGGGCATCTTTCCACCATGTATTGGATCGGCATCACGCCCGGTGACACCCACTGCAATATCTCATCACCTGGGTGGGCCAAGCATGCATGGAGCTGCTTCTTTGCGCCCTGGAACGCCGAAGCTACGGTCTTTGTGATCAACCAGTCGCGCTTTAACGCCCGTGGCATGCTGGACGCCATTACCGGCTCCGGAGTTACCACGTTCTGTGCGCCGCCCACAGTCTGGCGCATGTTGATCACTGAAAAGCTCAGCGATTGGAAGGTCCGTCTGCGCGAGCTGGCCAGCGCGGGTGAACCGCTGAACCCTGAGGTGATTGAACAGGTCCGCGTCGCCTGGCGACTGACCATTCGAGATGGCTACGGCCAGACTGAAACCACCGCGCAGGTCGGTAATCCTCCGGGACAAAAGCTCAAGGTTGGCGCCATGGGCCGTCCGCTTCCCGGCTATCGCATCAGGCTGCTAAACGCAGAAGGTCAGGGAGACCTAAAAAGCCGCGAGCCCGGGATTCCCGACACGCGCGGTTTTCGCGTGGCGGGGTGGGAGCCCAACCACGCGGCGAGGGGCGTGCATCAAGAGCAGAAACGAACTGAACCAAAGCGAGATATGCAGGCAGTTTGGAGCGCAGCGAGAGAAAAAGAGGAAGGCGAACTATGTCTGCCGCTTGATCCCCCTCCTGCTGCGCTCATGCCCGGCTACCAGGGTGATGATGGCAAACTTATTCCCCTGCAAGGCCCGGTCTATCGCACGGGCGATGTGGTGCAGCGCGACGCAGAGGGCTATCTTACGTTCGTCGGCCGCGCGGATGATGTTTTCAAAGCCTCAGACTATCGCATCAGCCCCTTTGAAGTCGAGAGCGCGCTCATCGAGCACCCGGATGTGGTTGAGTGCGCCGTGGTGCCTACGCCTGACTCGTTGCGGCATGCGCTGGTGAAAGCGTTTATCACGCTCCGCGCCGGATGCCAGCCTTCACGCGAAACAGCTCTTTCAATCTTCCAGCACAGCCGTAAAGTCCTGGCGCCGTACAAGCGCGTGCGACGGCTTGAGTTTGTCGATCTGCCAAAAACAATTTCCGGCAAGATCCGCCGCGTGCAGCTGCGAACAGCCGAAGTCGAACGGACACAGAACGCGCAACGGCAGGAGGAATTTCGTGAGGAGGACTTTCCGGAGCTGAACTAAGAAGGGTTATTTCAGATGGTTTGATTGAGCTAATCTACAATATTCCTCATTCAGTGATCGGAGCAGTCAATTCGGGAGACATCGTTCTCGAGTAGCTAAATTCATGACCTCCAATTCCGCCTATGAAGCCGAGAACAAGGGCCCCGAACCAAATCACAGCCATCTTCATCACCCAGCACCGCCCTAAGTTGATATTTATGAACTATAAAAGAATAGACACTGAAGACAGGGCGGAAGGGATCACCATTGATAACAACGATTACGCCACTTATGTCCGGATCAGTTCAAAAGGTGGGGATGGGTATCTCTGCAAGCCCTTGAAACCATAGGCGAATTGAAATTGGTCGGGACGGGCAGAGGACTTTCGAACTTTCATGGCAGGGCAGGAGCCGGAAAGGCAGCTTTGAGCACTTAACTATTGGTGAATAGTGATGTTGCACCAACCATCGTTTCAGACGAGTGGGATTGATGGAGAGCCTTTGCACCTCTTCGCCAATCGCACGCTATAAATCACTCCGATGATGAAGCCAGCAACTGCGCCCACACATGCACCGACCAGTGTCAGTCCTAGTGCCACATATAGCGGAGCATCACCGGGGTCTGACGGTCCGCGTCGGTGGTAACTGAACGCCAGCAACCAGCCTAGCGATAAGCCGCCGATTCCTCCCGCTATCGTTCCGGCAACAAGACATGCAATAGAAATACCGATATATGAAAGAATATCCATCGTGCTGAATATATTTGACACCGCCGAGGCAGGTTCCGCAGCTTACGCCCGTAACTGTCGTACGCAGGCGATTCCACCATCAATCTCGCGACCGATCCAAAAGTGTTGATGGGTATTGTGGGAAAGCCTTTGGGCGATTTGAATGGCCGACCAAGGCAGCCGATTTTCGAACCGGCGTTTTCAGCAGTTTAAAACTCAAATGAATAATTGGTCGGGGAGAGAGGATTTGAACCTCCGACCCCCTGGTCCCGAAATCGCCAACATTGAATGAAACCAACAACTTGCAATTCTTGATGGTGGTGCTTCAGTCGCGCAAGTGCGTTTCAATTGCTGCTCGGGGCTGTCATTCATGCGTGAATGGGAACCCCTGAGTAGGAACCCCTTGATAGAATGCTCCGTGAACAGATGTCGTTTCTTTGCCATCAAGCCGAAAGCGGTGGACATTAGCTTGCCAGGGCATCCACGGACTGGTCTCGATGTGAACGACCTCTGGATAAGCCGTGTCGGTGCGTAGCATCCATGGC
>JBAVLE010000419.1:0-3301 GCA_049688735.1 Candidatus Angelobacter sp. | reverse complement strand
GCCAATGAACCTGAAGCGGGCGTGAAGCTGTTTTTTGAGCGGCGTCCACGGGTGGTTATTACTGACCTCACGATGCCAAAACTGAACGGCATGGAGGTACTGCAAAAGATAGTGGCGGCCGATCCGGGAGTGGAGGTCATTCTAATGACCGCAAACTACTCGACCGATCTGGCGGTAGAGGCGATTCAAAAAGGCGCTTGCGACTTTGTGACTAAGCCGCTGGATCTGGAAAGGTTGCGAAGCCGTGTTAAGCAATTTCTAGCGGATGCAGCAGTCCGTCGCCGGGCGTTGCAGCTGGATCATGAGCTGTTGGCCAACTATGAAGTGGAAGGGATGATCGGGCGAAGTCCTCTCGTGCTGGACGTGACTGCCAAACTTCGCCGGATAGCTCCGCATTTTCGAACTGTGTTGCTCACCGGACCGACAGGTACAGGGAAAGAGCTTGCCGCCAGGGCTCTGCACCGCTTTAGTCCCGGCGCGTCCAAACAATTCGCCGTATGCAACTGTTCCGCAATCGTGGACACGCTTTTTGAAAGCGAGTTATTTGGTTATGTCCGTGGAGCATTCACCGGCGCGAACCAGGATAAGATTGGCCTTTTCGAATTCGCCAATGGCGGCACCGTATTCCTGGATGAAATAGGCGAGCTGCCTTTAGCCGCTCAAGCTAAATTGCTGCGCGTACTCCAGAACCAGGAGGTGCAGCGGGTAGGATCGCCGGTGGCGAGAAAAGTTGAGGTCCGAGTTGTGGCCGCAACAAATAGAGATTTGAGGCTGATGGTGGCGGAAAAGCGCTTTCGGGATGATCTTTATTATAGGCTGGCAATGGTAGAGGTCACATTGCCGCGTTTGGCGGATAGAAAGGAAGATCTGCCTCTTCTTCAGCGCCACTTCGTGGAACGATTCGCTGCACAGTACAACAAAGACATTTCAGGAATTACCCGTCGAGGCCAGGCTCTGCTTGCCCGATACCACTGGCCGGGCAATGTGCGGGAACTGGAAAATGTGATCGGCAGCGCCTGCATGCTTGCTCAGGGCCCAGCCATCGATATCAATGACCTTCCCGAGCACATTCGTACTGGAACCGCGTCTGACCCTGATGACGATGAGATGCTCAGCCTGGAAGCAGTTGAGCATCGCCATGTTTTGCGCGTGTTGGCGGCACTCGAGGGCAACAAGAACCGTGCAGCTGAGATCCTGGGAATCAGCCGTGCAACTCTGTATAACATCCTGGCAAAAATCGGGACCAAACAAAAGTCTTCTACTGCTACGCCGAGTTCGGCATCGTAAAAGTTCAGTTCAGCCCAGATCGGCTCGGTTGCACTACCCGTGGGAGCAAGTCTTCGACACTCGGTGAGAGCGAATCGAGCCAGTCACCAAAATGCGTTTGGGCTGCAGGACTGACTCCAACCATTTTAATGCCGGCGCGGCCAGAGGCGTGCGCCCAAATAACTGATCCTGTTGCTTGCACTATCGTTTCACTACCGGGAATTGGAAAGCTCAACTGGATATTCGCTTCCTGGGGCAGCAGCTCTCCGGTTTGCACGCACATTCCGCCATGGCTAATGTTCATGATTGCAACATTTTTAAGGGGTCGCCGTTCTCCGCCATGAATAAGATACGAGGAAATTGAATTGACGCATACCTGGTGGCGAAAACTAAGCCTCCTGCTTGAGGCAATAGCACCGTATGCAGCCTTCAAAACCTTTCCAAACATGTCGCTTGTGAACGGCTTCTGAACAACAAAGTGGATACGCCTGCCGAGCGGCTTACGCGCCCTGTTCGATCCTACCAATCCCAGCACAACATGGGGCGTGCCAAATAACAAGTGCTGAGAGAGGCGAAGTCAACTGTATCATTTGGAACTCCTATTATGAGTGACAGAATCAACAGCGAACCCTGCCCCTGTCGATCTGGGTTGCACGTCATTTTTAATAGCCACTTGCCCAACGGACTGCATCTGGATGCCGGACTGGAAGGAAAATGTGCTTAGCGCATCAGGAGCATTGGCCACAATGAGAGTCCACCTTCCATCTGTGCCCTGCACCCAGGCAGCGGAGGTCTGGACAACCGCAGTAACAGACAACGTGCCCTTTGCCTGCCCCCAGGCTGAAATAGTCCCGCCAAGGAGTATCAGTAAAAGCCAGCATCGACGGGCAGTTGTTCGTTGCATGCATTCGTAGATTGCACGCACCAAGCCAATGTTGTATTCCGCACGCCTTCAGCTCAATCCGCTTTGTAATCAACAAGGGTGAAAGCATGAATCATTGTTCAGAAGATCAGAACAGATTCCATGATTGTCTAATCCGTAAGACAGTGTCCAGAAACTGAACATTTTCCGGCGCCGACTCTTGCGATAAGAAATGAATTTCGTGGGCTGGCGAATCAATGTCTCTGGACCATTCGGATCAAGGCCTCAAAAATTCCCACCTACAATTTCCCTGGTCAAGGCCAACCACCGTTTTAATTTTGGAACATGTCCAAATTCAAGACACTAAAATTGGCCATACAACATGTCAGCCCCAAGCTAAGTTGATGAATCCGCGAGACTTAGTCCTTGCCCATCACATGGGTCTTGCCGTGCGACTTCCATTGGCGTCAAAGCGACTTCATTCGAACGAGGTTATCTCATGACTTACTCAACCCGACTTGTTGCCATAATCGCTACACTGCTTAGCACACTCTCTGGATCAGCCTTTGCGGCGAGTCGCACAGATACCAGCATCGTGGCGAATCTGCGCATCCAAGTCAATGTGGTCCAAGTGATCATGACCAATCCGGAGCCAAAAGCTACACCAGAAAGAGCAGTTAGCTACAACATCCCTACTGCGCAACTGCGCATGAGCGTCTCGAAGGAAATTCGGAAGATGCAAGCGACCGGCGAAAAGGCTGTCAAGACGGTGGAAGTTACGACCATTGTTGCTGAATAACTGCATACCAGGTTGGCTACGCGGGGAGTATCAGGGCTACATCAGCGCTCGGCTTGGCATTGCAGGATTGGTCGAGCCGGTCAGCAAGGACTACTAAAATAAAGCTTATTTTCGGTGTCATTACAAAGTTGACGCATTTCTAAGATGACGCTTATTTTTATTTTCGTGAAAAACTTTCGCGACTCGATTGTCTTGGCACAATTCCCTGCATGATTGTGATTATGAAAGTCAGGCAGTTGCTCATCCTGTTTATTTTTATTTTCAATATTGCTTACCCACAATCGCAAAAGAAGACGTTGGGTACTTCAGTTCAGGGCTCTTTAACGGTAACTGTCACAGTCGTGCCTTCTGTGTGGCGGGTCATGGAACCTGAT
>JBAVLE010000418.1:0-12703 GCA_049688735.1 Candidatus Angelobacter sp. | reverse complement strand
CAGCTCGGGAGCAGGAGACATGTTCTTGAGCTGGATGGACCAACTGAAACAGCAATTTGCCGGCAATGGACTCAGCACCATCCTCCCGGCTGTTGCAGCAACTTTCGCAGCGATCACGACAACTTTGCTGCTCCTAGCGGCCTACCTTATCTACGCGATGATGGTTGTTGTCTTCGCTTTCTTCTACGTTCTCTACGGCTGTGTGCTGTACGTACTGGGACCTCTCGTTTTGGCTCTTCTGCCCATGGCCGGAGTGGGCCAACTGGCAAAGACCTATGCCACCAACCTGATGATCTGGAATGCCTGGGGCATTCTTTACGCCACGTTCGGCTCACTGATCACCGCCATCCAGTTCAATCGAGTCGATCAGGTTGCGAACCAGGGATTTCTGAAAGGTTTTTTCCTGGGCAGCTCGGATTCAACCATCCTCGGCCTGGTGAGCATTTTTTATGCGTTGGCGCTGGGCCTGATTCCGTTTATTGCCAAGCGCATTATTACCGGCGACGTGGGTTCCTCGGCATATGCCCTGGTCCGGGCGGGTGCTGTTGCGGTTGGTGCTGCGGTATCGGCCGGCGCGGGCTTTGCCGCCGGCGCTGGCGCAGGTGCTGGTGCTTCGGGCGCAGGAGCGGGATCCGGGGGAGGTGGCTCCGGGGCAACTGCTGGGCACGGTTTTGCAGGCGGTAATACGGGCGCGATGTCTTCTTCCATGCCGCCGCCACAGCCCAGCCTGGCACAGACAATTCGCTCCGGCATGATGAGCGCCGCTTCGAGCGGTCCACCGCCCGCGCCTGCAGCTAGTTCAAATGCTGCGCCCGCAGGGGAGGCAGGCGCACCACAAAGGTCCGGAGATGCGGCGCAGTCCAACGGGGGTTCAGGCCGCGGATTTCGCCCCGTGGGGACACTGCAAACGGTCGCGTTCCATGCCGCAAGAATGGCGGGAGGGGCGCTCAAGAGTAATACCGACAATGCAAAGGAAAACGGGAACGGCTAATCCGGTGAAGGAGTGTAGACATGCTGCCCTGGCAAAGAGGACCGTTTTATGAACCCGAAGATTCGCGATTCAGGCCGTACAGCGTTCTTACACTCATTGCATTTTTTATCGGCAGGTTTTTCGGCCGTTTGTTTCGCAAGTAGGAGATTGACTATGTGGTTAAAGAAGGCAAATCGTGCAGTGAAGGAAAAGGCTCCGGAGAAGCTCGGCTATAGCCGCTACTACGAACACGATGGAGCATTGCGGGCCTATGCCAACAGGGCCATGCTCCTGGCGTTTCTTTGCGTTCCTCTGGCCCTGGTGGCGGTTGCCATGGCGGCTTACGTCCGCCTGCAACCACCAACAGTGATCCGGGTGGACGCCACCGGGGCTGCCAGTGTGGTCGGTCAGAAACCTGCGCCGGCGAAGCTGCCCCTGAACGTGGCCCAGGGCGCCGGAGCGGAGCCGACTGAACTTGAGCGCCGGGGATTTGTGCGCCTGTTCCTTGAGCGCTATCTGAACTTTTCCTCGGATAACGTCAACCGCAACTGGGCCGATGGCCTGAACATGATGACCTCGAACCTCCGCAGGGCGACTTTGAATGCCATTGAAAAGGACAACACAGTAGGAAAGATCCAGGATGACCAGATCACCTCGGTCTTCCACCTGCGTTCCGTCGAAGCAGCGAAAGACGATCCGCTGAGCTTTACTGTCTTCGGAGTGAAAGAAGTCCATCGCGTTCGGGACCATCGCGAAGCCACCGACAAACTTGTGGGGGAGTATCACATCCGCCTGATCGCGGAGCAACGCTCAGAGCAGAACCCGGGCGGCCTGTTGATTGCCGAATATGGTGAGCGGCTGATTGAAGGCGAACGGCGGGATGCGATCGCACAAGACACGTCGCTTGATAAATCGAATTGATTTTTGAGGAATGAATCATGGATGGAACAAAGACAGCAAATGACAGTGTGCCCGCAACCCCCGAACGGAACGGCCGTCGACGGCGCCTGGAAATGACAAGCGAGACCGTGCGCTATTTCCTGCTTAAATCCGGGAGCTCCAGCGAAAAGCCGGAACTGGGGCAGGAGATGACCAACGAAGGAGAAGCACTGGTACAGGCCTTTAAGTCCGGCCAGGTTTTTTACACCGTGGTCGCATGGAAGGCGGTGCCCGAGATAAATGGAAACGAACCGAGGATTGTGAAACAGGTCTTGCCCCGAAGTTGAATCAGCAAGCGAGTTAGCACCAGTTTTCAAGAGAGACCAAGAGCTAAACCAGTTTTGGTCCTCTCGAAGACCCTACACGCTTTATGTAGGGAGATGTGCTGACCCGGCTCGAAGTCCTGCCTGGCCAGAAAAACCCCAAAAAACGGGGTAGCCAGGTGGAGGCGGAGAGCTTGCGGAAAGCAAAAGCTCCTTAGCCCTGTCAGGTTACCCCGGACAAAAACTAAGGAGCCAAAAACAATGATGACTACGTCCAACAAATTTTCCATCGAGCAGGTTGTTACGCTTGACATCGATTCTCAAGGAAACGTGACCCAGAGGCTCACGGACCTGGAGACAACATTGGAGAATACCCTTCTCCACGTGCTCTATCCGGGGATCAAAGTCGCCGTTGTGAACGTCCCCAAGGAACCTCTGGACGCATATGAGGAGTCCATGGTCGAAAATGCAATGGCGGGCCTCAAATTCAAAAACATTCCGTACAAACTAGTGGGGGCAAGTGGTTCGTCGAAAGACGGCAAGTTTTACTTCGTTGACTCGGACCACAGCCAACCGATAGCAGAACGTTTCCAACACTGGCCGCAGGCAGCCATCGTCTACTTCGGTATCCTGGTCTCTTGTTCGAAAGTGGTGATTGAGGAACCGGAACGATCGGTGCTGGTGGTTGAAGACCATGTTCTCGGAACCAATGACTGCCGGGGATGGATTCGGCGGTCGCTGTTCGCGAAGCTTCAACTTCCGGAAAACTGCTTTTATCAGTTCCGCCTGGCCTTTGAAAAGACCCAGGCCAAGGGTTCATTCAAAGTCATGGAAGAGGACGTCGCGGAGATGCTCGACGCTGACATCATTCTTCCGGAAAGCGCGGTCAAGCCAGGACTGAAGGTCCCTGCAACAGTTTATTCAGTCTTTGGCAAAGGGCGGAAATTCCGTGGTCCGATGGTGCTGGGTATTCGCGAACTTTCGCGCAAGCTTGAGTTCGAATCCAGCTACACGCTTATCGAACATGCGCCAGATGACTCAATTCAACTGGAAATCCTGACCGAAGCGTTGGGACAGGTGCGTCGGCTGAATGAGTCAGTGAGCGAAGGCCGGTATCAGGAGTTGCTCGAACTTCTGGGCCTCGATGACCCTGACAAGACCGAGGACGAAGAGGTCAGGACGGTCGAGGCGGCGCTGTTGGCAGACACCACAGGCGATATCGTCCGCTATCCCCACATCAATAATCAACTCAACCGACTGCTTGCCCGATGGGCCTTCAAGATAGCAACGGGAGGTGGTTTTCGCCTTCCGGCATTTGCGCTGGCGGATGACGGCTATCTCGTCGTCCACGACGGCCGGCTGTATGCGGGGTCTGATTGGATTCCGCAACACCAGGCTATTGTTGCGCTGGACTCCAGGCGGGGCCTGTGCGTGCGTTATCCCATCCGCATGTGTGAGGACCTGCTGCCGGTGGAACACTTGTCGGCGGCAAAACTCATCGTCGAACTCACGCGCACTCTGGAGCTACAGGGCTCGAAGATGGCAAATGAGGTAGCAGAGCAGATCGCTTCACGTCAACTTCAGCTGGAGGGCACCTATGTTCTCCATTCCGAAACCGCAAAGAAGAACGGCGGCGATTTTGATTTCGACTGGATCTGCATTCTGGAGGAGGACCGCTTTCCGCGTTTTGTGAGGAAACGGTTTTCTCTCAGCAATGAGTATCACCAGCAAAAGACCAAACACCGAAAGGCGCGAAGTCCCTGGTGGAACCTCGAGCATGTGGCAATGAAGGCCCGTGGAAACCAGATCGGCATGATTACCGATCTGAAGACCTCGTGTCTGGCAGCGGGCAGGCCTGATCTGGCCTACCAATTGGTTGCCGAACTGCAGAACGCGCTCGACAGCCTGAAGCACGAAGTCGAGGCCGATCCCAAGGTCATCGCCGACATACGCCAACAGGTAAACCAGGCTCCCTGGCTCAAGCACAAGAACGAACCCAGAATTTCTGGCTTGCCCCTTCACCTCGATGTGGCCGAGACCGACCGCATTGGAAAGCTCTACAACCACGTTCGCAAGGAGATCGAAGACCTGCTGATGAACAAGTTGCCGATCGAGGAGTTCAAAGGACTGATTTCCGGTGAATTAGTTACCCGGCCGATGTTCGATGAATGTCGCTTCGTCAACAATGTTTATGCTGCCATCGTAGGCCGGGTCTCCGAGCGGCAAGATCGGCTCAAAGCTGAACTCGACAAGCTGCAGGCCGAGTGGGAGGCAGTTCGGAAAGATCCGGACAAGGAACTGCGAAAGCGCAAAGTGCTGGCCCGCAGGAAGGCCCAGTCGGCTCACTATCACGGTGAGGAGCAGGCCAAACAGGAGATGAAGGCAGTCATTTCCTGGGTGCGCGTCTGGGCCACCAGCAAGACGGAGAACCGGATGGGCTGGTGCCAGGCATTGAACCGGGTCGTGTGCAACGGTCACGGCGGCGGTTCAATTCTCTTCCACGCTTTCCCGCAGGAACTCATTAACAAGCTGGCGGAACGGACGGGCGGTAAAGCTGTCCGTGTGGTCCTGCCCGATGTTACTGGGATGTCAATCCGCAATGACCAGGACAACCGCAGCTTCCTGGTCGAGAAAATCACAGGTGGAGAAAAAGAGACGTTTTTGTTTCAGTACAAGGACGGTCAATTTTTCTTCTGAAACTTTAAACACTTCAACCAGAGCGGAGCCGGGGAAATCTGGTTCCGCCTGACCAGAAAGTTCGAGGTAGCCATGAAGCGCGCTTTGATGTTTGCCCTGATCGTGTCCGTGCTTGCGTCTGCAGACGAGTTGAAAGACCGGCAGCTCACACGAGTCGAGGTCGTCCATGTGGCCACGTCGCTCGACCATCTAACGGTGCTTGAATTTGGGGAGCCGGTCACGATGGCTGCCGCCGGCAGTCCTGCTTTTCAGATTGAACGCCACGAAGACAAGGTGTTCATCAAGCCGCTGAAGTCCAGCGCGGCGACCGACCTGTTTGTGTGGACCGCCTCGCGCCGCTTCACCTATGAACTCGAACCCCCAGGGGAGGCAAAAGACATGAATTTTGCTGTTGATAACCCCGCGCCGGCGCCCAAACCGGTGAAGGAGAGTCGCGCTCAGATGGACGAGATTGCCGACATGATGCTGACTCGGGCATTTCTGGGAATTGAGCCCATTAACAACACCTATATAAAGGATACGAAAGGAAGGGTGTCGGTACGCGTCGAACGCGTATTCCGCTCCCAAAGCACCCTTTACATCCAGTATTCGATCCATAACCTTACCGATCGGCCCTATCGCATCGTTGCCCTGGGCGTTTCCGAGCTGACTGCCCTGCGACCGTCGATTTCGATTGACTCGCTCACGCATACCCAAGTGAATCAACAGGCACTCAAGAAGCTGGGAGAGTTGAAGCAGCGTTCCGTCACAGTGGCCCACGCGGAAGCGCAGCAGGCCGACCTCCAGCCCGGGGAGGAAAGTCAAGGCATCGTGGCGATCCGTGAGCAGGTTCGGACGACGACTGTTTTGCAATTGACTTTCGGCCCGGAAGGAAAGCACCCGGTCGAGGCAGTCCTAGTCTTCTGATATGGCAAGCGATCAATACATCGACGAAGAGCAGATGCGCCAATATCTGCGCCAGGCATATGCCGGCGACCCCGAAGAGAGTCTCCTCTGGCAGCTGGCACGGAGGGTCGAGGATCCGGTTGTGCCACAGAATGAAAAGGGCAAGCGGCGGCTGCATCCTCTCCTGCTCATGTTGGCAGCGTTGGCTCTGGTCGTGACAGGGACGTTCATCTACTTTGGAGTTGTCAGGCAGTGAACAGCTATCACTACGGCCGTCGTGACTATAACCAGTCCCACGAAGACAACGCACCGCTGGTGATCGTAATCCTGATAACACTGGTCTTTGTCCTCGGTGCGTACCTGCTTACCACGCGTTTTCATGTGAGACCCTATCAGCTGGTTGAGATCAGCATCTATTTTCTGTCCCTCCTCGCCTCTATCGTGGCGACGACTTGGTACTTGTTAACCCAGAAAGCACGGCGTGAGAATACCTGGCCCCATGCTCCCGTCTATATTCCCTTGCTCAAAGACGAAGATCAGGTTCGGAAAGCGTTTCACCAGAAATCGGTGGTCCTGGGATACAACGTGCATCGCCGGCCGTGGCTCTGGTCCGATGAAGTCCGGGTCATGCAGGCACTTCTCGCAGGCCAGAGTGGCGCCGGAAAGACCACGCTTCTGCGCAACATCATCACCCAGGATGTACGCCGGGTGGTCGGCTTCGAGGGAAATCTACACCGCATCCCCATGATCATCTTCGACGGAAAAGGTGACCAGGAGTTTCTGGCCAGTCTGCTCCCGGAAATCGCTGCCGCAGGACGCATCGGGCAGCTTCGCATCCTCGACCCGTCACGGCCCGACATCTCCGCGCGCTACAACCCGTTCTATTCGAAAGACAATTCCTACCAGGAACATGTGAATCTCATCTTCCAATCTTTTGCCTTGAGGGAGGATTTTTTTCACGGGCATCAGGCTACGTATTTAAGCGACTTGGCGCGCGTGCTGTGGCACACCGGCAAGCGTTTCAACATCCACGATGTCCTGGTCATGGCGCTTGATCAGCAGGTCATGCGAGAGCAGATATTGGAAGCCAGATACCGGATCGAACACCTTTCCGGCAGCAGCCAGCAGCAACGCCTGAACTTCGAGATGTCGGTCAGGAATCTGCAGCAGTCTTTCCAGGACCGGGAACGCGTGCCAAAAATTCAGGGTTTGCTCAACGAACTAATGACGTTTCTTGAAGACGACTTGTCCATCATTACCGGCCCTTATGAAGACCTGCTGACTCTCGATGACATCATCGACCAAGAACTGATCCTGTTTGTCTCTCTCAATGTCAACCGAAACTCTAGAGCCGTGACCGCGCTCGGTCGGATCCTACTCCAGAATCTGCAACTGATGGTCGGCAAGCGCTACCAAAACGAGCGCGAGCGCCGCCGCGAAGGGCGGCCCATTGTCAGCGTCACCCTGGACGAGTTCGCTCCTTTTGCCTATCCGAATTTCGCCCAGATTTTACAGACCGCCCGCGGTACCAACACGGCTTTTCTGTTTTCTCTGCAGTCCATCTCCCAACTGCTCAGTGTCAGCCGGGGCTTTCGTGATGACGTCTCATCTGCGCCCAACACCATCATGCTGATGCGCACCCGCGACGAGGAAACCGCTCAATACTTCCTGAAGGCCTCGTCTCGCATCACGGGGAAGCGGCGCACTCTGACCGTTCAGAGGAAGGGGGTTTTTCAGAAAAAATATGAGGAAATCGGGTTCGGGAGTGAGACGGAAATTCGGGAAACCCGCTCCCACGAAGAACACATCAAGAACCTTCCTGTGGGGCAGATGGAGATTCTGATGACCGACAACCGCTTGGGCACGCTGCACTCCCACCTGCATGTTCGCCGGCCAGCGGAGTCTCATCTGAAAGGCATTGAGCCAATGCTGTTTCCGTGCGTTACCACGCCGAATGCTTTGTCCCATGGGGCCAACTTGCACTTCAAAGATTCCGGGCTGGCGCAGCGGTATGCCCGCATCAACGGACGCGGAGCCCGGTGATCATGGCAAACATTCTGGTGTCCAAAGCGGCGCTTGTTGCGTGCATCCTGACACTGACTTTGGCAACCGCACAGAGGCCAGTGTCGAGCTATGATCCTGCCCAGCACCGTCTTGCTAAACAGCACGACACCCTGATTGATTTTGTGCTGAAGCACATCAATCCTGCTGATAAAGACTACGGCGAATGGCTCGAACAGGCCCGCAAGAGTGCCATCGATGCCGGCCTCGACAGCTTGCCCAGCCTTCTCTCAGGTGGACTCCTGATCTGTTCCTTCTTACTCATCATTCATCAAAGCAAAGAGCGCCAACACCGCGAGCTTATCGCTTCCCGGTTTCTTGTCTGGTATCACAATGAGCTGGTCCACGCACGTGACACCGCCAGGGAAGTGATCGGAAAAAACCAGCAATGGCAGAAAATAATCGATGAGAACGGCGACGCCGGAGCGGCACTAAAAACAGCAGAGCTGTTGTCCAGTTCTCGAGCCCAAAGCACGTCCAAGGGTGGACAATCCCTTGCCCCGGCCGCACAGAGAAAGACGGTCGCTGACAATCAAGACCTGTTAACGGAGATCAACAAGCTTCGTGAAAAAGTTCTGGTCCAGGATGCCTCGGAGAAGACATTGAGGCAGCAGATAAGCCAGCTCGGACGCAATCTCCAGGAAGAAAAACAGAAAAATCGTGCTCTCAAAGGGGAATGACGCCCAGGCCCGAGCGTGGTCGAGAAGGAAGGCTGACATGGTCAAGAAAGATGTGCAAAGTGATCTGGTCGTTGAAGTCATGAAGCTGCTCCAGAAGTTTCAGCCCGGCGGCGATCTAGGACCAATCGAAGATCGCGATAAGTGGGAACAGCGGGTGCAATCGCACGCGCCCCAGCATCGAAAATTGCTGCAGGAACTCACGCGGTTCGCCGACATCTGGCACTACTTTCAGGAAAACAAAGAGAAGCTCGGACCGGAGGTTCTCGCCGCTCTCAAAGATGTACCAAATCTCCCTGTGCCGGAGCGGATTCAGCGGCTGCACACGATTAATCAAGAGCTCATGGAACGTATTCCCAATGCTGGTGAATGTCCTAAGTTTCGGAACTAACTGGTGGGCACGTTTCGGCCATGACCTCCAGGATCCCTACCGCTTTACGCGCCATGCTGCTTATTACAACTCCACCGGAGTGCGCTCCGGCCATAAGGTCCGTCGCCATTGGATTGTGCCCGGACTCATCCGCTTCAACGGCGTCGGTAGCTTCGATCCTCATCTGCCTAACCGCTCCATCGGCAAAACGTTCCGTTGCTCCGGTCCGACGTTCGCTTTCGGTGGAAATCGCCTGCTGTTGGATGGTAAGGCGTCCAGATCCGAGGTACCCAATTGCTACTTGGTGGTCGTGACCAGTGACCTGCACGGCCGAATTAACTTGCCCTCCAATGCGTGGAAATCGCCATCAGCCGCCGTCATCGCTGCCAGCCAACTGCGGAATGCACAGGAGGCAATGTTGCTTATGAAGGTCGGAGATTGGGTGCAGACAGACTGCGGGGTCTGGCAGCTTATGGCGTCAGAAAAAGCGCAAGCGCTCGTAGCGCTGGAACTGATTGGAGATCAGGTTTCCGCCTGACAAAAGTCTTATGCGCTATGCCAAAGGAACAGTTGCCGTCAGCCTGGCCCGCGACATTCCGTTGCTGGTTCAAGTCCGGAATTCGAAATTCATTACCCACCAGCAGCTGTTCGAACTGATGCAAGCCGGCCGGTATGAATGTTCCCGCCCCAGCTTCGACTGGCGTCTGAAAAGACTGGTACTTTCCAATTACGTCTCGATATGTGAGGGCCACTTTGGCACCGGAGTGCCGGTCTACCGGATTACCAAGGATGGGCTCCTGCAGCTTGAGAACCATGGCCAGTTCGTCGTTATTTTGAACTCGGCAACCCAGCATCTTCCTCATCTTTCCCAAGTGCATCATGCGTTGGAATTGAACGCTATCAGGCTAGCATTGGGGCGCGCCGATCTGCTGGCCGCCTGGCACGGTGATGTCGAGACCGCATCGTCCAACACCACTTCGCCACAACCGCTCAAGAAGGATTACGACGCCGTCGTGGATGTCTGGAACGCTGGTCAGATAGCGCGATTTGCCCTCGAATATGAGCGCACGCTCAAGAGTGCGCGGCAATACGAAAAAGTACGGGCAGCACTTGAAAATGAAAGCAAAATAGGCTGCATTCTTTATCTCACCTCGGGCTTTGATATCGTCCTCCACCTGGCTAATGAACTGTCCGGGATCTCGAAGCGCCTGGCCTTCGCAACCACGTCGGCTTTCCGCCACCACCTTCTCGATACCCCGGTGATCCTCCATCCTCATCAGCCCGAGGTCATCTTTAGGCAGTTGCTCCGGGGTATGTTTTAGCCGCAGTACTTTGCCGCTCTTTGGCGTGAATTTGGCACTTCGTTGGCCTTACATTGGCATGACATTGGCCTTTTTGGAGCCTGTCTAACTCACGGCCGCTCACTAGCTTGTATTCCGACTACCCTCTGTTCTTCCGCCAATTCGGTCCGGTTTTAAACGTTGCCAGCCCCGCCGGAGTTCTCCGTGGCCGATTTGCTTAGCTTTGATCTAAAGATTGAGGGTTATCCACACCGGAGCATGGTCGCTGGCGTTAACCTCACCACGTACCCATCGGTCTACACCGCCTTCGACGAGTCGCTCCGACATCTTCGGTGAGAGCAGGAAGTGATCGAGTCGCATGCCTTTGTCCTTCGGCCACCGTTCACGTTTGTAATCCCAGAATGTCCAGAGTGGCCCGTCCGGACGCAGCTTCCGCATCGCGTCGGTCCAGCCTTGCGCCAGCAAACGTGTGAAAGCCTGGCGACTCTCTGGTTGGATCAACGCGTTGTTATCCAGCGATCGTGTCGGATAGATGTCCTGCGGCGTCGGCACAACGTTGTAGTCACCGGCCAACACCACAGGTGCTCCGGTCTCCATAAGTTCGGCGGCATGAATAATGAGACGTTCAAACCAAGCCAACTTGTAGTTGAATTTCGGTCCAGGCTGCGGATTCCCATTGGGGAGGTAAATGGAAGTCATAAGTAATCCTTGAACAGCCGCCTCGACATAGCGGGCTTGGCGATCTTCAGGACTTCCCGGCAAGCTTGTGCGGGTCAGCACAGGAGTGTGGTTTCGCGCGAGAATGGCCACGCCGTTCCAGGAACGCTCTCCTTGCCAGACTGCTTCGTACCCGAGAGCTCGAAGGGCACGCGCGGGAAACGCTCCCTGCTCCGCTTTGAGTTCTTGCAGACTAACTACGTCCGGCTCAGCTTTGTCTAACCAGGCCAAAAGATTATTCAGCCGCTTGTTGATGTCGTTGATGTTGAACGTGGCGACTTTCACCAGGTCTCCCACTTCCGGAACCGAAAACCTGATTCTATATTGCCGCGAAATTGGCGACCTCGATTCACTAAACACTCATTTCATCAAAAGGAGAAGTACATGCAACTCAGCAGAGGAAACATCAATGCTCACCGCCTGTTCAGTGTAAGGGAACTGGGACTTGGCAGTCCCGAGCCCCACGTCGACCGCGTAATCCAAGCGTTTCTGCAAATCGGCGAAGCCGTAGCCGCCCGCTGGATTCAAATGCCGAATGGCATATTGCTTCTTCCAGTAGCGCCCGAGAACCCTGCTTCCGGTGCGATCTACGTCTATGACCGGCGGCGTCAGGAGTTCTACTTGCTGTGCTTCGATGGCCCTGATGACAACCTCACCGCGGAGGATTTCTGCGCCCTCCTGTCGGAATACAACCTGCTCCAATACGCCGAAAAGCCAGCTCTTTTGCGGGCCCAATTCCAGAGTCCCGGCTCAGCCTAAATAGGCTATTCCGGGCAATGCCTCTGGAAATTTGACCGAGTTTCCAGCCTGGGGTAAGAACACGACCACGGGGGTGATTTATGCAGACCAATCTTTTGGCAAGCCAAGAAATGGCCGCCTGCTATCTCGAGATCTTCGTCAATCGGCGGGCCTACACCCTCCAGTCTCTTACCCCACACCGCGAGAACGGCAAGCACTACTATTACCGCCCAAGAAGACCGATCTCACTGTCCACGGCGACCATCCGGCGGCACCTGCAAGGCGAGATCACGATCGGGCTATATGCAATCAATCCCGAGACGCAACGCTGCAAGTGGGTGGCGATCGATGCTGATTATTCTAATGCCCTCGAGGACTTGCTCAAGCTTCAGTGGGAATTGCATCAAGACGGTGTCGAGGCTGCGCTCGAAAAATCCCGGCGTGGAGGCCACCTGTGGATCTTCGCCGAGAAACCCCTGCTGGCTCGGGACTGCCGACTCTACATTTGTAACCTCGCCCGGCGCCTGAGAGTGCCCGTCAAGGGAGCCAACATGGCTGAGGGAATCGAGGTGTTTCCGAAGCAAGATTTGATCCCCGCGGCGGAGTTCGGCAACGCGATCAGGGCGCCGTTGGGCGTTCATCGTGGTGCAGGTAAGCGGTATTGGTTCTACGGTGCCGACTACACCCTTGAGGACCAGATTCGATACGTGTCCCGGCTCAAGCGCATTACCACCGGCGAGATGGCGGCCATTGTGGCCGGCCTGAATATGCCGGAAGAATTTGTACCCAAGCCAGGCATCCCACTCCGGCCGGCTGATCCGAGCCGGCGCGAGTTTCGCATTCTGGATCATGTGACGGTAAAGCGCAGACAGGGTCGCAATCATTGGACTCGTTGTCCGTCGTGCGCACAACAGGGACGAGACCGGACCGGGGACAATCTTGCGATTTCGATTGCGGACCCGCGCAAGTACAAGTGCTGGGCGGGCTGCACGAAAGAGATGATCCGTGCTGCGCTGGGTTGTCCGATCCGGCAACCAGTTACGAGGTAATCATGCCCGGACAAACGAATGGTTTGAGCAGGAAAC
>JBAVLE010000417.1:0-4326 GCA_049688735.1 Candidatus Angelobacter sp. | reverse complement strand
GAATCTACCAAGCTGATTTTTGGGGTTTGCGCTCAGAACATGACAGCCCGGAGATGCTAAAGTCCTTTGATAAACGACTCTAGCGGCCTAAAAGATGCACATCGCCTCAATTCAACAAGATTAGCTTTGCGTGCGATCACCTCATTGTGAACCGTTGAAATGAATCGCCTGATATTTCCAGATTTGTTAAACACAATCTGCTTCAATTCACGTTTCGCATCTAATAAAGCCTCAGGATTAGCCACTCGCGAGGGCTTGAATTTAAGATTCAGAGCTTTTTGGATTGCGAGAGAATCAGCCAACAACCAAGCCTCCAACTCTCTTATCGGAATTATTACGACGTGTTTGTTAATGGGGCTCGGGTGCAAAGCGGTAGTAAGGTCCGAGTGCAGTTTTACCAGTGATTTATCATCGAGATCGTGAGCGACCACTAAAGCGGAGCACCCCTGGGTCTTAAGATTGCGTGCCCAATTGTTGCATTTGCTCGCGATTCTGCCGCACCCATGTCCAACAAACTTCTTGACACTAAACCTCTTGGAAGGGGCGATCTTAGCAAACAAAATGCCTAGCACAGCGACATCGCTATCATCTTCTGCGATAACACCGATTCGAATATTCATTTTTCCAAATTTCCGTGACGCCAAAACTCCCCGAGATTGCCCGTCGTATCCAAGTACTCTCGTAAGGCTTTGAAACCATTTAAAGAAAGTGCCTTCGAAATGGCTTTGATTGTTGTCCCCTTCGTTTTGAAATTCTTCACCAGAAAAACATTCTGAGGGCTAAGACGATCTAAAACATAGTCTGAGTGGGTGGTAACCACGATTTGTTTTCGCTCGCTGAAGTCCTTGATCAGCTCAATTATGCTGGCTAACAATCCGTGATGGACACACACTTCGGGCTCTTCAATTAAGAGAAATCTGCCGCTGTCAGTAATCAGATAAAAGATCAACGCAATGGTCTTAAATGTACCTTCGGATAACTGGTTTGGAGACAAACGGCTCCCGGCAACGAGAAATGTTGGCACGATAATTTTCTCTTCTATATTTTTTTTAACCGGTCTACCGCCGGTCTTGATCTCAACCCGGCTCCTCGCGATCACAATTTCTCGGTACTTGATGTCAGTGATGAGCCCCAACCCCGCCTTCCCGACTACTGAGAGGAACTCTCGGTAATCGTTGCTGTTCTTTCTATGAGCTGAATATAGATCGAACATGAACCGGAGGTGCTCCCGATTCGGCCGAAATGCGCGCTGAATGTTTGCGTCTTCATCAACCTCGAAAGACACTGGGCACTCAGAAGGGTTTGTAAACTGCGACGCGCTGTAATATCTCGTGCCGGATATGAATTCGTAAATCTTCCCGAGAGATCGCAATGCAGACGGGGCCAATTCGTCGGCTAATCTCATCCGACGATAGGCAATCGTCCCGTAAATCCGTCTGTATCGCACCTGGGTTCTTATGGCCTGGAGTTCATGCACCATTCCAAATCTGGATTTGTGGCTTATATCCAAGAGAGCGAGCGGGAACCTTATCCAGCCCTTTTTGCCAGTTATTTCATACAAATTCCACCTTTCGTCTGCAGCAACGACGACGTCGAGGTTCTGTGAATCTGTCGAATACTTAACTCGTGCCTTGTAGGCAATCTTCTTACCGCCGACGCGAAACTTTACACTAACAAAACACTCATTCGCTCCAGACTCTTCTCTTTGATGACGCGATCCGATCGCAGAAATTTTTTTTAACAAAAGCATTCCATTGAGGGCGTTTGTCTTGCCCGAACCATTCGGGCCGATCAGCACCGACAATAAGAGTTTTGGGTCAAAGACGGTTTCGACACACGAACGATAATGCTGAACCCGAAATTGCTCAATGTGTGTGGGGGTGCCGACATTCATGCAATGATCTGCCTTTACGTTGTTGGCTCCAAAACAATGCTTCTACTACTCCCGACATAATATACTCTCGCTGCGTTTTTCTTCCCAACCCGTGCTATAAAACACACTTGTGAAGCTAAAGCCTCCCAACAAAATCCCTGCAAACCGCCCCTCAGGCTCGCTCAAAGGCTGGACGGCCATCGCTCGTTACCTCGGTATTCCCGTCGCGACGGCGCATCGCTGGGCCAGCGAAGGGATGCCGGTGCGTCGCGAAGGCCGGTTTACCGTTGCCGATCGTGAGGCGGTAAGCGCGTGGCTGGGACGCGAGTCGCACATGCCGAAGCCCGCGCATGTGATGACCGCAGATGCGGACATGGCCGCAGCGCTCAAAGAGTCGATTGCGGCTGCGCGGAAGCGTAAGCCATAATTGACACCCGGCGCCGCGTCGGGTGTCCACTGCTTTTCTCTACATCCACATTAGGGCCGTTTGCCAGGTCTTTTCGTGGCTTCGGGACCTAATCCGCGCACCACAGTTTCGGCGGTCGTGCCCAGGATGCCGCAAATGCGCAGCAATGTCCGCAGCGTGATCGGCTTGCCGGCCTCGATCCGCTGCCAGTAGCGGACGGTATAGCCGAAGGAAATCATGTCTTCCTGGCTGTAGCCGCGGCGCTTGCGCAGCTTTTGGATGCGGTGTCCCAAGGCAGTAAAGAACTTGCTGTCGAGTTCGGTGTCTTTGGCCAACAGTGTTCTTGTACGGCTTCCACCCTGAATTGGCCACGGTGCATTTAGACCGTGGTATAATCAGCGCTAATCCGCACATGAACGCCGCGCAAGAGCACGTCAGTCCTTATCCTCCATTCCAATCGGTGCCAATGCCGCGAAATGCGCACGAAGCTCATTTAATTCTACTGATTATGCTTATCATTTGGACGCTGGGATTTACGCTGATCTGGCGGCTGGGCAGCGGAAACAAGTAAGCAAGCGCCCGGCTGAGGCCTTTTGGCTAGAAGCTAGCAGCTCTTGGCTACTTATCCAGCGCTGCCATTGCTCGCTCCGCATAACGCTCTCCTGCGGCAATGCCCTTGGGAGCTGCTTCATCGATGCGATCCAAGTCTTGAGGCGTGAGTTTGATGTTGACGGCGTCAAGGTTCTGTTCCAGATATTTGCGGCGCTTGGTTCCGGGGATGGGCGCGAGGTCGTCACCCTGAGCCAGCACCCAGGCTAAAGCAAGTTGCGCGGCGGTGCACTTTTTCTCCCGCGCGATTTCTTCAATCTTCGAGACGAGATCAAGGTTCTTCTGGAAGTTTTCTCCCTGGAATCGGGGAGACATGCGTCGGAAGTCGTCTGGAGCGAGGTCTTCAAAGCGCTTGAATTGTCCGGTAAGAAAGCCGCGACCGAGCGGGCTGTATGGCACAAAGCCGATGCCGAGTTCGCGCACTGTGGCCAGAATCTCGTCTTCGGGATCGCGCTCCCACAGCGAATATTCTGTCTGCAGCGCGGAGATCGGATGGACTTTATGCGCGCGGCGTATCGTCTTGGGCGATGCTTCTGAAAGTCCCAGATAGCGCACCTTGCCGGCTTTTACCAGTTCGGCCATTGCGCCCACGGTATCTTCAATGGGGACAGTCTTATCAACGCGATGCTGATAATAAAGATCGATCACATCGGCGCCCAGGCGCTTCAGGCTGGCGTCGCAGGCCTGCTTCACGTATTCCGGCGTGCCTTTTACGCCCAGGAATTCGCCGTTAGGTCCACGCACGTTGCCGAACTTGGTGGCCAGCACCACTTTGTCGCGGCGGTCTTTGATGGCCCGCCCGACCAGTTCTTCATTTTTGCCGGAGCCGTACATGTCAGCCGTATCAAGAAACGTGCAGCCGAGTTCAATAGCGCGATGGATGGTTGCGATGGATTCCTGCTCGTCACCCGCGCCATAAAACTCTGACATTCCCATGCAACCGAGTCCGATCGCCGAAACCGTTAAACCTTGTTTGCCAAGTTTTCTTTGAGGAAGCATGAATGATGTGATGTCCTTTCAAGCAGTCAAGACACAGAAAAGCGTAGAAACTTACCACTGATGAACACTGATAACACTGATCTAAAAAAATAAATGATTACCACGGATCAACACGGATTGTAGCGGATCAGGAAAATTGAATGTTGAATGCTTATGAAAATAGATGGCGTGAACATCAGTGTCATCTGTGTTATAAGCGGAAAGGTTTTTGAGATTTTTCAGCAGCCGCCGGCGGGGCAAGGATGCACACTCCGTCCGAGGCTTGCCGCAGCAGGGACCAACTTGCGAGAGTCGTTGCAGACCAGCTTCTTCACAGTAGCGCGGCCATGCACAAACTCCGCCCACTTGAGGTCGTGTTTGACGAAGTCATTGTAAGCCGTTGCCGCAATTTCAATGTGTGTGCCGTCTGCAAACCTGATCGTCATTCCCGCCTCCCAAG
>JBAVLE010000416.1:0-5831 GCA_049688735.1 Candidatus Angelobacter sp. | reverse complement strand
ATGAAGGCCGGTTCTGCACAGAAGATGGCCCTGAACCTGCTGACTACAGGAGCAATGGCCCGTCTTGGATATATCTATGGCAACCTGATGGTGAATGTCCATACCAGGAATCATAAGTTAATGGAACGCGGGCTGAATGTCTTAGAAAAAGCTGCTGGGGTTGACCATCCAACTGCATCCAAAACTCTGGGCGCGGCAAGAAATCAGGTGGCAATTGCTCTGGTTATGCTCAAAACTGGTTTGGATCGCACCCAGGCAGCTAAAAGACTCAAAAGCGTTAAGGGAAATGTCCGAGAGGCCATCGCACAGGGTCATTTAAAATGAAGCTAGTTCCCAAGTCACCGAATGGCAGCACCAGAAAGGCAGAAACACTGCTTTCCCTGGGCGATCCCAGCTTCAGAAAACCGGTCTCGCACACCCGGACCATCCGGATTAATTTTAGGGACGGAGCTATTGCGCCAGAGAGTCTTATGGATAAATTTGTAATTCGTGGTGGCAATCCCCTGTTGGGGAGCGTACGCATCAGCGGCGCCAAAAATGCCGCTTTGCCCGCGATGGCTGCCGCCATCTTGACCGATGAGCCCGTGATTCTGGAAAATATTCCCGATGTCCGCGACATTCAGACTGAGCGCAACCTGCTTGTCTCAATGGGGGCAGACGTGGAATTGGGCTACGGTCGGGCTTCCCATCGCACCACGATTTCCTGCAATAACCTCGTCAATCCAGAAGCCGCTTATGAATTGGTAAAAACCATGCGTGCTTCCACGCTGGTTCTGGGCCCGCTGCTTGCGCGTATGGGTCGAGCTCGCGTTTCCCAACCCGGAGGCTGCGCCATTGGCGCTCGGCCTATCGATCTCCATATCAAAGGCCTGGAACGCCTCGGCGCAACGATTAAGCAGGAGCATGGCTATATTGAAGCCAGCGCGGAACGGCTGCGCGGCGGCCACATTATTTTTGACAAGATCACGGTAACGGGCACTGAAGATCTCATGATGGCTGCAACACTCGCTGAAGGTGAGACCATCATGGAAAACTGTGCGCGCGAGCCTGAAGTCACGGATCTGGCTGCGCTGCTCACCAAGATGGGCGCAAAGATTGAAGGCGCAGGAACGCATACTATCCGTATCCACGGCGTTGAGAAACTTCACGGCGCGCGGCATCGAATCATTCCTGATCGGATTGAAGCTGGCACTTTTGTGATTGCCGCCGTGCTGACCGGAGGCGACCTGCAGCTTACCAACTGCGATCCTTCGCACCTGGGCTCATTGATTCAAAAGCTGGAAGAGTGCGGCGTGAGCATCACAGCCGGAACTGACTCCATCCGTGTAACCAACGGCCATCAGCTTCAGGCAGCCGATATCAGCACGGAAGAATTTCCCGGCTTCCCTACTGATATGCAGGCGCAATACATGACCCTGGCCACGCAGTCGCAAGGGACTTCTATTATCACAGAAAATATTTTTGAAAATCGATTCATGCACGCCGGCGAGTTGGCGCGCATGGGCGCTAACATCAAAGTAGAAGGCAGCCGCGCCATTGTTCGCGGCAAAACTCCTCTCAGCTCCGCCGCAGTTCAATGCTCTGACCTTCGCGCTTCAGCATCTCTCGTCATCGCCGCTCTGGTTGCCGATGGTGAAACCATCATCGACCGCGTCTATCACGTAGATCGCGGCTATGAGCGGATTGAAGAAAAGCTAAAGAGCGTCGGTGCACAGATCCGCCGCATTGGTGAGATCCTGCCCAAACGCGCTGCAGCTCCCAGCGTCGTGGCGTAATTTTTCTAATTCAATCTTTTCTGTGAAGCAGCTGCCCTGCTATCTCTCTCTCCCACGGCCATGTCATCCCGAACTTCGACCGGCGAGGCTTTTGCTGAGCCGGAGAATGTGAGGGACCTGCTCCGCTGCTGAATGGCGTAAGCCAGCTGCGGGCCGTCACGCACGCCCGTGCTGACTGCTCAATAAAAGTGCATGATCCTGTGTTTCCCACTTCCCATTTTGGAACAGCTCTGGTTTTTTCTAAGCGATTTTTCATCCTTTCGCCCTGCTCGCGCCGTACCATTGAATTCTTCGTTTAATACGGAGCGAACAAGCGCATGCCACTTCTCGGCAAGACTCCCAGTTCCGTGGAAAAAGGCCCGGTGGAAAGAAGCTCGGTGGAAAGAGCTCCTTTGGAAAGCCACAGCAATCATAGCGAACCTCTGCCGTTGTTCCGTCCGGAAGCCATTGCCGCTCTACAGCAGAAGTTTTATGGCGAGATCATTCTTATCCGTCCTTTTCCTTTGATGTTGCTGTGTTGGTTTGCTCTTGGCATCACGGCGGCAGTTCTGGGATTTCTCTTCCTCGGCCAATACACTGAAAAGGCGCGCGTTCCGGGGATCATCACCAGCGGAGGGCTTGCTACCCCAAACGCCGCCGAAGCCGCAGTTTACGTGCCGGAGAAGATGATTAGCCGGCTGCATCCTGGTACTCAGCTGACGTTACGTTGTGATTCCTGTCGGGGGCAGTTTGCACGGCAAATTGGAACGGTTTTGGAAATCCCGTCATCCCCTGCAAGCCCGTCAGATCTTAGCAAAGCCAGGTTGGACCTCACCGGTTCAGGAAACTCAATCGCCATCTACAAAATTAAGGTGTCGCTCCCGCCACAAGCGGCACCAACCATGCAAGTCAACCCTTCAACACAAGCGGGAGTAAGAGTGGAAGCGGAAATCCCGCTTGGGCATAAACCTCTCATCAAGTGGTTTTTTGAACGATCAGGAAGTTAAAGGGACTCGGGACGCGGTACTTGCTGAATGAAACTTTCCTGGGAACAAAAACTGCCGATGGTCTTCCAGACTGAGGCGGCGGAGTGTGGCTTGGCTTGCCTCGCTATGATCGCCGGCTATCACGGCCTGCGCGTTGACCTGCCCGCGCTGCGCCACCGCTTCTCTGTTTCGCTTCGCGGCGCCACGCTGAACCACATCATCAAGTTCGCCGCCGCTCTTGATCTCACCGGACGTCCTCTCCGCGTGGAACTGGAAGACCTGGCTTACCTGAAAACACCCTGCATCCTGCATTGGAAGATGGAACACTTCGTGGTGCTGAAAAAGGTCACCCGGAAATATGTGTACCTTCATGACCCTGCGGTAGGGCCGCGCAGGGTCAGCTTTGCTGAAGCCAGCCGACACTTCACCGGCGTTGCGCTGGAGCTTACTCCCACGCCCAGTTTCGTGCAGCGGGAAGAGCGCCGTCCTCTTCGTCTGCGCGAGCTTATTGGCCGCGTCTCCGGCCTTAAGCGCGCGATGGCGCAAATCTTTGTTCTGGCCGCCGCTCTGGAAATATTCTCCATCATCAGCCCCTTGTTCCTGCAACTGACCGTGGACAAGGTGCTGGCATCGTTTGATCGCGACCTGCTCTTTACTCTTGGCGTCGGCTTCATGCTGTTGATCGGGCTGCAGTCTTTTCTGGGGGCCCTGCGCAGTTGGACCACTCTCTATTTCGGCACGTCGCTCAAATTGCAGTGGTACGCCAATCTTTTCTCCCATCTGGTGCGGCTGCCGGTTTCATTCTTTGAAAAGCGATACTTCGGCGACATTCTTTCCCGCTTTGACGGCGCTGAGGCCATCCAGCGCACTCTCACCAATAACTTCATTGAAGCGCTGCTGGACGGACTGATCTCCGTCTTTGTTTTGGCGGTGATGTTCCTTTATAGCCGCCAATTGGCCTTGATCGTTATGGCCAGCGTACTGATTTATGTCGCATTGCGTAACTTTGCCTACCGTCCCTTGCGCCGTGCGACGGAAGAGCAAATCATGCGTATGGCCAAACAGCAGACCCATCTGATTGAGACGCTTCGCGGCATTCGCACCATTAAGGTCCTGGGCCGTGAAGATGGGCGCAAGACGCGCTGGATGAACCTGCTTGCCGATACCACCAATGCCCAGGTGGCCGCGGAAAAACTCACGCTGCTTTTCAAGGCCGCAAATGGCCTGATCTTTGGCCTGCAAACGGTGGCTGTGGTCTGGTTTGGCGCAACGCTGGTTCTGGGCGGCAAGTTTAGTGTCGGCATGTTGTTTGCCTTTGTGGCTTACCAGGAACAATTCAAGGCCCGCATCACTACCCTGGTTGACCGTCTTTACGAATTCCGCATGCTCTCGCTCCAGGTCCAGCGCTTGTCGGATGTCGTGCTGGAAAAGCCTGAATCCGCCTTTATCGATGACGTGGGAGCAGTGGAAGATTCCTCCATCGATGTCAAACATCTCTTCTTCCGCTACTCGGACACCGAGCCGTGGTTGCTGCACGACGTAACTTTCAGGATTGAACCGGGCGAGTGCGTGGCGGTCGTAGGCGCATCGGGAGCGGGAAAATCGACGCTGCTCAAACTAATGGCCGGTCTTCTAAAGCCGCAATCGGGAGATGTGGTTGTAAACGGACATTCAGTCTGCGAGAGCCGTGCGGCCGTGCTGGGCAATGTTGGCTTTGTATTGCAGGATGATTGCCTTTTTGCCGGGACTATCGCGGAAAACATTGCCTTTGCCTCTGACGTGGCCGACATGGAACGCGTGCAAGAATGTGCGCGTCTTGCCTGCCTTGACGACGAGATTAACCAGATGCACATGGGCTATAGCACGCTAATTGGCGAGATGGGCTCGGCGCTTTCCGGAGGCCAGCAGCAACGTCTTTTGCTGGCGCGCGCGCTTTATCAGGGGCCATCGATTCTGATCCTGGATGAGGCCACCAGCCATCTGGACGTTCCTACAGAGCAGCGGATCGCCGCCATGCTGGTTGAGCTGCGCATGACGCGGATTTTTGCTGCGCACCGTCCGGACACAATCAGGATTGCCGATCGGGTCATCACTTTGTCGCGTTCGGGAACGATTTCTGAAGAACCGTCTTCGTTGCGTGCAGCGCAGGAAGCCGGCGCAACAGTTTATGAAGGAGAAAGCTATGTCTAATCAAATAGCAACCAATCGAGTGCTGAACCGAATCGGCGCACGGGAGTTAACGCAAGAAGAAGTTGAAAGCGTAAGTGCTGCCGGCCCGCCGTGCCAGTTGACGTTCACACATTTGCCTAAGGGCGGCTCAGACGAAGACACGTTTTGTCCGTAAAGTCCGGGTAACGGGCAGGCAGATGTAACAAAAAAAAGAGCGGAAAAAAGATGTCGCGACAAAATGAGGGCTTTGCACCCCGGAGCCCGGAAAGGAGAACAGTATGAATGACCAGAACAGAGTGCTGCTCCGCAAAGGCGCACGCCAGTTAAACGAACAGGAAGCCGCTCAGGTGGCAGGTGGATTCCGTACGTTGACTGTGTGCTCCTGCTGCGTAGGCGGTCACGCCGATGGTGATATTAACGAATGCGGCAGCGTTTGATGAGTGCAGGCTACGGGCTGCTCTTTCTAAGGGCAGTCCGCGGCGATTTTTCTTAAGGGTTTGGGCCCGGTAACGGACCTATCTGCTAAATAGGTGGCGCGGTGCGGGTGCCATCATTTGCCAAACTGGACAGCAAGGCAACTCAGTTAAAGATTTAGGCCCGATGAACGGACCTGAAACGATGAAAGGAGAAAACATGAATAGCCAGAACAGAGTATTGATTCGCCGCGGTGCTCGTGAATTGACACCGACAGAATCCCAAATGGTCAACGGAGGGTTTATCACTCTTTCCCTTTGCACCGCTGCCCCTTCTCCGGACGGAGATCAGCACGTTGGTGAAGTCGGCTGCTAAACGCGTTTGGCTGCGCTTGAGCGCAGCCAAACAACTTCTTGAAAGGCTTAGCCAGCAGTGGGCCAATGACAAAGGAGAAAGAATATGAATGACCAGAACAGAGTATTGCTTCGCAGAGGCGCTCGTGCCCTGA
>JBAVLE010000415.1:0-6188 GCA_049688735.1 Candidatus Angelobacter sp. | reverse complement strand
CTGAAGACTATTGATTACTTCACTCCAATGCGATTTTGCAAGGGCCGCTGCTTACAAAAGCCCAACTCAGATAGCACGTATGGTGTCGGAACACTGGTGCGCAAGGAACTTATACTGCGTTGCGTGTGATGAAGACGTACTCCAAGAGATGCCGGCCAACAATTAGGCTTTTGATTTCCGGTGTTCGAACTGCTTCGAAACGTATCAGCTCAAAAGCCAAAAGAACTTAAATTTCAACAAAGTCCCTGATGGTGCTTACTCCGCTATGGTTTCAGCTTTAAGACAAAATGTTGCACCGAATCTGCTCATTCTCAATTACAGCTCAGAGTGGTCAGTCAAGAATCTTGTACTATTCCCTTCTGTGGTCTTCACTGAGGACATACTCGAAAAGAGAAACCCTCTGCGTGATACAGCCGAACGAGCCGGCTGGGTTGGATGCAATATCTTGCTAGGTCGGGTGCCTAGTGAGGCCCGAATTTCGATGGTGTCGGATAATGGGATTATTCCAACCAGTGCTGTACGTGAGAAATACAAGAAGTATCGTGCTCTATCCACGGTTCCTTGGGAAGCGCGAGGCTGGACTTTGGACGTTCTGAATGTCTTGAAAACGATTAGAGTAGACGAGTTTGATTTGGAGCAGGTCTATGCGCATGAAGCCGCCCTGAGCCGATTGCATCCAGTGAATAAGAATGTCAAAGCAAAGATTCGTCAACAGTTACAGATTTTGCGCGATCTGGGATTCGTCAAGTTTTTAGGGAACGGAAGATATCGAGCAACACTTCGTACTTGAAGCAACAACTACCATCGCGTTCGCAACGGGACGTTAAATGTGACCGGAAAGCAATCTTATTGCATGTCGAGGCAGAGGATAGCGAAGCCAGGAATTGCGTTTACGGCTTCTCTGGAAAATTAATTGAACGACGGGATCTGCTGGGGGCCTTTGCCTTTTGCCGGCTGGGGCTTGGCGGCGTCGGCTTTGGATGTGGCCGCAGCCTGTTGCTGGGCGGCGGCTTCCGCGGCCTGGGCATCCAGAATGCGCGTTTGCTGGTAGGTGTATGTGATGCGATGAATGATTGTAATGGTCGAAAGCACGGCCAGCACCCACAGGACCGGCGCCATGGCTCCCAAGCGGGCAAACAACGCACCGATAATCACCAGCACTACGCGCTCCGGCCGCTCCATGAAGCCGACCTTGCAGGAACCTATCAGCGATTCCGCGCGCGCCCGCGTGTAACTCACCATGACTGAGCTGACCATCACGAACGCAACCAGCACCAGGTAAAAGAAATGATTGCCGCGAGCATAGTAAACCAGCAGTCCGAAGAAAAGCGCTACGTCGCTATAGCGGTCGATGACGGAATCAAAGAACGCGCCGAAAGTTGTGACCTGTCCTGTAGCGCGCGCAACGCGGCCATCTACCATGTCAAAGATTCCCGCGCCGATAATGACTAATCCTGCGTAAGGAAACAGCCGGCCATAGTTGGAAGTATTGGCGTACCCAAACAGAATGGCGGCTATGGTGTTAATCACCAGCCCGAGGAAAGTTAATACATTGGGAGAGATCCGGGTAAGGGCAAGCCCGCGAACAATCGCGTACAAGAGCACGCGGCAAGCCCTTCCAAACGCGCCGGTCCAGGTCATGAAGCCTCGTCGTGAATGGTGGTGAGTTGCAGTACCTCAAGCTCGCGTTTGCCGTTTGGCGTGACCACGGTCGCCATGTCGCCAACCTTTTTACCCATCAAGGATTTTCCGATCGGTGACGTGGTGGAGATCAGGCCCTTGGTCACGTCTGATTCTTCGCTGGTCACCAAGGTATAGATAATTTCTTCTTCCTTGGTGTTGTCAAAGACTTTGACTTTAGAGCCAAACGCCACGCGGTCTTTAGGGATATTGGTCAGGTTTACCAGGGCCAGCTCAGACATGCGCTTTTTCAGCTGTCCCAGGCGGGCATTGACGAACTCCTGACGCTGCTTGGCCATGTGATACTCGGCGTTCTCGCTGAGATCGCCCATGGCAACGGCTTTTTTGATTTCTTTGGGCAGCTCGTGTGTGAGCTCATGTTCCAGAAGGCGGATTTCCTCTTCCAGCTTTTTCTTGATGTGTTCCGGCATATTTGTGGAAGATTGCTCCCCTCTGGCTCAAAATCGGCGGGTTTGCGAACGCCAATTATAACCCTTTCAGCCTGAATACGTTAACAGCCCAAAAAGGCTCGGCTCTGAATTTTTTTCCTTCCAGGCAGCTGCTGAACACAATGTTTGTTGATAAACGTTGTTAAAAAGTTTATAATGTTTTCTGTCTGGAGTTCCCCCGAAAATGTCCCATCTAGGTGTTGAATGAATGGTCAATTGAACTTCGCAATCGGTGACAAAGTAGTTTATCCGAACCATGGAGTCGGGGTAATTGAACAGATCAGCAGCCGCACAATAGGCCCGAACGTCCACAAATATTATCTCCTCAAAATCAAGGCTAGCAGCCTGAAAGTGGAAGTCCCTTTCCACAATGTTGGCATGGTCGGTTTGCGTCCCGTGGTTAAGAATGGTGAAGTGCAGAAGATCATCACCTTCCTGGTGGACGGCAAATGCGACAACCATACCGATTGGAAGTTCCGCTTTAAAGAAAATTCCGACAAAATGCGCACCGGCTCGCTTCTGGAAGTGGCCATCGTGCTGAAAAGCCTTCTGTTGCTCGCCAAAGATAAGCCGCTCTCTTTCCGCGAGAAGAAGATGTTGGATCGCGCCCGCTATCTGCTGGTGACCGAACTGGCAATGTCGAAGAACGTTGAAGAAGTGGAAATCGAAGACATGCTCAACAAGGCGCTGTCCAAGAGCAAGCTCAAGTTTCCTGAAGTCACCGCTGACGCTTAACCTGCTGACAAGACATCTTTTCAAAGAACAACTGCGTGACGCCATAAGGCGTCACTTTTATTTTGTGATACCGCTCTGAAGGTGCTCCGGCGGTACGTCTGACTCGCGCGCCGGACCGCCCTGCGTTAGGCGCTGTTACTCACTCGACTTATAACGACGATCTTGAGCGGTTTGGAGCGAAGCGACATAAATCAATGCTCCGTCTTTCCATCCAGCAATTCCAGCGCGTGCGGCAAAATCCCAATCACTGCCTGCAATGACTCCACCGCCGCTGAAGGGCTTCCCGGCAGATTCAGCATGAGCGTTTTCCCTCGTACCCCGCAAACTCCGCGGCTCAATGCCGCAAAAGGCGTTTTCTTCGAGCCTTCCAGGCGCATCTTTTCTTCCACGCCCAAAATCCGTCGCTCAATCACGGTCAGCGTGGCTTCGGGAGTCACGTCTCGCATCGCAATGCCCGTTCCACCGGTTGTTACCACCAGACGCGTGAGTTCGCTGCATTCAATTAGGCGCGCCGCAATCGCATCTTTTTCATCGGGCAGCACGGACGTGTGAATCACCTTGAAGTTTGCAGCCTCCAGTTCGCGCACAATCGCCGGCCCCGATGCGTCTTCCCGTTTACCGATGTGAGACGAATCGCTGATGGTCAGCACGGCGGCGGTCTTGGCGGATGCGTTCACCGGTTTCTCAGGCTTCCAGAACGTTCTCTTCGGTGTCGCGATTGGCTTCGTCCAGCAGCCGCAGGCCTTCCAGCAAGATGCCCTGTGACGATTGGGTAATGGTCTGCTCACTGCTGCTGCCGGCAAAGTCGATTTCAAACGTTCCGGCGGTCCAGGTGAGCACCTTGTACACCGCAGGATCGCCTTTCAGGTCGGCATAAACAGCGTGGTTGATCTGGCCTTCAGTGAAATACATTTTGCATTGATCACCGTTATTGCGCAGCGTGAGCGCGCAGGTTTTGCGGCCCATATCCAGCGACTGCAAAAGGTCCAGCACATTCATCTGCGCCAGGCTGCCTCGCAGCACGGATTCTCCCGGAGCTTCGCGCGCCATCTTTTCAAGCGATATCTTGTCCACGACCTTTTTGATTCTGGCCGCGGCATCCTTCAGGAAAAACGGCTTCTCAATGAAATCTTCCACCGTATCCTGAATGGTCTTAAGCTTCTCATTGATGTCAACCTTGCTGGCCATCAGGATCACGGGAATTCCCGCGCTGGCGTTGCGGCTCTTGATCTTTTGCAGCAACTGGCGGCCATCCATGCCGTTCATGGCGTAGTCTGCGATGATCAGGTCAGGCTTATCCTCAATGGCTTTGAGCAGCGCATCGGCGGCATCATTCATGGCCTGTACGGTTGAAAAATGCGCAAGGGCCTGCCGCAACATCTCCAAAACCATGGGATTGTCATCGACCAGCAGGACCTTAATATTGCTCGGCATGAGACCTATTTCTTCAGGCGACTGGGCGACTTGCGCTGGTAGTCTCCGCTCTTTCCCCCTGATTTACGCTGCAAAACTATTTCACGGACGGCGATTCCTTTGTCCAAAGCTTTGCACATGTCATATACCGTTAGCGCGGCAATGGTGGCTGCCATCAGCGCCTCCATCTCCACTCCGGTCTGGGCGGTTGTGGCGGCTTTGGAGGTGACCTGAACGCCATTCTCGCACACCTCAGTAGTCACATCAATGAATGAGAGCGGCAGCGGATGGCACATTGGTATCAAGTCACTGGTGCGCTTGGCCGCTGCAATCCCGGCAAATCTGGCCACCTCTAATGGGTTTCCTTTAGGATTCTGCGGCAGCGCCTTCAGCACTTCCGCTGACATTTCTATAAACGCAGACGCTTCCGCTTCGCGACGGCTCGCTGCTTTTCCTGACACGTCCACCATCTTCGCCCGGCCGGCGGAATCGTAATGCGAGAGCTTGCCGCTGTTGCGGTGTTCGGCTCCGGCCTTTTTCAGCTGTGCAGTATCCGGTTTTTTACGAATCGTCATCCCGAGCCCCGTTCATTGAGGACGCGATTTCTGGACCCGTTCCGCGCCTGCTTTGGCGTGGATGGGCAGAGCGTCCGAAATAGGAGTGAGGGACCTTGTGTTTTCTCTTCTTCGATTCTCACCGCAAGACCACCGTCACCATCTCGCCCTTCGCCAGTTTCTCCCGGTCCGGAGGCACCACAAGATAGCAGTTTGCCCGCGCTGCCGCCAGCATATCGCCTGATCCCTGCCATTGCACCACTTCAATTTCAGGATCTTCTAAGCCGCCATCCAGTCTCGCTGGCAAAAATCTGGTTAATCCGGTCTTGGTCTTGAATTCTTTTTTGAGCTTTGCTTTCGCCGACTTCAATCGCTCCGGCTCGGCGCCGCTCAACGCCTCTACCATCTGCCGCGCGAAAAGCTCAAACGTGACCATCACTGAAATCGGATTGCCCGGCAATCCAAAAAATGGAACCGATCCAACTTCTCCAAACACCACCGGCTTTCCCGGCTGGATCAGCGCGCCAGTAAAAAAGAACTTCGCTCCCAGCGTCTTGAGTGCCTGCTCCACTAGATCGAACTTTCCCATTGAGACGCCACCGGAGAGCAGCAGCATGTCCGCCTTCAACCCTTCCTGAATCAGCTCCGTCAGCTTGCCCTCTTCGTCCGGGGCGATCGGCAACTGCACGGCTTCTCCGCCCGATTCCGTTACCAGCGCGGCTAGGGAATAGCTGTTGCTGTTGCGGATCTGGCTTGGCCCCGGCTTCTCCGCCACTTCTACTAGTTCGTCTCCGGTAGAAAGGATAGCGACGCGCGGTTTGCGATAAACCTTTAAACTGGCCTTGCCTGCGGCTGCCGCCAGCGCAATCTGTGCCGATCTCATGCGCACTCCGCTCGGCAAGAGTTCCTGGCCTGCCTGAGCTTCCGCACCCGCTGGCACAATGTTTTCGCCTATGGTAACCACGCGCTGAATTTCGACAAGGTCTTCAGTCCTCTTCTCTTGCTGCTTGGGGCTTTCATTGCTCGTGATATCTAGAACGTTGTCATCATCGCCAATGCCCCCGCCATCCCCGAATTCCTTCCTTTGTGCCCCTTCGTGTCCTTCGTGGTTAAGCTCCTGAGTTTTCCGCTCCGTGTATTCCACCATCACCACGGCATCAGCGCCTACCGGGACTGCCGCCCCGGTCATGATTTCTACTGCTTCTCCCGAGGCCACCGGCAGATCGTAACTATCGCCGGCCCTGACCTGCCCCACTACGCGAAGCAGCGTTAACCCGCCCGCCAAGTCATCTGCTCGGACCGCAAAACCATCCCGTGTCGCCCTTGGGAATGGAGGAAAATCTCGATCAGCCTTCAC
>JBAVLE010000414.1:0-7740 GCA_049688735.1 Candidatus Angelobacter sp. | reverse complement strand
GATCATCGCCTTCAACAAAGTAGGGCTTGTATCCATATCCAACAAAGAGATCAATGAGTTCTTCTCTCGGTATGCGCGCCAACACTGTAGGCCCGGCAATCTTGTATCCATTCAAGTGGAGCACCGGCAGCACTGCGCCATCGCGCGCAGGATTCAGGAATTTGTTTGAGTGCCAGCTTGTGGCCAGTGCGCCGGTCTCTGCTTCGCCATCGCCCACCACGCAGCAGACCAGCAGGTCAGGATTATCGAACGCCGCTCCATGGGCATGCAGCAATGAATATCCGAGCTCTCCGCCTTCATTGATCGATCCTGGCGTATCCGGCGAAGCATGGCTGGGAATACCGCCAGGCCATGAGAATTGCTGGAACAGCTTCTGCATGCCTGCCGCATCCTGTGTGATCTTGGGATAAAACTCCGTGTAAGAGCCTTCAAGATAAGTATTCGCCACAATTCCTGGTCCGCCATGTCCCGGGCCTGTCACATAAATTGCGTTGAGATTATTCTTCTGGATCACACGATTCATGTGCACATAGACAAAATTGAGCCCTGGCGTGGTGCCAAAATGCCCGAGCAGGCGAGGCTTGGTGTGCTCCAATTTCAAGGGCTCGCGCAGCAGCGCATTGTCACGGAGATAAATCTGGCCAACGGAAAGATAATTGGCGGCGCGCCAGTAGCGATTGATTGTGTCCAGATCTTCCTGGGTGAGTGGTCCGGCTTTGGCGACTACATCTTCATGGTTCAGTGTCTTGGGCATGGCAGAGCTCCATCCGTCGCGACATTTATTCTAAAATTGTAGTCCTTTGGCGCACTGCAAATGTGCGATCCTGAAATGAACTTTCTGCGTCCCTGCGTGGTAATCGGCCTTGTAGTAACGGATCGATGTATCCGTGCTTATCCAGATCAGGTTTAATTTTTTCTACGAATTTCTCTGCTTGCCAGCGTCTCAGCGATGAAAAATTGCTCAACCCCTATGATGCGCCATGACCTGTACATTGCAGCACTCCCAAAAACGCGCTCCAGGGCCCTACAGCGTCGCGATACTGATGAGCCATCACACGCGATAGTTGATGCAGATGCGTGAGGTCGTGAACAGCCCACGTTGCCAGAAGTTGCGATAGAGTCACTGTCCCAAGCGAGGGATGTGTTCCGCGCCGCGCAAAGTCTGCGGCCTGTAAATTCAATGACTGGAGAGCAGCTAAGCTTTCGCTTCGTACTCGGGCAAAATCATCCAGTAGCTGTTCCAGAGATTTACCCTGACTCTCGTTTATTTGGGCAAAGCGATCGAAAGGATCAAATGGACGCGTTTCAAACATTTTCCAGGATGTTCCGCACTCGCGGCATCCAATCACCGCGATCTGCGGAAACAAGATGGCCCACAATATCAAACGCGCTCCATGTGTCTTTACCTTCGTTGCTGTGCGTCCAGTTGTTGGGAAGGCCGCGCAGTAGTGCATTCAGGGTTGCCGGAGTGCGTGTTAGAAGCGCCACTGATTCGGTGAGGCTGAATTTAGACGAGGTTGCCATGCCGAATAGATGCACACCGGATGGTTTGGACTCACACGCAAAGCGAGCTATACCGCGATTGGGAATCCTACTTCGCTTCCAGCACTACCTGATCAACTTTGTAACCTCTGTCTCGCAACTGCCGGACAATACCTTTTTCACCGATGATGTGAGCCGCCCCCACCACCACGAAAATCGGTTCTTTGCTCTTCAGATACTCTTCCATCTTTGCGGTCATGATGGCGTTGCGATCGTCCAAAAGCTTTTTCTGGAGGCTTTTTGAACCCAGGTCGTCCTGCTCATCCATTACTTTTTGTAGAGCATCGGGGTCTCCGGAGGTGTATGCGGCCTGGGTCCGCTTGATCAGGTCTTTTATTTTGTCGCCCTCTTTCAGGACCGCGGCCAGCATGCTTTGCTGCTCTTCTTCTGTGGCTTCAGCAAAAATTGAGAGCTGCGACTCCATCGTTTCAAGCTCGTCGATCCGCTGCGGCGGCTTGCTTTCGTCCAGGAAGTGCATATCAATTCCCAGCGCCGGATCTTCACCAGCCTGCTGCCAGGCCATTGCGGCGATCGTCACGGCAACAACCCACGGCTTTAGCTGTTCCATCCCTTGCCGCGGAACGTTGTGCTTGGCGCAGTAATCGTCAAGCGTGCTCTGCGTTTCTTTTGAAAGATGTTTGGTCAATGAATCGTCGCCTGTATAGAGGCCATATTTCTGGACCAGCCCGATCATCTTGGCCTGGTCAGCATTCTTGATATTGACCTCCACCGCCAGAATTTTAGCGGCAGCAAAAGCCGATTCAACTTCTTTGGGGAGCGGATACATACTGCTGTCGCCCAGATGAATTGAGCCGACGAGATAGACGGTAGTGGTGGGAGACGCGGCTTTCCACATCGGGAACCGGCGTGGTTTTGGCTGTGCGGGCGCGGCTTGCTGGGCCTGGGCTGCTCCTAAGAAAGTCAACAGCCCAAGCAAAACCGCATGGATATGACGCCGCTTTAGCATGCAAAAAATCTCCTTCGAAAAATGGACCGCTAGTGGGCTGGTTACAGCAGATTATACCGTTGGATACAGACGTCAGTTGGGACTCGGCCGACCTTGTCCTTTGGTAAAAGCGGCTGATGACAATTCCCGGCGATCTCAGTCAGAATAATTACATGCGGCCTCTCTTGCTTCTGTCGATCATCGTTCTTGGCGCTGCTGTGGCTTATCCTCAGATACCCGCGGCGGGTACGGTGCAGAGTTCAGTGCCGGTTGCCGCACAACCTTCAAACAGCTACGCTCTCTATCTTCCGTTAGGGTACTCTACGGCGAAGCGCTGGCCCCTTCTGCTGATATTTGATCCGTTTGCTCGCGGCGAAGTCTCAGTCAAGCTATTTCATGAAGCAGCGGAAAAGTACGGATTCATTCTTGTAGGCAGCAACAACTCGCGCAATTTTGAGGACCCATCGGCTGCAATCCGCTTGTTGTGGGCGGAGATGAAGGAGCATTACGCTGTTGATCCTCGCCGGGTTTACACTGCAGGACTGTCCGGCGGGGCTCGCGTAGCGGCGTCGGTGGCTTTGGCCTGCAAGAGCTGCATTGCCGGAGTGATCGCCAATTCAGCGGGGCTACCCAACGGCGCCAAGCCGCCCGCAGCTGGCGTTACCGACTGGTTTTTAACCGCCGGCACCACCGATTTCAACTACACCGAGCAACTGCACTTAAAAGAAGCGCTTGCAGAGCGGAACGTAGCCAGCCGGTTTGTGGTGTTCGACGGGCCTCATGGATGGATGCCTAAAGATCTGGCCGACCGCGCACTGGCATGGTTCCAGTTGCGCGCCATGATCAAAGGCCTTGTGCCCATGGACAAGGAATTCGTCGAGGCACAATTCGAAAGCCGAGTGGCGGAGGCGCAGGGAGAGCAGAAAGCCGGCGACATTCTGGCGGCGACACGCGCCTACCATGAGATCGCACGGGATTTCAGCAAAGTCCGCGACGTGAAAGAGCAGGAATCACTGGCCAAAACTCTGGCTGCTTCAGAAGAGACACGCAAGGCAAAAAAAGTAGAAAAAGAAGCGTTGGAGTTGGAGGATAAGACAGCCCGTAAAATCGGCGATACGGTTGCCGGCCTTGCGCAAGGGCAGGATGTGCGCGGGCAATATATGATCGCGCTTAATTCAGTGGTGAATGAGGCGAACGAGGACCAGCGCAAGTTGCCCAATCCGGCGATGAAACAAGCAATCGCGCGCGCAGTGGCATCCGCTTTCGCGTTCGCCATTGAAAATGGCCAGCAATTGATGCTCAAGAAAAACTATATCCCCGCCTGCACCATGTTTCAGGCTGGTGAGGTCATCCAGCCGGAAAGCGCCTGGGCCAGCTATCTGGTGGCCACGTCGGAAGCTGAACTAGGACAGAAGAAACAAGCCATTGAGGAACTGAAGAAGGCCATGGAGAAGGGAATGACAAGCGCCAAAGCTCTGGACGATGCGGCGTTTGATCGGATTCGCAACGAAGCGGAGTTCAAAGAGTTGAGCGCGAAGTTGGCGGCAGGGAAGCAGCCGTAGTCGCGGCACAGAATTTTTTGTGCGCGCTCCGCTGCATTGCGTCCCAGCAAGCCAAAATCGGGCCTGCTGGGAGCAGCTGCGCGCGAGCCAGCGGCGCAAGGAAGGAAATTCATCTTTACCCTTTACCCAGCACTTGACCCTTCAGCGCGGGATGCGCGCCTCGGGCCGTGCTGGGCTAACCTCTCGTCGCACCTACGGCGCTTCTTTTTTGCAGTCAATGCAGTTTCGTTGCGCTGAGGGTGTCTAATCAAGGCTCGGCATCCGTGATGTCGCTTTTAAAAGCATTTTCGAAATCGTATTGGTTTTGGGCAGGTTGTCCAAGAGCCTTCGGCTTCGCTCAAGCTTTCGCCTAGCCGCTGGGAGAGTTTCCCATCACGGCAAAACTGGCCGCGGCGGCAGGATGTACTTTTTCGTGTCATTTTTTGATAGAGATTTTTGTTGACTGCAGGGATTGATTTCGCTTATAATTCGTCCTGCAATGCCTGTAGACTGCGGGCCATCGTTGGGTCCACAGTTTCGCAGGGTTTGACAGTTTACATGGCAAAACCGAGAGCGGCATCGGCGGGGCGACCCGAAAAGGCCTGCACCTCTGTGGACTGTGGCCTATCGTTTGGGTCCCAGCTTCCGCGGCCTCTAGTGGACTGGAGTGTGTCTTATAAGGACGCATTTCTGCGCAACACATCGCCATTGGATAGGTCGCGGGAGTGCGCGAAGAGATTGCCAAAATCGCCGGAATTGCCAAAAATTGCCAAAATTTAAATTTAGACCCGAAATCAGGACAGCCTTTGGCTCTTAGCTGTGTGTTTTATCTTTTGTGGCTTAGCTGCAAGCACGATCTTACAAACTCCGAAATCTTAAAGATCTGCCACGCTCCTGGGGATACTCAATCCATGTCAACGTCCGGCTTGAGGGGGTCCTTATGCGCTATTATGTTTCCGTCGTGGCTGAATTTTTCATCCAGATAGTTGTTGCCCTGCCAGTATTCTTGCTCTGGTTTGCCGTGATTACACTCATTGGGCGTGCTTTCGGGGTTCGATTGCCGTTTCGTGGTTTGCGGCAGCGCAATGGCACCTCGCAAAGCCTCACCTTTTCACAGCACATGTGGTGGAAGGGCGTCCTTGGGTGGGGTTGCGGGATGTGGATTATCACCACCTTCTACGATTACCTCGACTGGAAGTATTGGAGTGGTTCCGCTTACCATTTCTCCGCAGGAAGCCTACTCTCCCATGCAGTCCTCTGGCCGCTGGCGGGACTTCTGTTTGGTTGGATGACGTGGAACGCCAGATCGGGTACAGCAAGCAATTAGTACTTAGCCACAAAGCAATTAGCAATTAGCCATTGGCAATTAGCCTTTGTGTTTTGCGTGCGATCCACACCGGGTGACCGCTGAAGTGTATTCAGCAGATATCAGTAAAACGCAGCCGAGGGCGGCTGCGGTCCACAATCATTTTTGAAATCGAGTTTTTGAATTAGCCATCCGCGAGGGTGGCTTTTTTATTTTCTGTACTCGAGCACTCAGCATTCAGCACTCAGCATTCAGCATTCAGCCAAAGCAAACCATTGTCTAAATCGCAGGCAGGAGGTACCGGAGCCACAGGAAACAAGCAGGTAGCAATTAGCAACTGGCAATTAGCCAAAGTTTCGGTATTTGGTAGTTAGTATTTGGCAAGCCCCAAGGAGCACCACGGAAGCCGGAAAATCCCCAAAGCCTCAATAGTCCAAACCAGCCGATTTAAATCAGTCGCCACCCGCAGCACGGGTGGTTTTTTATCTTCTGCCGCTTCGTCCGTCAAGAACGACGAGCGAATCGGCCTCTTTCTGCCCATTCACGTGGAAAAACGCCTCGTGCATGGAGCCCTTCTATACATATGGAGCCCAACATGACAAGGCAAGAGGTAAGAGCAGCCATTCTGGCGCTTGCGGAGAAGCTGAAGCAGGTGCCTACCGTAGCGGAGCTGATGAAGCACGCAGGAATTGACCGTCCGGAGATCAGGAAGCATTTTGGCAATTACAAACAGGCGCTGGAAGAATGCAATCTGGAAGTGCCGGAACGCGGCAGAAAGGTTGAGATCGACAGGCTGTTCATGGACTGGGTTGAGGTGGTGAGGGCGTTCAAGAAAATCCCAACGGTTTGGGAATACGAAAGCCGGAGCAAATACAGTGCGCGTCCGCTGACAAGATGCGCCGGCTCATGGAACATGGTTCCGGAGCGGATGAGGCTGTATGCCGAGGAGCATGGCCTGGATTGCGAGTTCAGAGACGTGACGGAGCTGATTGAGCTACAAGGAGGGCGACGGGGCGGCGCCGCCGTGTCATCGACCGAGGTGGCTGCCGAGGCGTCCTCCGAGCGACAGAAGGACAGCCGGCCAACGTACGGGGCGTTGATAGCTGCCTGGGGACATGTTTATGGTCCAACGAGCGAAGGCGGAGTGATTAGCCTGTTTGGAGCCATGGCGGTGTCACTGGGCTTTCTGATACTGAAGATACAGACGGAGTTTCCGGACTGCGAAGCGCTGCGCGTGGCTGGAAAAGACCGGAACAGGCCGGTGAAGATTGAATTTGAGCTGGAAAGCCGCAATTTTTTGCGGCATGGGCATGACCCCAGCGGATGCGACATTATTGTCTGCTGGGAGCACAATTGGCCGGAGTGCCCGCTGGAGGTGATAGAGCTGAAGAAGATGGTCAGCAATCAGCGGTCAGCAATCAGCCAAAGCAAGAGCAAAACCTTACCAGGGATGGACACGGATGAGGAGAAGAACGGGTGATCGCGTGATCTGGTGATCCGGTGATCGGAAAACTTAGGTTACCGCGGATAAACGCGGATAAGCGCGGATGTGGAAAAGCCCGAAATGCCAAAAAGCAAAATCGTACCGCTGATGAACGCTGATAACACTGATCTGAAGAAAATTAGGAAGCAGCGGGGATTAGACATGCCAATTTTGCCGCAGATCCAATCTTCCAGACATAAGCAGCAACTCTGCAACTTTCTGTCGAATTGAGTCTGGGATCAGGCCCGCGGGATGCCGAGATATTTTGAGGCTGATAATGCTAGTGGGTCAGTTTTTCAACTGACCCACTCAAAGAGAAAACAGATGAGCGGCTTGGCTAGTTCAGAGGCTGCTCATGGATTGGTGGCGCGCCCTGGGCCGGAGTCTTGAAGGAATGCACTGGTCCAACCGGCTGTCCGGTTTTGTCGGTCATCCGGACGTAGTAGGTGGTATTCGGCTGCAGATTGCTGATGGTGGCGCGGTGATTATCGCCGCCGTTGTTCTCGATGGCATCCGCCGCCAGGGGGCTGGACCCAAAGTCGGGAGTGGTGCTGTATTGCAGAACCAGGTCTTGGCTGGCTTTTGAGGTCCAGGCGATCTTAGCCGAATTCGCGTTGGCAAATTCCAGCATGGTTTTGGTGACCTGTGTGCCGGTTTGGTTGGTTGTTGGAGTTGCTGGAGTCTGGGCCATGCCAAAGCCGGCGCAGAACACCAGAACAGCTGCGATTTTCAAAAGATTCTTCATGCGTTCTTCCCCTCCGAAAGTACTACGACAGTGGCTTACTACATGCGAAGCGTTGGCGCGAGAAGAGGTTGTCTCAGAAGATCGCCGTCGTCGCCGTTATCGGGGAAGCAGGAACTCACCACTGATTAACACTGATGACACTGATCTGAACGGAATTGAAACGACCTACCTACCTAC
>JBAVLE010000413.1:0-3619 GCA_049688735.1 Candidatus Angelobacter sp. | reverse complement strand
GCATTACGATGGCACAGTTCCGGTCAACAGCTGGTGTCGAATTCACTAAGTCAATGATTTTTTTGATGCCCTGTCTTCAATACCGGTGCCGCGCCATCGAATGAAGATCAATTGGAAGAATCACGCTAAAGTTTAAAACGAAAATTCATTTCTGAATCGTTTATCCGAGTTTGTTCCGAAAACAGGATGTTGCACCACTTCGACGCGGAACGACATATGAGTGTTTTCTAATATTCGGGGCTTGCTGCTTAGTGAAAAGAATGCGTCTTGCTGCTAGCAAAAGGAACTTAGTAACCACAGTAACATAGTATCTATCATGACGGAGTGCGACACTAATACAGCATATGATTTTGCAAGTTGAAAAGATAAGTGGAACGATCCTTGTCGCAGATGATCATGGGCCGAATCGTGTGTTGTTTAAGGAGATGTTAACTGCTGCGGGTTTCATCGTTTCTACCGCCTCCGATGGAGCATCTGCTCTTCGAATGTTTGAGACTGCCAGGCCTGACCTTGTACTGCTCGACGTAATGATGCCACGTCCGCATGGATTTGAAGTCTGTGAAAGGATCAAATCCAATAAAGATACTTGTCTTACGCCCGTCATCCTGGTGACGGCTCTTGCAAACACCGAAGACCGGGTACGAGGCATTACCGCCGGAGCTGATGATTTTCTTACCAAGCCGGTAGATCGCAGCGAATTGCTTGCCCGCGTTCGGTCCTTATTGAAATTGAAGGCGCACACTGACGAATTGGAACGGGCCGAATCTGTGTTGTTCGCGCTCGCCCGCAGCATCGAAGGCAAGGACCCTTACACCCAGGACCATTGTGCGCGACTCTCAGATTACGCGTGTCGTTTGGGTGAACGACTCCGGCTTTCGTCTGACCAGTTGACTGCTTTACATCGTGCCGGCATCGTTCACGACATTGGAAAAGTTGCGGTGCCCGACGCCATTCTCCTTAAACCGGGTCGGTTGACCGAAGAAGAATGGACGATCATGCGTCAGCACCCAGTAGTAGGCGAACGCATTTGTGCTCCGCTGAAATCGTTCCGTCTAGTTCTCCCCATCATTCGGCACCATCACGAGAAGCTGGACGGTACTGGATATCCTGACGGGCTAAAAGGCGAAGAAATCCCTATTACAGCACGCACACTGCAAATCGTTGATGTCTACGATGCGTTGACCACCGCCAGGCCCTATAAGCGGGCGCTTTCAGCCGTTGAGGCCTTGGAGATTATGGCGCAAGAAGTGCGCCGAGGATGGTGGGACAGCAACGTATTCTCTGAGTTCGCAAGATTAATCGGCGATTCGGAGCGACTGCTCTTACACCGTTTCCAAACGAGTGCTTCCTGAATCCGGATGATCCCCACTGCATCGCATCGCAGGAGTAATTCTATGAACTTGTCAATCGAGCGCAAAACGGCATTAGGGCTTGGCCTGGTCGGCCTGCTGCTCGTGTTCGTTTCGATCATCGCTTATCACAACTCCCAAATGTCGCTTGAAAACAACCAACGGGTAGCCCATACACGCGACGTAATCCGAGAATTGAATGCGGCCGGGTCAGCGATTGACGATTGGCAAAGTGCAGTCCAGGAGTATCTATTAACTGGCGAAAGTTCTTACCTTAAGCCATACCGAGATTCCTTCTCCTCTGTTCTTGACCACGTCGACCACCTAAAAACATTGACTGCAGACAATGCATCGCAAAACGCGCGCGCTGTCGCCCTGAGATCCCAATTGATGACGTTGTTTAATGCTCTGGACCAAACGGTCAACTCCAGATATGACAGAGGGCTTGTAGCGGCGCAACAGGATGTTTTGGTTGGCCGGGGTAAAGCTGAAACGGCCGCCATCCGGGCAACGATTGCAACAATGCGTACTGAAGAGGAACAACTGCTCCGCTTCAGGGAAAGAAAGCTTCAAACCAGCACTCGTCTGACTGCAATGGGATTTGTGTCGGTCATTGCCTTCGAAATCATGATGCTTGCGTTGATTTACTACATCATCCGCAAAGACATCACGAAACGCAAGCGCACAGAAGCAGCGCTACGCGAGAGTGAGGAACGTCTTCGCATTCTCGTGAATGGAATCACGGATTACGCGATTTTCCGACTGACTCCCACGGGGCATGTTGCCAGTTGGAACCAAGGGGCCGAGCGCATTAAGGGATACAAGCAACATGAAATTATCGGAAGACATTTCTCATGTTTTTATCCAGCGGAAGAGATGGCCAGCGGCTTTCCCCAGCGCGAGCTCCAGATGGCGCTTCAAGCAGGACGTTGCGAAGAGGAAGGCTGGAGGGTGCGCAAGGATGGGTCGCGTTTTTGGGCAAATGTAGTGATCACTTCTTTGAAAGATGAAAGCGGCGCACTCCGAGGGTTTTCCAAGATTACACGGGACATAACCGAACGTAAGGGCGCTGAAGAACGGCTGCAAGAGAGCGAAGAACGCCACCGCAAGCTATTCGACAACAACCCTCATCCCACTTGGGCCTATGACCGTGAGACGCTCCGCTTTCTTGCCGTGAACAACGCGGCAGTTCGCAAGTATGGTTATTCAATCGCTGAATTTCTTGCCATGACCGTAAAGGACATTCGTCCGTCCGAGGACATTCCCGCCCTGCTGGAAAGCGTAGCTCATGTTAGAGAAGGAAATGAAAACGTAAGCGATTGGAAGCATCGTCTTAAGGATGGTTCCATCATCGAGGTTGAAATCACCTCATATGCGCTAAATTTTTCAGGCCGGCCGGCTGAAGTCGTTGTGGCAGTGGACATTACGGAGAAGAAGCGTGCCGAAGAAGAAAGAACCAGATTGATTGACAGTCTGGCCGCGGCCAACCGGCAATTGGAACTTCGGAACCGCGAAGTTGAGCAGGCCACGAAACTCAAGAGCAAGTTTCTGGCCAGCATGAGTCATGAATTGCGGACGCCTCTAAACGCTATTGTGGGCTTTTCCGGACTGTTGGCTGATGGAACGGCCGGGGAAATGAATGATAAGCAGAAGCGTTTTGTCTCGCATATTAAAGATGGTGCCCATCATCTTTTACAGCTTATCAACGACATACTTGATCTTTCCAAGATTGAAGCAGGCCAACTTGAAATCCGCTGCGAAGATTTTCATGTGAAAGATGCATTACCGGAAGTCCTGTCCACGATTCGTCCGCTGGCAATGGCGAAGAATATCCAGGTACATCACGACCTGGCTGCTTCCTGTTCCATTTACGCAGACCGGGTCAGGTTCAAACAAATCCTTTACAACTTCTTAAGCAATGCAGTGAAGTTCACACCCGAGGGTGGACAGGTATCCGTGAGTTGTGCCGAACAAGGTAAATTCATATGCATTTCCGTGGCAGACACCGGAATTGGCATTCGCGCTGAGGACCAAGGAATTATTTTTGAGGAATTCCGGCAGATCGACGGCGATGGCGCGCACGAAGGAACCGGTCTCGGTCTGGCCATAACTAAAAGGCTTGTAGAACAGCAGGGCGGTAATATCTGGTTAGAGAGCGAATTTGGCAAAGGAGCTCGCTTCAGCTTCACCCTGCCTGCAGGATCGGCACGGTCCGATGTGACTGCTGACCTGAGTCCATGCACGCAGTGGTCAGAAAGTAACGGTTCAAG
>JBAVLE010000412.1:0-15508 GCA_049688735.1 Candidatus Angelobacter sp. | reverse complement strand
GCCCAGTATCCCGGAGTGCTGGGCCGACTTCCGGCGGGAGCACATCTTGCGCGCAAGCCGGAAGCGCCGGCGGATCGCGTGGTTCTCTTCGCCTCGAACCAGGCCGAACTCGACCGCTATCTCCCCCAAGCGATGAAAGTCACCAAACCGGACGGAGCACTCTGGGTCGCCTATCCCAAAATTGCCAGCGGAAAGTCCGATCTCTCGCGTCAGGTAGTCCATGACGCCACACGCTTGGCCGGCTGGAAACCCGTGGCGCAAATATCGATGGATGACGTTTGGTCGGCGATTCGCGCCCGCCCGGCCACCGACTCCGAGCGTCGCAAGATCTGATCGCGACCCTAACAGAACCCGCCCGTCACCCACACTTCCTGTCCGGTGATGCTTCCATTGGCGCTCGAGCAAAGAAACACAATGGTTGAAGCCACATCGCGGCTGGCTGTAAGACGGCCTGTGGGAGTATTTTTGCGGTGTTCATCGAGGAGGAACTGGAGCTCCTCAGGCATAGGCTCGGGTGATGGATCCATGGTCCACCCGGGCAGGACCAGATTCACCAGGATGCCATCTTTGCCCACGTCCCACGCCAGGCTCCGCGTCAGGCCGTGGAGCCCAGCCTTGGCCGCCGTATAGATGGCCGCCCCCCGCACCCCGCGACGTATCACGGATGTGGACAAGGTAACAATTCTTCCTGCCGGACTCTTGCGCAGGAAGGGAATCGCCGCATAGATTACGCGCATGTGCCCGCTAAGATTGGCGTTGAGGAGCCGCTCCCAATCGGGAGTCTCGTCAAAGGTGGTCTCCATCGGGCCCGGTCCTGTGTCGGCCCACCGGACGGCGTTGTTCACCAGCACGTCCAGCCCGCCCCAATGATCGGCCACATTCTCTACAAGTTTTTCGGCTGCGTCCGGATCTTCCAGATCGAACGGCACGACGTAAGCGCTGCCCCCGGCCTTTGCGATCTCACAGGCCACCTGCTGCGCTCCATCCTTATTATGGCAGTATGTAAGCGCGATCCGGGCGCCTTCCCTGCCAAAGGCGAGGGCAGTGGCCGCGCCGATATTTGCCGTGGCACCGGTGATCAACACTGCCCGGTCTCGAAGTCCCATGTCCATATCTCTTCTCCTTCCCCGATGCCGTATTCGTTGTTGCATCCATTACCGGCCGGCCACATTCCACTCCACCGGAAGTCTGGACAAGCCCCATAAGAAAGGATGCATCGTGTGCTCAGCCTTGTAGCCCGGCTGCACCCGCAGGCTTGGAAACCGCTCCATCAGGACTTCGAAGGCGCCGGCCATCATGATGTGCGACATGCGGGCCCCCACGCAGCGATGAATGCCGCGGCCGAACGCCAGATGCTTGTTCACGTTTTCACGCGTGGGATCAAAGGCGTCAGGATTCGGCGTCATCTTTTCATCCCGGTTTGCTGAACAGAAACTGACCAGGACCTGGTCGCCTTCAGGAATGGTTACGCCGCCGAGTTCCACGGTCCGCGTGGTGACCCGCGGAAGTCCCAGCACAGGATTCACGTACCGCAGTCCTTCATCGATAAAGTTGGAAAGCTGCTGCGGATTGGCGCACAAGCTGGACCAAAGCCCCCGTTCTTCAAGAATGACCAGAAGCATGTTGGTCATCGCGTCCGTGGTGGTGGCATGGCCGGCAGCCAGAAGTCCCATAAACTGCCAGATCATCTCCACGTTACGCAACGGCTCATGGCCGTCAACACGGGACGAGGCCATGCGGCTGGTTAGATCGTCGCGCGGATGGAGCCTGCGCTCATTAATGAGGCTGTCATAGTATTTCTGATAAGCTACCACCTGCCGCACTGCTTCCATCTGCTCCTCGATGGCGTGCGCAGACGTGAAGAGACGGGCCCACCAGTCGTCCCAGATCCGCACTTGGTCCTGGTCCTCGCGGGGCACGCCGACATAATCGAGAATCACTCGGAGAGGCAGGGGATCGGCGAAAGCAGACCGCAGCTCTACCTGGCCTTGGGCGGCAAATTGGTCCACCATTTCCGTTGCTATCTGGCGGACATGCGGAACCAGGTCCATCGTGGATTGCTGAGTGAAGGCCCGGTAGATCAGTGACCGAAGACGGTCGTGCTCTGGCGGATCGCTGTTGAAAAGCTGCAAAACCACTGAATAACCTTCCGTGGCCAGGATTTCCAGCACTTCTGGGCGAATGTCGTTCGGCGGGTCCACCTTGTTCTTGGACGCGAAGAGCACCGGGTCCTCTACTACTTTCATGACCTCGTCATAGCCGGTCACCACCCACATATTAAAGACCGGATTGAAACACACCGGCGCTTCTTTGCGGGCGCGGCTGAAAAACGCGTGGGGGTCCGCGAGAAAAGTGGGATCAAAAGGGTTGTAGCTGGCGCCGAACGCTGCCGTTGGATGCATGGACGCGTGAGGACAGCCGGGGGCACTTCCCTGAAAACCGAAGTCAGATGCTGGAGCGCTTTTAGTTGCCATATGAACCTTTCACGCTAGCGGGACGGAAGCGTCTCGAAAGCGGCGTTGGCCGGCTTGGATGCAGTAACCAGGCTGCGGTGGACTACAGTGGGATGATGCGCAATGTTCGTGAATCCGCACTCGTGCAATAGAGCGCGAAGTTCCGCGACGGAGTAGCAGCGCCCAGCGGTAAAAGCCATGAGCAGGACCGAGTATTCGGCAACCGCAAGCAAGCCCTTCTTATCCTCGTCGAGCAGCGCGTCGTGGACCGCGATCCGCCCGTTCGGTGGCAGCGCGCTGAACGAAGCGCTGAATATCCGCCGCACCTCGGCTTCATCCCAGTCATGAATTACGTTTGAATACAGATGGACGTCATGGCCGCTCGGAAGCTGGCCATAAAGCATGTCCCCGGAAACCACGGAGACGCGCTCGCTCAGGCCGCGCCGCTCGATGGCGCGCCGGGCAACCGCATCAACCGGAGGCTTCTCCAGTACTGTAGCGCGCAGGTCGTAATTGGCCCGGGCCAGCGTGCAGGAGTAAATGCCGGATCCGCCGCCTACGTCGAGCAAACTCCTACATCCGCGCAGGTCGAGGCGCGCGGCCACGGCATCGGCCAGATAGGCGTTGCGGCTATCGATGGCATTGAGGAAGAACTCGGCGAAATCTTCCTGGCTCATTCCTTCTGCCCAGGCCGGCGGGCCCTGGTTCTCGTCAGGCCCGCCCATCGCTCTGCCGGTGCGCAAAACGCGCAGCATGTTCACACATGCAGGACGGTCCTTGAGAGCATCGAAACATGGAAGCAGGCTCCATGGCGAGTCCGGCAGCAGATGCTCCCGCGCCAGAAGCGTCACTGTGTAAACACCCTGCGCATCGCTCTCGACCAGATCAAGGGCAGCAAGTAGCGTGAGCAATACCCGCGCTGGACGGGGAGAGAGCTTCAGCGCGGCGCAGATCTGGGGCTCACTTGAGGGATACACGGCCAGCCATTCGAACAGATGCAGCCATGCCGCCGCCGCAGTAAGAGCTTCAATCGCATGCATGCCCTCGGCAAGGTCGAAGAGCCGCGTGGGGTCCGTGGCGGGACTCGGGTAGCGGGCTTCCTGTTCTTCAAGGGCGAACCCTGATCTCATGAGCCGTGCACCTCGCCCCGCCACATGTTTGCCCAACTCGGCGATGCCGTCGGCTGAGTTCCGGGCGCATTAAGCGCGCCCAGGCCCATGCCCAGCAGGTCCGGTATGCGCGAGACGTCATAGACTCCCCAATGCGCGCACAGCTTGTCACCGCGAAATTCAAAAGCGTCAAAGCCGGCGATGCTAAGGTCCTTTCCCGTGGGAGGCATGCCCATGAAGTCGCCCGTATGGCGCAAATGAATCCGGATCGCCTGCATCAGAATTTTTCCCTTGCGGATCGAATGCACGATCTCGACTTGCTTCGTCTGAAACGCCTGCGCGGCCTGGCCAAAGCGGCGCCGGACGCCTTCGATTCCCGGCGGATCCCACGTGGGCGCGAAGTGATCGACAAAATCCGGGGTCAGGTGTTGGTCAATGGCGCTGAGGTCCTGCTGCAGGAACGCTTTTTTTCTGAATTCCGTTACCAGTTCCTCAAAATGGCGGGTGGTCTGAGGGGGCTTCTTGCTCGTCTTCATAAATCTCCTTCAATTCTTGCTGTGCGCATGCTGGATGGCGGTATCAAGACGATGCCATGGCGGAGATATAGTTCTCCGGAACCAGTCCCAGTTGCTGCATCAGATACAACTCATCCATTACGTTCCAGTGCTCCACAATTTTGCCGTCGACAATGCGGACCAGTCCCATCACGGAGCAGATAATCTGGCGGCCGGTTGCGGGAATTCCCATGAATTCCTGCTTGTGGGTGGCTCGGGCGGTCATATGTGTGGCCACAAGATCTCCTTCCGCCACTATATTGTCGATGTGGAATTCCAGATCGGGGAAAGCTTCCATAAAGCCGGCCATGAGGCTGTACACTTCGGAAGGCCCGTAGGTACCAGTGCGGGTATGGTGCACCATATTCGGTGACCAGTTTCGCGCCATGCCTTCCATGTCCCGTTGGTTCCAGGAAGCTAAGAATTCGCCAATCAATTTTTTGTTTGCTTCAGCAGACATTCATTGCTCCGATGTGCAAATGCCGTGAGTGGCCGAGAATATTCCCGGCGCATCGGAGCGTCTTCTCCCCGCTTGCCTCTGTTTCACCTCGATACCTCAGAGCAATTCAGGAGAAGACGCTGCTGGAATTGCGCCGTTTAATGCGCATGGCGGGTTTAGAACCTCAGGCTTTCCACATGGAGTTGAAACATGATGATTGGAAGCGTTCCCATATTTGTAAATGACCAGGCGCGAGCCCTGGAGTTTTACACAGAAAAGCTCGGATTTGAAGTTTCCATGGACATGCCCATCGCGCAAGGGGTCCGCTGGCTGACCGTATCGCCTGGTAAAGGCGGCACCGAGTTCATCTTGTTTCCGCCCATGATGGCCGGGAACAGCGAAGCTGAAGAAATGCAACGGCGCGTCGGTACATGGACCGGCATTGTAATTCTCTCGAACGATTGCCGTGGCGACTACAGCCGGCTGGCGCAACGGGGCGTGCAGTTCACGGCGGAACCCAAGCAGCAACTCTGGGGCGGGTGGATGGCGGAGTTTGCCGACGCCGATGGCAATCGTTTCCAACTGGTCGAACGTCCCGCATACGTGCGCTAGCAGGAGAGATTATGCCGGAAACGGCTTCTACTCGGGCAATCCGGCCATCGCTTGATATCGCCAGGCTGCAGGTCTTCTCGGAAAAAATGATGCGCGATTTTGGCTCCGCGATGGCCGCTCTCGCCTGTGCTGTCGGCGATCGGCTGGGCCTTTTCCGCGCCCTCGCGAACTCTCCCAATGCAGACCTGGCTACCCTGGCAAGTCTTACACGCACGGACGAGCGTCTGTTGCGTGAATGGCTCCGCACTCTGACCGCGGCCGGCTATCTGCAATACGACCCTGACGGCCAGACTTTCTCGCTGCCAGTCGAGGCGGCCGAGCTGCTGGCCAATGAGCATGGCAGCATGCGGCTGGCCGGCGGATTTCAATTGCTGCTGGGCCTTATGGCTCCCATTGACCAGATCACGCAAGCATTCCGTGAGTTCGGTGGAGTTTCCCAGGCATCCTATACCGGCGATTTGTGGCAAGGCATGGAGCGCATGAGCGCGTCATGGTATGACAATTTCATGGTGCAGCAATGGCTGCCTGCGGCAGGCCTGGTGTCGCGGCTCCGCGACGGCATTCGTGTGGCCGATCTGGGTTGCGGCGCCGGACGCGCCCTGCTGCGGCTGGCAAGGGAATTCCCAGCTTCATCTTTCACTGGATATGACGCATTTCCGGAAATGCTTTCCCGCGCCCGGAAGAACGCCCGGCTGGCTGGACTAGATAAAAGAGTGTATTTCAGTGAAATCGACATCACCTGCGGCATTCCCGGAACATTCGACCTGGTTCTCACGTTGAATTCGCTGCATGATGTTGTTGATCTTCCGGCAGGAATTCATGCCATCCGCCGCGCCCTGTCGCCCGGGGGATCATGGCTGATTTTGGAAGGCAACTGCTCGTCCAGACTTGAGGACAACCTGGGCACCGTGGGAACTATTCTTTATGGTACCAGCTTGTTCTATAACACGCCGGTATCGCTGGCCAGTGGTGGCGCCGGAGAAGGCGCCATGGCCTTGCCCGAAAGCAAACTGCGCGAGTTGTGCGAGGAGGGGGGCTTCGAGCTTCGTCGTTTGCCGCTGCCGAACCCGATACATGCCCTCTATCAGGTTTTTCCTGTGAATTATTGATTTTAGAAAGAGTTGCTTTATGTCTGTTGCCAGTCTTGTAAAAATTGGCCGCCGCTGGTTCGACGCATCAATACAGGGAACATCGCCATACTCGATCAAGTTGTTGCTCCCGACGTGATGGATCATTGCGGTGTTTTTCAGCGTCGGGCGCCAAGCAATTCGTGGATCACTTCAAGTCGCTTTCCCGATTCCACGGTAACGCCGGAAAAATAGGGATACTCGCCGGTGCAGAGATCTGCTACAGCCCACCTGATGATGGAGGAAGATCATGCAATCCAAGCGGCAAATCATCATCATAGGCGCAGGACCGGGTGGCCTCACACTGGCGTTGGCCTTGCGGCAGTCTGGTTTTCACCCTGTCGTGCATGAGCGGGCCCTTTCCGGACGTGACGCTGGATGCGGCTTTACGCTTTGGCCCAATGCCATGCGCGCTCTCGATGGCCTCGGCATAGGCCCGGAGCTTCGTCGGCGCTGCAAGCCGCTGCAGGGCATTTCCATGACCGTGGCCAACGGCGCCGAGTTGTTTTGTGTGAATTCATCCGCTCTGAACGGCGGCTACGACGGCATCGGTTGGGCCCTGCAAAGATCAGAACTGATCGATCTGCTGCTTGAGTTCCTTGGCCCTGACTACATTCAGTTTGGGGCGGCCTGCGTCGGTTTTGAGCAGAGCGCAGACGAGGTGACTGCGTTGTTCGCCGATGGATCAGTGTCCTGCGGCTGCGCCCTGATTGGCGCCGACGGGCTCCGCTCCACCGTTCGTTCACAGCTGTTCGGTGAACAAGAGCTGCGCTTCGCCGGATACACCGTGTCACGCGGGATTTCGCAATTGCGCCTTCCGAACGATATTGGCGTCACCTCCCTGGGACGCGGCCATCAGTTTGGATACTTTCCCATGTCAAAGGACAGGGTGTATTGGTTCGCTTCCGGCAACGCCGGCCAAGCAGGGGCGCATTCGCCTTATGCCGAAAAAGACGAGTTGCTCAAGCAGTTCGCGGATTGGCATGAGCCTGTGCGGCAGATCATCGAGAACACACCGGGCGGCTGTATTCTGCGAAATGATATCTATGACATTGACCCACTACCGGCATGGACCTGCGGCCATGTAACCCTTCTCGGCGACGCCGCGCATCCGGCTACGCCTGACCTGGGGCAGGGCGCATGTCAGGCCATTGAAGACTCCCCTGTGCTGGCCGGCTGTTTGCGAAGCAATGCGGACATAGGCGCGGCCCTGAACGAGTATGAGATGTACCGGCTCAACCGCACGCGTGATCTCACGCTGCTGGCTCGCCGCATTGGGCGCTCCGGGACCTGGACGAACCCTTTCTTGTGCGCCTTGCGGAACTTTGCCATCCGGCACACTCCACAATCGATTCGTCTCCGGCAGCTTCAAGAGATGTTCAATTTTCAACATTAAGGGTGTGCGGGGTGTCAGACGAGGAAAATAAATCTATTGTCACCCACTTCCTGAATCAATTCTGGGATCAATCGAATACCGGATTGGAATTTTGCGTTTATTGACGAGGAAGCTAGCTGCGGGAAGAATCGTCCAAAGCTGGGACATGGCGTCACCGCTTCACACGGCCTACAAACGAGCCGCTGCTCGAGGTCTCTGGAGGAGCGCATTTCTTTGCTCGTTCGATCGCGGTGCTCAAGACGAAGGCTTTCGGCTAAAAGCCTCTGCGAGCCGCGCGCGATCGTCAGAGGATGCCCAGCGCAGGCAGGATGGATACAGACGCACCACTGGGCAATCGCGTAGCCAGTCCTTTTTTCCTGCAAATCGGATCATTGGCGATGAAGACATTCAGTTGTGGCCGAATCCGGCTCTGCTCGTCGACGAGGCGGTCATGCAGTCCCGGATATCGGTTCCACAAAAATTCGAGGGCCTGACCGATCGTTTGCGGGGAGACGTCCAGCGTGATGGAAGTTTGCCAGTCCGTGAAGGAAGCAAGATGATCAGGGATTTGGAAAGTGACGGCCATTGGATCCCTCCGGGAAACAGTCCGGCACGCACCGTAGCTGACGCGCGACGCGCATGCTTCTCCGGCTTTGCGTAATCCCTAATGAGGGCCCGCTGGCCGGCCGGGACAGGCTGCGGAAAGTACTTCGTCGAGGCAAAGCAATTCCGGAGAAGACACAGAACGTGGCAAGCGATTATTGGTAATACGAGCGCTTGAAGGTGACTGCCAGGATGTAAGTCTTGCGATGAAGTTGGCGTCACCGCGCCGTGAATTTTTCGCAAGGAGAAAAGAATGTCCACACTATTGATACAAGAGGGTAAGGTGGTTTCAGGGGTGCGCCTTCATGATGAGCAGCTCGATAATCTGTTCGCACCGCAGCAAGTCGAACCTTTCACTCCGCCACCGCGCGGCATTGACAACCTTGGCATCTCATCGACGGATACGTTTCATATCCCCGGCAAAGGCGACTTTACTGTGGATTTCCGCGGCTTTGTTCGCGTAGCCCGCTCCGTGCCGACAGCGGCGGACTGGGTCCACGCCGAGGTTTATACCAACCTGATCGAAATGAAGATGCTGGGCTACTCTCCGGAAATCGGACAGATCATCGTGGTCCTGAATGTGGAATACGTTTCCACCGGCATGCTGCGCACTCCTTTCGAGTGCATGTCAGAACAACAGCCGGAAAAAGCGTGCCGCATGGCGGTTGGCGCTGTGTTCCAGGTTCCCAAGCTCGGAATGACTCTTTTCAACAAGGAACCCATTGAACTGACCATCGATAACGTGCGCGCCATTCCTCCGGCGGGAAGCCCGGGCGTGGGACGCATTTATCGCATGTTGCCCCTGTTCGACGTGAACAATCCTGACAACGGACCTGTGGCCTATCTGACCGCTTTGAACTTCGCTATGGGAACCTACCTGACGGAGGCAGAGCTGGCGGCGTGGCGCACGTCAAACCCTGAGACGATTGGGAAGGCAGCCCAAACGCAATGACACCTGATCGTAACCCATTCACCGCGGAAATCTCGACCAATGGGGATCTCCTTGGCAAGAACGAGGAGACCTTTCCCGCGCTTCACATGCCTGGGGCCCGCACGTTAGCCCGTGATCGTTGGGAAAGATTGGTCTCCAGCGTCGTAGTACCTCACCCGGCTGCCCGCGTTTGGGAAGCACTGGTGACGCCCGAGCGGGTCGCAAGGTGGCTCGCAGTCTGCCGTGGCTCGCTGAGCGAGGTAGGATCGGAAACGACGCTTGATTTCGAAGACGGTGAATTCTTCCTGGTTCGGACCACAGATGCGGTTCCGAACCAGGAATTGATTTATCTGGCCCGTTGGCTCGGCATAGGACAGGCCACCCTGGTTACCTGGTCATTGTCTGAAGTCCAGGTCGGTACTGAGATCACAGTTATCGAAGAAGCCAAGAACCCTCCGTGGGATTGGCAGACGTGGAACGGCGGCGGCTGGCCGGGAATCCTCGATCAGCTTGCAGCGCACCTCCGCACGGGCGCTACATGGCGATGGCCGTGGCGCCGTATGGGACCGTATGCGCAAATTGAGCTGCCTCTTTCGCTGTATGCTGCGTGGGACCAATTATTTTCGCCGGTATCGTTGAAATACTGGCTGGGAAGCATGAGCGGCAGCCTGGAGCCCCAGGCGCACCTCCCGATCCTGATGGGCGATGCTAGTGGGTTGGTCGAAATGACGGTAGACGAGATCGCCCAACCCGGCGAGAAGCCTCCGTCGTTCCTGCCATATGTGACGTATCGCTTGCAGCGGCCATCCTGGGGGGCTTCCATCCCAGGGCGCCTATGGCTGGAGCCCGCTGGATGGGGTACGACACTGCTGCAGGTATTTCACTACAACTGGGAAGCGCTGCCTGCGGACTTGCAGCTCTCGGAAAGACGGCTGATGGCGTCCTTCTGGGCTGATGCTGTCAAGCGCGCTCGTCAATTTGTTCTTATGCCAAAAGGGCCAACTATGCCGCACAACTTCTAAACCAAGCGGCGTCTGCCGGGAGAGCCATTATGTCTTCATCGACCACCAAAAGTGAGCACAGCATTGTTGAGACTGAGATCTCGTCCGGCCAGGTCCGGGCCACCGTGCTGGCGCCAGCTCCCCTGGCCCGCGTGTGGGATGCCATCATCCGGCGCGAATCGGTCAGCATGTGGTTTGGCGATCTCTCCGCGGACATTTCTGCGAATAAAAGCATACGGCTGGATTTCGGCGACGGAGATTTTTTTGTAATTGAGAGCGCCCGCGTCGCCGCTCCTACCAAGCTTGAATATTACTGGCGCTTTCTCGGAACCGGACCGCGGGACGCCATCAAGTGGGACTTGGCGGATCGCGGCGAAAACTGCCTGGTTACCGTCACCGACTACGAGCCTGCCCGCAGCGAAAAAACATGCATCGAGCTGGCTGAAGGCTGGACTGATTTTCTGGAGCGCCTGGAGAAGCACATGCGGACGGGCGGCCTCACCCGCTATGACTGGCGCCGCGATTTTGACGGCAGCATTGAGCTGCCGGTTTCGCCAAGCGAGGCACTGCGTGTTTTGTCTGCACACCGGGGGCAGTTTATTTGGAATCCCTGGGAGAAGATTCTCCGTGCGGAACCAGTGAAAGTGAGCGGGCTGGACTGGAAGAACCTGGAGTGCTTGGAGTTTCAGGTGCAAGCCGCAAACTGGAAACACGCGACATCATGCCGCCTGGCGATCGTGCCGAGGCAGCAGGCATGCTCCGCGATGATAGTTCGGCATACGGGATGGGAAGAGATCAGCGATGATTCTGTTTTCTGCATGACCGAACGCCGGCGCTTCAGCGACAAATGGATCTCCGCGCTCAAGGAGACGCAGACGCTGGTGACCGGCACAATTCAATAGCGAGCGCGGCGCCGTCATCAGCCTTGGGTCAGGGCGTTGCGTTTGCCTGTTCGAACATTGTATTTCCTAGCCCGAGCTTGATCAGCGGGCTGTATATCCACCGTCCACGACAAGGTTCACGCCTGTGATCATCCGCGCTTCATCGCCGGCAAGGAACATCACTGCCTGCGCGACGTCGTGGGGCTGGATCATCGTATTGATGCATTGCCGGTTGGCGATCGCCGTGCTCCACTCGTTCCAATCCACGTTCGCCTCGCTGGTCAGCCGCCGCAGTATTGGCGAGTCCACCGGTCCCGGGCTTACCGAGTTAACTCGAATTTTCCATGGCCCCAGGTCAACAGCCATGCTGCGGGCCAGCATCAGCAGCGCAGCCTTGCTGCAGGAATAAGTGGCAAATCCGGGTTCGGCCCGGAGCCCGCTGATGGAAGCTATGATGACGATTGCGCCGCCGCCACACTCGCGCATGCTTTCTGCCGCATAGCGGGCGCACATTGCGCCGGCGCTCACGTTGGCGGCAAAGACTCGCTCCCAGTCTTCCTGACTGGCCTTGAGGGCAGAGCTCATCAGAAAGACGGCTGCATTGCTGATGAGGATGTGGATGGCGCCATACTCCGCCGTGACCTGTGCCACCATTTTTTGCACATCGGCTTCACGCGATACATCGCATTGCACGGCAATGCCGGAGCCCTGGTTGTGCTCAATCGCGGCGGCACACTCCCTGGCCCCGCATTGGTTGATATCGACTGCGGCGACGCGAGCCCCCTCAGCGGCGAAAGCAAGTGCGATGGCGCGGCCAATGCCCGAAGCTGCACCGGTCACAACCACCGTTTTGTTTGCGAATCTCCGCATTCAGCGCTCCGCTTGAGCTGTCTTGCCAACTCGCGCGCCCATGACCTTGCTGGGGAACGATACGAAATATAGCTCCGCCTCCGTCTTCTCCTACTTTGCTGTATGCGCGGAGCGCTCGCTATCGCAATCGTCAAGGGGAATTTCGCAAGAGGAGAGAAGACGAAAAATACGGCGCGGGCAGAGAATCGGTGCGGTGGAGAGGAATCCAAAATCGAGCTATGAGGTGAGCAAGAATGATTGATCTATGCAACAAGATGGAGCAAATGCGTATTACCGGAGAGCACGCAACGCTCAAAAACCAGTTTAATAACGCGCTGGAGAGTGTTTCAGTGCCACTGAACGCGCTCACCGTCGATCAGCGCGAAGTAGTGGAACTGGCATACTACTCCGCATTGGTTCATCCCAACCCGCTCATGCACGTTGTTGGCGACCCTGCAGCCTGGGAAAGCAACTTCGCACATGCTCTGGACCGGGTGGCCGTGCGCCTCGATCCCCGCTCGGATGCCGAGCTGCGCAAGGATGCCATGACGCATCCTGATCCCATGATGCGGGAGCAGGCGGTGTACGAGTACGCCGACCGCAATCTTCCCAACGCTATTGATTTCATCTGCGAAATCGTGTCGCGCGACCCCGACCGGCAGGTGCGCTGGGATGCCCTTTGGGCAGTGGAAAAACTGGGCGGCATTCGTGCGATCGAAGCCTTGCGCAAGTTCAGCCATGACTCCGATCCGGAGATCGCGGAGTGGTCGGACCTGTTCGTGAGCGAACTTCAGACCGGCGACCCGCGCTTCGACAATCGCGAAAGCCGGTTCACGAACGGCAGGACCTTTGATGAAACTATTTTCCTCCTGATCCATTGCGATCTTTATGTTCGCTTGGATCCAGCCAACCAGGTGTGGGGCAAGTTGACTCTTGCTCCTCAGGCCTTGGCGCGTATTTACGGCCAGGCTCACGCCTGCCCGAATGTGAAGACACGCGAGCGGCAGTTGGTTATTGCAAAACAGATTTCGGGATTGCACGCCGATGGCAGCCTGCACGTCGACAACTACCTCTTCCGCGGATTCACCGAGCGGACCCATACCGATCGCGGCAACTTCTACTTCGAGTCCAGCGTCAACCGGCCGTTCTATAAGTCCGGTCACGCCGACGATGCCAGCCAGGGCGTTCACGACGGCCATGTGGCCTTCATGCGCGAGGGCTGCTGGTATCTGGACAGCCGGTTCAAGGTGCCGGAGCAGGGGACGCAGGCCGGTGACGCGATCCGCTATGTACGCGGTCGGTTCCAGGGCTGGGGCTATACGAACCTTGAAGACCTCAAGAACAAATCGTTGGAAGAGATTCTGGTGCCTGGCAATGGAATTCTTTCCACGCTGCATGACCCCACCACGGGCCCGATGACCAACGTATTCATCGCCGGCACATTCAAAGGCAAGCTGAATGACTGGGATGGTGATGGCAAAATCGACCTCAACTCACGCAACGTTTATTCGACCGTAGAGGGTGAGCTGGACAGCAATATGGATGGTGTTCCTGACACTCCGGGACTTGCCTGCTGCCCGGGCCCCAAGAACCACAGCCCTCTCTAAATTGCCGAACCCGTAATGACGTGTTGGGCGACTCGCTGGAGTCGCCCATTTTTGTAGCATTCCGATCGTGTTTCGCAGGACTGAGATATTCGAAGCGAGCAAAGGCTGGTTATCTGCCCGGGACCGGCTCAGCCATCGGCGCGATGTATTTCTCTACCGCATGACGCAGGGCTGCCGGCAAGGGTGCGGGCTGCAGATGAGATCCCACACGCAGGACGCACGCCACTTCCTGCTCGCCTTCGGCTATCAGAATTTCTCCGCCGTCTTCCGCGGCGCGGAAATATTGAAACAGCATGGTGAGGCGTCCGGGACTCATGGATCTGGCGCTCATGCGGATCAACACTTCGTCCAGCGCTGAAAGCTCGTGATAATAGGAACACGAAACGCGAGTGGTGGCCAAGGTCAGGCCCTGGGCCAGGTCCTTGAGTACCTGTGGCGCGTGATCATGGATGAACATTTCACGGCAGCGGCCCTGCCAGCGCACGTAATGCGCGTAATAGACATTCCCCACAACGTTGGTTTCCTCAAAAGAAATGCGATGGCGGTATTCGTAGAAGCGCATTTTAGCTCCCGGTAAGAATAGAGACTGCCGCGGGATGCGGATCGTCGCGGAAGCGCACCACTGCTGTGGCGATTTTCAGGTTGCCCATTTTCAGAGAAACCAGACCCGGCCTTTCATGAGAACAATCATGAAGCATCAGATGCCCGTCTTCAGGGGCTCCTGCCTTCTTCAAAGATTCAATAGCAGTCCTCACGAGCGTGGCCGAGGTCTGCATGTCTTCGCCGGCCTGGTTGGCGATCAGCTCCGCCAGCCGCCAGCGCTCTACGCCCAGAAGATCACGCCATACCTGATCTGGACGCGTCGCAACCTGCTCCAGATCGCAGGCCAATGTGCCGGGGCCAGCTACGGCCAGGGTCAAGCCGTTCATGTGCGCCGCGGAAACAGAGATAGCGGCCGGGACCTCGGGTCTTCCATCGGCACGCCATTGCACAATGTGCCGGGATTGGAGCGCCCGCTGGATGGCCCGCTCGCTCCGGTGCCTGCGGTCGGTATTCTGGTCGCGTTCGAAAGCCGCCCCCAATTCCGTAACGGCGCCCATCTCACGGACGCGTCTTTGCAGGGAAACGGCGACCAGGGCATCCGGCAAGGCACAGGCGGGAGCGTCCGCGACCTTGTGCAATTTCAGCCCGCTCCAGGATTCGCGCAAGACGCCGGCCTCGTTGCGCAGCTCTACGTCATAACAGTATGTGTTCCCATCCTGCCACCGCTCCCGCGCATGGACCAGCAATGGTTCGCCGGGCTCCAGACAAGCCGGCTTAAGCTGTTCAATTCCCGCCGGAAGCAGCACGGCATCCGGTACGCAAGCCTGAATGGAATGTATGGCCGCATCGCGCGCGCCGGCATCTCCGAGCAGAAGCGTAGGGGACAGATAAGGGCTGAACCATGGCTGGCCGACGGAGGGGGCAATCTCAGCCCACGACTGTTCCGCTCTGAGATCGCGATATCCAGCCAGCCGCCGGAAGCGGCCTGTCTGGAACAGCAAGGAACCATAGAGTTCGCGCGCGGGTTCCACCGCCAGCCGTGACAAGGGGACCGTAACTGTGTCAGCTGATTCAGCCGGCGCATCTTCAAAGCGGCAAAAAGCGTGGAAGTGGTCGATGGCAAAGGAGGTGGCGGAGCTGCGCAACACCACCTCGACCGAACCATCATCACGCACTAACGCGGCTAGACGGAGCGTGATCCGTGTCCCGGGCTGTACCGCCACCGGCTGATCAAAGCGTATGGTCTCAAAAAGCGGAAGTCTACTTTCGCCGGCAACCGCCATCGCCGCTTGCGCCATGGCTTCCAGTCCCATCACCCCTGGCAGGAGCGGCTGGCCGTGGAAAACATGATCGAGCAAATAAGGATCTGAACCGGTGGTCAGATCAGAATCCACCACCAGTTCCACTCCCGGATAATACACGCG
>JBAVLE010000411.1:0-6552 GCA_049688735.1 Candidatus Angelobacter sp. | reverse complement strand
GCGCGATGGGAAGGAGAGTTGGGGACTGAGACTCCTTCGCCCGCAGTGGCAGACGCTATGGCACAATAACGGCCGCGATTCGGACATTATTTCTTGTGTGGCTGATCGCAAGAAGCTAGCGCTTCTTCGCCGGTATCTCCACGAGAACGTAGCTTCCGGGCAGGGCGGCGTTCACCGCGTTCACGACCGCTCGAACATGAACGCGCAGCACTGGCCACTGCTGATTGCCAAGTACCACAATAGCGATCTTGCGGCCCTGCAGGTTCTGTTGATGAGTAAAGTTCTTCTCTGTGGTAACCAGTATTTCAAACCAGCGGCCTCAGCAGCGTTGAGCAAATTGCCGTTCGATAACGTACTCCAGCCTTGTTCTGCCGCCGTCTTGACCGTATGACCGATAAGAAATGCGCGGATCGGAACGGGAGTGCCCTGATCGAAGAGGACGAGCATCAGCGAACAGGCGCAGGCGTTTCAAGACTGCGCGCCGCAAAGTCAATAATCGCCTTGATCTGCTCGCGATTTAAACCGTCAAACCATTGGAGGATGTCGTCAATGTTGGCGCCGGCTTCGAGATTCTCAAAAATTGCGGAAACGGGCATACGAGTGCCGCGCACTACCCACGCGCCGCTTACTTTGCCGGGTATTCTTTCGACCGCTGAACATTGTGACCAATCGAAGACTGCCATGTTTCGCTCCCTGGCTGCTCCTATTCTAGTGTGAATCGAATCCGGTAGCCAACCGCGGGCTTCCGTCCACTTGCCCAGGCCGTAGCTACACCGGTTCATGAATTGTGTCCGCCAGCGGCTTCACGCCATTTTCATTACGCAATCGACATCGCGCGCGGCACTGGTGAGCTTGATGCCGGGGTGAGCGATGGACTCGGAGGACTATCCCTTTCCCCTAAGTGGCTTTCTGCTGTTAGCATCATCTGTTGACCATGCCCTCGCATAAACTCCATCTTGTACCCCTTGGCGGTCTCGGCGAATTTGGAATGAACTGCATGGCCGTGCGCTATGGTGACGACATTATCGTTATCGACGCCGGCCTGATGTTTCCTGAATCCGAGCTGCTGGGAGTGGATATCGTTGTCCCAGACATTACTTATCTTTTGCAAAACCGCGACAAAGTGCGCGGAATTGTGCTGACCCACGGGCATGAAGACCACATTGGAGCGCTGCCCTGGGTGCTTACGGAGTTGAAGGTTCCGGTCTTTGGCACAGAATTCACGCTTGCTCTGGTGGAAAACAAACTGGAAGAGCACGGCCTGCTTGAGGATGCCGATCTGCGCGAGATCCGCGCCGGTTCACGCTTCAACCTTGGGCCATTCACTATCAATCCCATACAGGTCACGCACAGCCTTGTAGACTGCGTTGCGCTTGCGGTTCATACGCCGCTGGGGGTGGTGATTCACACGGGCGATTTCAAAGTCGATCCCACACCCACTGACACTCGTCTTTTTGACCTGCACACGTTTGCGGAATACGGCAAGGAAGGCAACGTGCTGGCGCTGTTGCAGGACTCAACCAATGCGGAGCGTCGGGGCTATACACCCAGCGAGCGGGCCGTACGCGGCAAGTTCGATGAAATCTTTGCCCGTGCTGAGCGCCGGCTATTCATCTCGTGCTTCTCGTCTTCAATCCACCGCATCAAGCTGGCGTTTGAGATGGCGCGGGAATACAAGCGCAAGATTGCGCTGGTGGGCCGCTCAATGACAGAAGCGTCAGAGATTGCCATGGACCTGGGCTACATCGATGTTCCTGAAGGCTTGCTAATTCATCCCGGCCAAATCAAAGATTACGCGCCGCAGCAGGTCTGTGTGATGATCAGCGGAACGCAGGGCGAGCCCATGTCCGCCCTTTCGCGCGCCGCCGTCGATAACCACAAGCATGCGCGAATCGAAAAAGGCGATACCGTAGTGCTTTCCTCCCGCATTATCCCCGGCAATGAAAAAGGCATCTACCGGATGATCGATCACCTCTTCCGGCGTGAAGCTGACGTGATTTATGACGATGGCTCCAACCCGCCGGTCCACGTAAGCGGCCATGCCAGCCAGGAAGAACAAAAGCTGATCATGAACCTGGTAAAGCCGAAATATTTTATTCCCATTCACGGCGAGTACCGGCAGCTGCGGATTCAGGCCGATATGGCGCGGTCGATGCAGGGATCAGTGGGACAGGTGATGATGCTTGAGAGCGGCGACGTGCTTGAGTTCGATGAGTTAGGGGCGCGCAAGCTGGATAAAGTAACTGTGGGGCGAATCTGCATCGATTCCGGTTCGCGCACGGACGTGGTGGAAGACCTTGTGATCAAAGACCGCCGCCACCTGAGTGAAGACGGTTTTGTACTGCCGATTATTGCCATCAACAAGCTGAAGGGCACGGTGGAGTCGATTCCGGAAATTGTGATGCGCGGATTTGCCGCAGGGTCAGAAGAAGGTTTTGTGCGCGAAGCCCGCCGCGTGGTTTCCGCCACGCTGGACGGCTCAACGCCGGAAGAAAAGGCCGATTACGGCGTGATCAAGGAAAAGATTCGCGCTGACCTGAAGCGGTTCATCGTGAAGACCACAGCGCGGCGGCCTCTGATTATGCCGGTGATCCTGGAGATTTAAATTGGCAAGATTCACGCGCAGGCAAAGAGTTTTTATTTTCCTGTTTGTGCTTCTGGCTTCGGTCATCCTGACCGGGTCGGTCTTGCTGAATCCTGTTGGGGCACACTTGCGCGCCATGTCATTGCTGCTTAAATTCTCTGATGCGCATGCTCAGGGACTGGAGACCCGCTTTGCCGACCATCCTTTCAAGGAGGAAGACGGCTACGCGCTGACTCCGCACGGCCCGCTTCGGTTTCGGACGTACACGCCGCAGGACGTACAGAATCCCAGCGGCGTAGTGCTGCTGCACGGTATTCATCATTTGGGGATCGACGATCCGCGGCTGTGGAACCTGGCGCGGGCGCTGGCAGGCGCAGGAGTGCTGGTGATGACGCCGGAGCTGCAGGACTTGGCGGATTATCGCGTGACCACCAAGACCATTGATGTGATTGGGGATTCCGCGATGGCGTTGAGTAAACGCGTGCAGCGCAAAGTAGGTGTGCTGGGCCTCAGTTTTGCCGGCGGATTGGCGCTGCTGGCGGCGGATCGCGATGAATATGGCCACAGCATTGGATTTGTATTGGCAATTGGGGCGCACGACGACATGAGCCGCGTAGCACAGTTTTTTGCCGCCAACATAATTACCAGCCCCGATGGCACGGAGACCAAACTTCAGGCACATGAATATGGCGCGTTGGTATTGGCCTACTCGCATCTGGAAGACTTCTTTTCGAATAAGGATGTTCCTGTAGCGCGTGAAGCGCTGCGGCAATGGCTGTGGGAGCAACCGCAAGCCATGAAGACAGCCGAAGCGTTGAGTCCGGAAGGGAAGCACGAGCTTGATCTGCTGCTCCACCATCGCGACCAGTTGCGAGACGCACTGCTGCGAGAGACCACGTTGCATAAAGATGAGTTGGAAGCAGTTTCACCGCATGGGCATCTTGATCAGTTGCACACGCCGGTCTTTCTGCTGCATGGCGCAGGAGACACAGTTATCCCAGCATCGGAAACGCTATGGCTGGCAAAGGATGTGCCTCAGGCTGAACTCAAGGCGTCATTGATCAGTTCCGCGCTGGTTCACGTGGATATGGGCAATAAAGTAACATGGCAGCAACAATGGCAACTAATGGACTTTATGGCGCAGGTTTTAGAGGCAACGGACAAACTTCCAGCATCGCATTCATAGGTGACAAGATGGGTACAAAAATAAAGTTAGCGGCTACCGATGGGCACGAACTCGACGCGTACCTCGCGGAAAGTAGCGGCCCGGCGCGCGGAGCCCTTGTTGTGATCCAGGAAATCTTTGGCGTCAACGGCCACATCCGCTCCGTTGCGGACGATTACGCAAGCCAGGGCTTTCATGTTATTGCTCCGGCGTTATTTGATCGCGTGCAGCGCAATCTTGAACTTGGTTACAACCCAGCGGATATGACGCAAGGCATGAAAGCTGCACGACAGATTGGCATGGACGCAGCTTTGCTGGACGTTGCGGCGTCTATCCATCACGCCAGAACACAATGGCCTGAACTGAAAGCTGGTGTAGTGGGATTTTGTTTCGGCGGCAGTCTGGCGTGGCTGGCGGCTACCCGCCTCGATCCCGCCGCGGCGGTCTGCTACTACGGTGGACAGATTGCGGCAAACGCGAACGAAACTCCGCATTGTCCCGTGATGATGCACTTCGGCGCCAAAGACCCACACATTGGTCCGGAGCAGATCGAGACGATCAAGGCAGCCCATCCTGATCTGCCGGTGTTCGTGTATGACGCAGGACACGGCTTCAATTGCGATCAGCGTAAAGATTTTGAGCCGGAATCGGCCAAGCTGGCGCGGCAGCGGACGCTGGAGTTCTTCAGCAATCATCTGTGATCCGCCAGGCATCGGCGCGTTCTGGAATCTTGTGAAAATTTCTTGATTCCCACCAGGACGGCGACTCTCTCCGTAGCGGAATGCAGCGGTGACCGATATTTTTAGTAAGCTAAAGGAGTGAGTATCTCCCCCGCCGAAATAACTTCGAAATCACAGACAGAAAATAGATTTCTCAAGCGGTGGCTTGTGTTCGCAGCCCAGCGCGAAGATCAGGTATTTCTTGCTCTGACGCTGGTAATTGGCGCGCTGGTCGGACTCGCTGTGGTTGCGTTCATCGTGCTGACTGAGCACATGGGAATGCGGCTATATCCCATCGGCAGCAATCCCTGGAGGCGTGTCCTGATTCCCGTAGCAGGATCGCTCGGGATGGGTTATCTGCTGGCCCGATATTTCCCAGATGCGCGGGGCAGCGGCGTGCCGCAGACGAAAGCAGCTTTGTTTGCCCGCGAAGGATATATCTCACTCCGCACGGTGATCGGCAAGTTTGCCTGCACGGCGACAACGCTTGCCAGTGGGATTCCGCTGGGACGCGAAGGCCCGTCAGTCCAGGTGGGCGCGGGAATCGCTTCTGTGCTGGGGCGGCGGTTGGGGTTGCGCCAAGAAAAAGTAAAAGCGCTCATCCCCGTGGGAGCGGCCGCAGCCATTGCCGCCGCGTTCAACACGCCCATGGCCGCCGTACTGTTCTCTCTTGAAGAAGTGATGGGAGACCTGAACGCGCCGATTCTGGGATCGGTTGTGCTGGCGTCTGCCACTTCATGGGCCATCTTGCGCGTGTTGCTGGGCAACAATCCTCTGTTTCACGTGCCACAGTATGAGTTGGTCCATCCCCTTGAGTTCGGCATCTATGCGGTGCTGGGCGTTGCCGGCGGACTTCTGTCTGCGGCTTTTACCAAACTTCTGTTGGGCATGCGCACTCGTTTTTTGCTGTTGCCCATGAAGACGCGATGGTGGCATCCGGTGACCGGCGGTCTGCTGGTTGGAATGATGGGCTGGTTTGTGCCGCAGGCGCTGGGAGTTGGCTACAGCTACGTTGGCGACGCGCTGAACAATCACATGGCCTTAAAGTTAATGGCGCTCCTTGTAGTGCTGAAACTTTTTGGAGTGACCGTGAGTTACGCCTCAGGCAACGCCGGCGGAATTTTTGGTCCTGCACTGTTTCTTGGCGCAATGCTCGGCGGGACCGTCGGCAGCGTGGCCCACCACTTTTTGCCTACCTCCACCGCTCTGCCCGGAGCTTATGCGTTGGTTGGTATGGGCGCCTTGTTTGCCGGAATTGTGCGCGCGCCGATGACCTCCGTGCTGATGATCTTTGAAATGACGCATGATTATGCGGTCATCGTGCCATTGATGATCGCCAATTTGGCAAGCCTTTTTATTTCTTCGCGGCTGCAGAAGCAGCCCATCTATGAAGCGTTGGCACACCAAGACGGCATCCATTTGCCGGACGCAAAGTCGCGTTCGGGTTTTGGGCAGCGCAAAGTGTTTCAAGCAATGCGAAATGCCACGGAAAGCCTAACAGCGCAAAACACCGTGCAGCAGGCGGTTGAACTCGTTGCCGCCAGCCAATTCCGCGCATGGCCGCTCATGGATGAGGGAAGCATTGTAGGGGTTTTGAGCAGGACAAGACTCACAAATGCCGTTACCGATGGCAAGGCGGGAGACTCATTGCTGAGTCTTTTGGATACAATCGAATTCCCCCACGTGCATGCTGATCACGCTCTGCATTTGGCGCTGGAGCGAATGAGCAGCGCGCATATCGACATTTTGCCCGTCGTCAATCGCGCGGACGTTCATAAACTTGAAGGCATTGTTACCTTGCGCGACGTACTTGATTCCTATGGAGTTGATTCCATCGGTTCCGCATAAGCTGGAATTCATTTTTTATCATTCAAAAGTAGTTGCCATCCTTATCACATTGACTGTCTTTCACGCCGCCCAGTTTTTCTAATAAGCTTCTAATGAAGGCCCTAAATTTATCCATTCGTTTGTCGGGGTGATTCAGAAGGCGATCTTATTAATATTTTTATATTATGCCTAAATCATTCCTTAACTATGTTCCCTTTTTGGTATTCCATTAAAGATCTTCAATTAATCTAGCCCGT
>JBAVLE010000410.1:0-7321 GCA_049688735.1 Candidatus Angelobacter sp. | reverse complement strand
GGTTTTCCGTTGTTGTAGTCCCGGCCACCATCCAAAATCTCGATCACTTCCTGCGGGCTGAACTGGGAGAAGTCTTTGTCGTCCAAGGCGTCCGTCTCGTGACGCGCGAACGGGTCTTCCGTTCGATAGCTGCGCTCGTCAGTAATGATTAAGTCAAGGTTCTTGCCCCAGCGCAACGTGCGATAGCCCCTCAAACTTCCGAGTGCAGCCAGATTGTTCGGTTCCTGGCCCAGGCCGTGCTCGTCAAACTTTGTGATCGGCGCATCCACTACTTTGGGTGCTCCGAACGTGGCAAGCGAAGGGCCGCTGGACTTGATCATCCGCGCCGGCTGATACTCAAAGAACGCCTGCATGGCTGCCACTTTTCGTGTCTGGGCCGGAAAAGTTTTCGGGCCAAACTTTTGGAAGCTCTGCCATCCCTGCCAGCTGAATTCGTGGTTGTCCCACATGGGCACAAAGGGAAAATGTGCACGCGCGTCTTGCAACTCAGGGTCGTGCAGATACGCTTTATAGATGGCACGGTAATCCTCCACCGTAGTGGGGATGTGAAAGTCCGATATTTTTTCGCCGTGCGGATAGCGGACTATATCCCGTACTTGCCGGGCGTAGTATGTTTTGCGGTCTTCGGGGTACCAAACCAGCTCATAAATGAAGTCGCCAAGATGCAGGACGAAACCGAGTTTTTCTGCCTCAGGAGCGCGTTCGTCCTCATAAATCATTCTTCGGTAGGCGTTTTGTGCGCCGAGGTTTGCGTTTTGGCAGCTTACAAACGCAAAACGAACTGGCCGCGGATCATGATCGTCCGGCGCAGTGCGTGTCCTGCCAATTCGACTGCCATTTCCATCACTGTCTGTAAAGCGATACCAATAGAACCGAGCAGGCTTTAGCCCTCCCACCAGGACCCGGCAGGTCCAATCGGCCTCCGCTGAGATTGGGACGCTCTGCGTCGCCACTACCCGGTGAAAAGCCTGGTCTTCCGCCACCTCCAGCATCAGGTGCGATGGTTGTGATTGGCTCCCGGGCGCCCTGCGCGTCCACAATAGGACGCTATTGCTGTTTGGATCTCCCGACGCGACTCCCTCCGGAAAGAGGTCTCGCCGTTCATGCCATGACAGGGTCGATGCTGTTGGAAAGTTCTTTGCCCAGACAGCCGAAGCGCTGACAAGCATGGCGGTTTTCAAAAATTCTCGTCTCGTCACAGGAGCCATCTGCAAAGGCCTCAAATCTAGATTTATCTTTTTGAAGTAAAAGAGTGGTTTTCACCTTTACCGCCGGCGCGCGGCATACCTCTAGGAGGTGAAAAGCCCGCACCTGCTTCTACTCTGACGAATTTCAAATGAATTGGTTATCGAGATGCCGGGACGTGTTCCAGTTCGACAGGATCACCATTTCAACTGTCTCACTGAACCCACGCCCGCTCAGGGACAGCCCAAGGCGTGCGGGGACCCACCCATGAGCGGCAGCTTCCATATTGTTCAGGGCAGCTCGTGTTGGTACCGGATAATGCTCCAGGTTCTCCATTCTACGGGTGCCACCTCTCTCGTCCGCATCAAGCAAACAATCACCGTTCACCTGCGCAACGCCCATATCTAAAGCTTTTTGGGGAAAATAAGATTGGTTTGCCAAGGATGGCGACCCCAAAACCTCAGTCGGCTGAAACATCCCGGCGCAAATTGCAGGATAACGGAGGAACGACACCTGGTAAGTTCCTTAGCTAACATTTGATTGGGATGGCCAGTCTATTTCCCTTATGAAGAATACCCCCATCGCAATTTTGGTGGCCGTAGCCCTGATTGCATCGGCGCAGACCCGCAGCGATCACGCACACCATGACATGGAGCACCGTGGGAACCAAGGCATGGGTTTCGCTCAGGACAAAACGACGCACCACTTTTTGTTGCATAAGGATGGTGGAGCGATTCAGGTGACTGCCAACTCAGCCGATGACAAGGCGAGTGTAGATCACATACGAATGCACCTGGGACACATTCGCAGCGCGTTCAAATCAGGCGATTTCAATATCCCTGGTTTCGTGCATGACCAAACGCCGCCCGGTGTACAAACGATGGCGAAGCTCAAGACTCAGATTCAGTACCACTATGGAGAGATTGCCAATGGTGGTCGTGTCACGATCAGTAGCTCGAATCAAGAAGCCGTGGAAGCTATTCATAACTTCTTGCGCTTCCAGATCACAGAACACAGGACAGGTGATCCGCTGGACGTTCAATAAATCAGAATTGCCCGCGGCGAGGTCCGCTGCGCATCCTCACGCGTAGTCGAACAGAGTCATGAATCCGAAGTCCATGTGCAACTGCTGGTGACAGTGGAAGAGCGTCAGCCCGGGATTATTGGCGACAAAATCGACTGCAATCTCCTGATAACCTCCCAACATAACCACGTCCTTCAGGATTTCGGCTGTTGCCTCTCCTGCGAGACTTGTCAGTTCAAAGCTGTGCCGGTGAAGATGAATAGGATGTATGTCATCACTGGCATTGCGCATCCGAATACGGTAGCGTTTGCCTTCTTTCAGGTGAAATGAAGCGGAGGCCATCACGCTTGTCATTGGATACGCCACTCCATTAATTGTCCAGCGATTGAACCCTTCTGCCGCCGCATTCTGTTTTTCAAAGAGCATATCGAAAGTTTCGTCCGGAGCGGATGCTACTGCTCCCGGCTTGCCAAAGCGAGCATAGTTCCAGTGAAACTTCGGTGGCGCAATCCATTGCGCTTGGCCCTTGCGCCCCGCGTATTCCACCACAATGCCCATTCCATGGCGGCGATCATCATCCGCAGTGTCTCCCAAAATCCAGACGCCCGGATGGTTCATTTCCACAATGGCGGATACTCGCTCTGCCGTTCCGATCCAAAGGACTGGAACACTCGCAGGATTTGGAACCGGATTTCCATCCAATGCGATCACGCGAAACGAATGGCCCGGTAAAGCCAGGCTGCGGATCTCCGTGGCGCTTCCATTCAACACATGAAACAGCACTCGTTCGCCGCTCTTAACGCGAATAGGCTCGCCATGATGCAGCATGCGGCCATTGATGGTGAATGAGCCATATCCAACCTCATACCCGTGCGGCACGCCTTTCGCGAGCGATGCTTTCATCTCGGACTCGCCTTTGTCTTTCAGTTCCTTCACAGTTGTTGCAGGGGTGAGAAAATCCTGCGGCATGTCGCCGCCTTGGCTGAATGTCGGCTCAAACTCCTTCAGGACAAGAAATACTTCGCGGTCGAATTTGCCCGGCTCATTCCTAGGCTCGATGTAAACAGGGCCGACCTGGCCTCCGTATTGGCCGGCAAAAAGATTCGCGCCTGCGCGGTTGTGAGTGTGGTAAAAGCGATAGCCCGATGGTTGTGGTACGAACTGGATACGCCGTTTTCCGTGCGCAGGTACAAAGGGAGTGCCTTCTTCGGCAGCTCCATCCACGTCTACTGGAACCATCTGGCCGTGCCAGTGCAACTGCTCAGGCACATCTGAGTTATTGATGATATCGACTGTGACCTTCTGTCCTTCCTTCAAGCGTAGTAGCGGGCCGGGAAATTTGCCGTTGTATGTTGTCGTGAAAATAATTTTCTTTGGGGCAATCTCGACAGGAGTGTCTGCGATGGTAATGGTGTAATCCGCTGCGTCCTCATTCTGAGGGACCACGTTCGCAGCTTTGATATTGCCCGTCAAGGAGCTTGCTGACGGTGCAATCGTAGCGCCAGCAAGAACGCCTGCTGCTTTCAAAAAATTACGCCGGGAAAGACTCACTTTCTTTTCCCTCCAATCAAATTGTAGACTTTCGACATAAAGCCAATTTTCTACCAATTCCAATAGACCCTGGAATCCGGTGCGGGACCAGGTCCTCTACCCGGAGTCCTCACCGAACCCTTTAAATTCTGTCTGCCGTAAATTGTAGTGATAGCGACCTCTCGCTCGAGCAAAGAGGCTTTGGAAGAACTTACCGATGGCTGGGCGAAGGGCGGGGAGTTTTGCCTTTGGAGGCCGCGCCTGCGGCCCCCAATTTTGTAAGACGATCACGGGCCTGCAAGGCCTCAGGGCTTTTTGGATAGCGGCTGATCAGGCTGCGCAGCTCCTGCACTCCGGCATCGCGCTGGCCGAGTTCCAGCAGCGCATAAGCTTTCTTCAACTGCGCCGAAGCAGTCTTGTTTCCTCCGGGATACTGGTCAAGAACTTTGTTGTATGCCTGCACAGCGCCCGCGAAGTTTCCCTGGCGATAAGCGATTTCTCCAAGATAAAACTGCGCATTTCCGGCAAGATCGGTATTGCCGTAAACCTGCAAATACTGCGCGAACTCCTGCGAGGCCAGGTCATTCTTGTTGGCGTTGTAGTCGCGCAGGCCGTCGTTATAGAGCTGGTCTGCGGGCGGAGCCTGCGGCACATTATTGGCCGCGCCGCCGGGTCCGCCGACGCCAGGTTGGCCCGGAGGCGGAGCGGTGATATTTTGCTGGGCGGTCTGCATGTCGTCGAGCTGTTTGCTCACTTTTGCCAAACGTGCTTTTAATTCGTCCACGGCATCATGCAGCGCTTGCACCTGGCCGGAAATCTGGTCAACCTTGCTACCCGCGTCAGTGGTCTGTTGGCCCAGCGTCTTTTGAAGATTTTGGACAGCCGACCCCATCTTGTTCACGTTATCAGTCTGCTGCGTGAGCAGGTCTTTCATCACGCCCATGCGTTCGTCGAACGACTGCTGCATGCGTGACATATTGTCCTGCATGAGCTGGAGCTGAGTCTGGATCTGTATGAGCTGTGACTTGGTGTCCGCCGCGGACGCGGTGCGGCTGGCGCACAGGGCAAAAAACAGCACAGCCAACATGACGGCAAAACTTTGCTTCTTCATAGGCATTTAACTCGTTAGATGCAGAATAGCTGCTCGATCCTGCAAGGAATTTTCTCTTAATTCTGACGAGGAGGCGCTTCCTCTTTAAAGTGTGCACCGGAATCAGTGCTGGTGGAAACCAAACGTTGGACGTGAACCAAACTTGATAAGCCGGACAGGCGCGAACCTGCCCGGCCCCCTTTCAGTTAGTGTAACAGCGTGAAGTGATCCCGGCGGTTCTTCTGCCAGCAATCTTCATTTTGCTCAGTGCACTGCGGTTTTTCCTTGCCGTAGCTGATCGTCTTGATGGAGTCCGCGCTTACCCCAGCTTGCAGCAGCGCTTGCTTGGCGGAGTCAGCACGATGCTCACCCAGAGACAGGTTGTATTCGGTGGAACCGCGGTCGTCGCAATTGCCTTCAATCTGCACCTTCCAGCCCTTTTGCTTAATGAGCTGTGCTGCCTGCGCCAACGCCTGCTGCGCGTCGGGACGAAGATCAGCCTTGTCATAGTCGAAGTAAACGTCCTTCACCATCTGGGCAAAAAGCTGATCGTCTGTGACGTTGGGCGTTGGCGCCGGGGTTGGAGTCGGCGTTGCTCTCGGCGTCACGGAAACTTGCGCCGTCGCTTCCTGCGTTCCGGCTGCGCCCTTAGCGGTCAGATGATACGTGGTGGTTTGCGTCGGCGAGACGGTTTGCGATCCGCTGGGATCAACCTTGTTGCCGTCAAGGGCAACATCAGTTGCGTTTTCCGTGCTCCAGGTCAGCGTGGCGGATTGGCCAGCTTCAATGGAAGTCGGGTTGGCGGAAAGTGTGGCGCTTACTGCTTTAGGCGGCGGTGGCGGTGGTGGCGCAGGCTGTTTCTTTTTACATCCACTTGCCACCATTAAAAAAGCCAGCACCCCCAGGACGACGATCCGATTGCTCGTGCTCTTGTTCACCTCATGTCCTCCAAAAAATAATGCAATTTACTATAAGGCCTATTTAAAGCTCCAATTGGGCTGGCTATTGCGACCCTGGCGCGTCAGCTGTTGCAAGTGTGTGCCGTCCGCCAGGACGCTCCAGATCTGTTCATTGCCCGTGCGGTTTGACTGAAACACAATGTGCCGCCCATCCGGAGACCATGATGGGAAGTCATTTCTTCCGCCATCATGAGTTAACTGTATAATTTGCCGCGACGCGATATCCATAAGATAAATGTCCGAGCCGCCCAGCACTCCGGGGCCGTAATTGCGGACCCAGGCGAAGGCCAGCAGCAATCCATTGGGCGACCACGCTGGCGAAACAGCATAGCCCTGGTCAGTCATTCTTTGCACGTTACTACCGTCCGCGTCCATCACGTAGATTTGCGGTAGTCCAGTGCGTCCGCTCACCCAGGCAATCTGGCCATTCGTTTTCGGATTGAACACCGGCGACACATCTCCCTTGCCGGTGCTCAGCCTGCGCGCACCTCCGCCGTTCGCGTCCGCGACAAATATCTCTGACCGCCCACTATGCATGGAGGATGCAAAAGCGATTTTAGTTCCATCTGATGCCCATGCGGGAGAAAAATTATCGCCTGCAGACCGTGGGAACGCGACAGTGCGGCCCAGTTCCAGCGAGTACATCATGATCTGCCACGATTCTCCTGAACCGCGCGTCAGCCCGCTGAACGCCAGCCGCGATCCATCCGGTGAAATCCTCGGTGACAGCGCTATCGATCCCAGCTTGGTCACCTGCTTCTGGTTTGCGCCGTCATAATCCATTGACCAGATTTCCTTGTTCCCGCTGCGCGTGCTCACAAAATAAATCTGGCTCTCTGCGATCCCGGCAATGCCGCTGCCCAGGCGCGCAATAATCTCGTCGGCAAAACGGTGCGCAATGGTCCGCGCCATGTCTGGCGTAGCATCTTCTTTATATTGCTTGCCCAGAATTTGCGGCGCGCCGGGATTCTTCACGTCATACAGCCAGCCCTGGACATCCACTTTCCCGTTATTAACGCCCAGATTGCCAAAAGTGATCACTCCAGCGTTCGGCGGCGGATCGCCCCACGCCTTAGCTTGCAACTCTGCCGGCTGCCCTGGTGTCTGCGACGGATAAAAGCTCTTCGCTACCAAATCAAAAATGCCGGCATTATCCAGATCATTCCACAGCGTCTGGTTAAAGACCGTATTCAGCGGAGCCGTTTGCGCATCGGCATTCGCCGCCTTGAAATCCGGCACGGCGATGCGTGGCCGTTCCTGGCCCATATTCAATTCAATTTTGATTCGATCCTGCGCGGCGGCGCTGAAAAAGCCGCACAGTAAAGTAAGAGTTATGGAGCAGAACTTTGTTACAGCAATCGTTTTCGCTTTAACCATGAATTCGCCTATTTCGGAGGATAGTCAAACCAGAAATCTACAGTCACGCTGTTGCCTTCCGGCAATTTGCCAAAACTATCAATGCGCTGAATCGCCCGCATGGCCGACTGATCCAATGACGGCACTCCACTCGACTGCGCCAGATGCACGTTGCTC
>JBAVLE010000409.1:0-1605 GCA_049688735.1 Candidatus Angelobacter sp. | reverse complement strand
CCGTATGGTTGTTCCAAAGGGGCCGCTGACCAATATGTTCGTGACTTCGGCCGAATCTATGGCTTTCCTGTGGTTGTTTTTCGCATGTCCTGCATTGCAGGTCCGCGGCAATTTGGCACAGAAGATCAGGGATGGGTAGCCCATTTTCTTTATTCAGCTCTGCAGCGCAAGCCTGTAACAATCTATGGAGACGGCCGCCAGGTCAGAGACGTTCTTTGTGTACAAGATTTAGTCCGCGCTATGCAGGCAGTTCAACAGCATCTTCCTGTAACGGCGGGACAAATCTACAACATCGGTGGCGGCCCGGCAAACACAACGTCTTTGCTGGAATTGATGGAATCAATCCGGAAGCTCACCGGCATCAGACTGAGCTACCACTTGGATGAGACACGTCCAGGTGACCAGCAGGTCTACATTACAGACCACGCTAAGCTGACAAATCATACCGGCTGGAAGCCGCAGATCAGCGTCGAACAAACTCTCAAGTTGTTGCAAGCGTTCTGGCATGAAAATCAAAGGGCCACAACACCATCGATGGAATACACGGGATCAAGCTGGAGTGAAGTGCAGGCTTTGGAACGAGCGTCATAAGTCCTTTTTGCCCGCCACAAATCATCGGCAATGCAGCGTGCGCTTACGATGAAATCTCTTTTGCAATTTTGACAATCCAAGCCTAGCAGGCCTGCACAATCGATTTTTCAGGGAGCCAGATCAACACAACTGCACCTGCCGTTGAGTGATTCCAATTCCAAAATTAGCAGGTATATTATTGGGATCATGCCAGAGTTCCCTGTAGACCAGGCCCGTTCTTCTTTTCCCGCTTTGCGCGATGAATTTATCTTTTTTGACAATGACGCAGGCGCGCAATCGCCTTCTACCGTGCTTGACGCCGTGGCCCATCATCTTCTTCATCGCAATGTTCAAAGAGGCGGACGATACCGCCAATCGCAGGAAGTAGACGAGGTAATCGCGAGCGCCCGCACCAGCGTTGCTCTGCTTGTCAATGCCTGGTATCCCGAAGAGATTTGCTTCGGCATGAATGCAACTTCCTTCATGCGGCTCATCAGCCTCGCCATCGGTCAATCATTGAAGGATCGCCGTGAAATCATCGTGACCGATCTCGATCACGAAGCCAACATCGCGGTTTGGCTGGCCCTGGAGCGTGAAGGCGCAAAGATTGTTTGGTGGCATTTCAGAGACGACGGCCTTCTTCACCCCCAGGACCTGGAAAAACTGCTCTCCTCGCAGACGCGAATCGTGGCTTGTACCATGGCCTCGAACGCACTCGGGTCGATTCTGGATGTAGCCGAAGTCTCCCGGCTGGCGCACATCGCCGGGGCCGAAGTGTTTATTGATGCTGTGCACTACGGTCCGCACGGGCCAATTGACGTTCAGGCGTTTGGCTGCGACTACTTGGTTTGTTCCGGCTACAAGATTTTTTCTCCGCATATGGGATTTCTATGGGGCCGGCGCGAAACGCTGGACGCTCTCCCTACTTTCCGTGAGGAATTTGTTCCCGATATTACCCCCACGAAGTTTGAGATTGGCACATATATTTATGAGAACGTCGCCGGCATGGATGCCGCCGTTCGTTATCTGGAAGGT
>JBAVLE010000408.1:0-3172 GCA_049688735.1 Candidatus Angelobacter sp. | reverse complement strand
ATGTAGAAGAAATTGCCAAAATTGCCAAAGTTGGTAATCGCCGGAATTGAAAAGCGTGATTATGAAAGATCGAAACATCCCGGAAGCAGGCCGCCACTTAAGCAGCCGTAGTAATCCAGTGAATCGGGGGCTGGAGGCACGTTACAGCTATTACCGGCGGTGCCATGAATTCCGCAAGAACGGCGAACAGTGCAAGGCCCCTGCGGAGAAGGGCACACAGATTTGCCATGCCCATGCGTCACAGAAAGCCATGACATTGCGCAGGGAACGGGAGCGCAAGGCAGTGTTGGAACTGGCCGTAATGGAGATGCGAAAGCAGGGCAAGCCGGAATGCAAAACGGCGGACCTGCTCACGGATTTTAAAGGCATCCAGGTGACGCTGGCGGTGATGGCGAAGGCGCTGATCGATGGCAGGATTGACTGCAAAACAGCAGGGCAGATGGTGGTGCATTTGCAGACGATGTCAAAACTGTTGTGGCTGCTGAACAAAAACAACGGAATCTTACCGCGGATGAATGCGGACCACGCGGACCAGAAAGAACTAAAAGCCAAAAGCGTTAAGGCTGCAAATGCGAAAAAGGATTTGGCCGCGAATGAACGCGAAAAGGCACGAACTCTTGTGATGGAAGCGAGGGAATGCGGAGATCGAGGCTGGGCGCATAAGCTGCCGGAAGCAAGAGCAGCGTGAGATAAAGCTGAAGGCGAATGCTTCCGCGAAGGAAGGTGCTGGCTGATATCCGTCAGCGAAAAAGATATTTGACAACTGAATACGCATTGAGTTCGGCAGCGGAAATGGGACATCGGGCCGAGGCATTGGTTGCACCCAGTGGCCAATAAGCTGGATGGATCGAGCAACAGCATCTCGCCGTCCACGTCTTGTTACAATGTCCTCATGCCTCGAATGGTCAAATGCGCAAAGCTTGGACGCGAACTTCCCGGCCTGGATGAACCCCCTTTCGACACCGAACTAGGGCAGAAAATTTATGAAAACGTGAGCGCCGAAGCCTGGAAGATGTGGGCGGAGCACTCCAAGATGCTGCTGAATGAATACCGTCTCCAACCCTGGAAGCCTGAGGCGCAGCAATTCCTCGTCGAGCAGATGCAGCAGTATTTCTTTGGCGCGGGAGCGCAATTGCCCAAAGAGTTTGTTCCTCCGCCCAAGTAAGGCCGGTACACCAAAATAGAAAAGAGAAAAGGGCAGATTCGCTCTGCCCTTTGGTTTTCTCAATCGTCACAGTCTACTGGTAAACGACTGACGGGTTCGTTTCTTGGCGACAATCAACACCGCCAACTGTATATAGGTAAATTTTCTTCGTAGCGCCCGGTTTGATTTTGCACGTCTTGGTGCCTGCATTGCCACCAGACCGACCGTCAACAGTAAATGGGTCTGGATCTTCCACCAAGCTGCCCAGTCCGCTGATCGTACATGAATTGGGATGATCGTTCCTGAAAGTGACCGAGGTGGATCCGCTGCTCGCGGTGCCGCCTGAACAAACATCGCACGTTGGGTTCATTGGCATATTGCTTGACTCCTCTTATCTAAATTTTCCATTGAGTTCGGCCCCAAACCTGGGCCATCCACAGAGATATATGCAGCAAATTTGAAAGCGCGAATAATTGGCGGGAAGGAAATCGCCACGAGCCGAAGGTCTCCCGACCGCCACCAGCTTTACTGATAAACGACTGACGGGTTGGTTTTTTTTCGGCAGCAACTCGCAGTGTAGGGATATGTCCCCTTGGTCGCATTAGACAGTATGGTGCAACTCAGACTACCCTTGGCCGGTACCACAAAAGAGCTTCCACAGCTCAATAGGCTTTGCAGCCCTGTGATGGTGCAACTGTCGTCATGATGATTTTCAAATGTAACGGTACCACCAGTAGTTGATCCCCCAGCGCAAACGTCCATAATTTTTACTCCTCTTCTTTTTTTAGTCTCGTGTTGATTTGCCAAACCCTGGATACGGCCCCGAAAAGCTTTAGTTCTGCTTCCCCTGTACCAATGCCTGGTAACGAGGATTGCTGCGCATGTTGTCCAGATCGGGTGATTCGCGCACAGTAGTAAGTGAGTATCCTGCCTGAAGGGCCTTGCTCAACCATTCCAGCGCAGTTCCGGTCTCTCCCAGCCGGTTGTAAATCAATGCGGCGCTGAAAAGGATCTCCTTGTCTGATTTGCCATACGCCAGCGCCTGGCCGAGATACTTGAGCGCGGGCTCGCGCTCTCCCAGCATGACGTGATAATTTGCCAGGTTCTTCAGCAGTTCCGGTTCGTGGGGATTCACCTTGAGCGCATCTTCTGCCAGAGCAATGCTCTTCCGGTAGGCTGTTTCAGCTTCCTGGCGATTGCCGGCGAAATTTTGCGCTTCGCCAAGATTGCCCCACAAGAGATAGTCACGATCATTCAGGCGCGTGGCTTCCGCGTAAGCCTTGGCGGCCTCCGGGAAGTTCCGCAAATGAAAATATGCTGTGCCAAGGTTTGTATAAGTTCCGGGTGTTGCGCGGATTCGCAGAGATTCGTTCAGCGGTTGAATGGCCTCGGAATACTTGCCATCGACCAGATACGCCGCGCCCATGTTCGCGTAACCCCGGAAGCTATCTGGCGTGAGCTCGGCCACCTTCTGGAACATGGCTGCGCATTTGTCATATTGCGATTGCCGGCAATAGAAGATGCCTAGTTGGTTGTAGCCTTTCCAATATCTGGGACGCAGGTTGATGACCTGTTGATATGTCTTCTCCGCGTCGTTGAGCTTGCCCAGGCGTTCATAGGCCGACGCCATACCGGTGTAAGCTCCGTCGCTGCTGGGATCGAGCTGGATGGCGCGCGTGAATTCATCCACGGCTTTCTCATAGTTGCCTGCGCCATTTTCCAGCACGCCCAGGCAAACGTGTCCTGCAGCGCCGGCATTGCCGAGTTCAACCGCTTTGGAGCACGCCTGCCGCGCCTTGGGGATAAACTTCTTGTCCTTGCCCGATTCATACTTTGACCAGTACGCCCTCCCCAGTTCAGCCTCAGCCAGCCCATAATTTGGATCAAGCTCCAACGCGCGCGTAAACAAAGTGATGGCGCTATCCATGCTCTCCGGACCTTTTTCCAGATAGCCGCGGCCTTGCAGAAAATAGTTATAAGCATCCGGCAGGCCGGTCCCGTGCGACGACAGTTCGCGCCGCTCTTCCG
>JBAVLE010000407.1:0-4444 GCA_049688735.1 Candidatus Angelobacter sp. | reverse complement strand
GGGCCGTCTTTGGGGATAGCGCCTTCCGGCACGTGAATATGAATATCAAAGTTGCGGTAAAAGTCCTTCGGGATACCGAGCCGCAGAGCGCGTGAGCGCACGTATGACATCGCTGCATGCGCCGACTCCTGCATCACGTCGCCTAGCTGGCCCGTAATAGTCAGCTTGCCTTTGCCGTCAACGATCGCCACTTCAATGCTCAGAATCGAGCCGCCCACTTCCGTCCACGCCAATCCTGTCACCAGCCCGACTTCGCTCTTCTCGTTAGCCAGCGTGTCACGGAATTTGGTGACGCCCAGGAACTCATTCACTTTTTCAGCGGTCAACGCAACGGTATAGGCAGGGTCTTTCACCACTTTGCGCGCGACCTTGCGGGAGATGTTTCCAATCTCGCGCTCAAGGTTGCGGACGCCCGCTTCACGCGTGTATGAGCGGATAATCTCGCGCAGAGCATCGTCGCCGAATGTAAGTTGCGTTTCCGTGAGCCCGGTAGCTTCACGCTGTTTGCGGACCAGAAACTGCTTTGCGATCTCAACTTTTTCCAGCTCAGTGTAGCCATGCAGCCGCAAAACTTCCATGCGGTCTTGCAACGCGGCGGGAATCGTATGCAACACGTTTGCCGTCGCAACGAAAAACACCTGTGACAGATCGTATTCCACGTCAAGATAATGGTCCTGGAACATCCAGTTCTGCTCAGGATCAAGCACTTCAAGCAGCGCAGACGATGGATCGCCACGGAAATCTGAAGCCATCTTGTCCACTTCATCCAGCATAAAGACCGGATTCTTCGTTCCGGCTTTCTTCATCATCTGGATAATCTGGCCCGGCAGCGCGCCAATATATGTACGCCTGTGCCCGCGAATTTCAGCTTCATCGCGTACGCCACCCAGTGACATGCGAACAAACTTGCGGCCCGTGGCTTTCGCAATAGACATACCAAGCGAAGTTTTGCCTACACCCGGAGGTCCAACAAAGCAGAGAATCGAACCCTTGGGATTTTTTACCAACTGCCGCACAGCCAAAAACTCCAAAATGCGGTCTTTGATCTTCTCCAGGCCGTAGTGGTCCTGGTTCAGAATCTTTTCTGCATGTTCAATGTTGCGGATCTCTTTTGATTTCTTCTTCCACGGCACGGCCAGCAGCCAGTCAAGGTAATTGCGGGAGACGGTTGACTCGGCAGACATCGGCGGCATGGCTTCCAGCTTCTTCAATTCCTGGATTGCTTTCTCATGCACTTCCTTGGGCATTCCAGCGGTGTCAATCTTCTTTTTCAGCTCGTCAAACTCGCTCTTCTCGCCGCGGCCCAGCTCTTTCTGTATCGCTTTGATCTTCTCGTTCAGGTAATACTCTTTTTGCGCGCGCTCCATCTGGCGCTTCACCCGCGTCTGGATCGTGCGGTCCATGTTCAGCTTTTCAATCTCAATATCCAGCACGTCGGCAATGCGGTTGAGCCGCTCCGCCGGATCAAAAATATCCAGCAGCTCCTGCTTTTCTTCAATGGAAAGTTGCAGGTTCTGGGCAATCGTATCGCTCAGCTTCGCCGGATCGCTCATGCCGGTAATGATCACGGGCTCCAGATTCAAGCTCTGGCAAAGCTTTACATACTGGTCAAAAAGGGTATGCACCCGCTGCATGGCAGATTCCAGCGCCTTGGTGGGGTCCGGTGGATACTTCACGGTCCGGACTTCAGCTTCAAAATAGCCGTCAGTATTGGTCAGCTTCAGTATCCTGCCGCGCTCCACGCCTTCCACCAGCACTTTTATGTTGCCGTCTGGCAGCTTCAGGTTCTGTACGATATTGGCAATCGTGCCTACCTGGTAAATCTCATTCGGCTTGGGCTCATCAATGCTCGCGTCATGCTGGGTGGCCAAAAAGATTTTGCGGTCAGAGGCCAGGGCTTCTTCCAGGGCACGCACGCTGGACTCGCGGCCCACGATAAACGGGGTCATCATGTACGGGAAGATGACCACATCGCGTATGGGCATCATCGGGAGCTTGCGAGTTTCGAATTTTTCCTTAATTTGGGTCACTGAGTCGCCTTTTCTCTCGTTTTACTTAGGATGGTGTCCACCATCTTGCTACTTTTAAGAATATCACGCTACGCAAGTGGCCGCTGTGTGGGTATTCCTGCCCGATTTGGGAATTTCCGCCGAATAGAATCAATGGTTTAACCGGGGCGGGCAGCCGCCAGCTAGATTTCCATTGTCGCGATTTTCAGAGCATTCCGATGTCATGGTTCGCCGGCCTCCTGGTCTGCGATGATGTCTCGATCTCTCGATCACTCGATAACGCTAATCTTTGCCTCCTTATCCAGTAGGACTCGGCTTTCCTCTTTGTCCTTTGTGGCCTCTGTGGTAAAGGTTTTGGGTTCGCTGCCTTTTCTGATCAGTGTCATCAGTGTGAATCAGCGGTAAGCCTTGGTTGCCCGATTACGGCGATTCCCACCCTCCCCCTATACCTCATCTAGGATTCCAAAAGACTTACGCAGTTCAACCCCGAGATACCTAATTCCGCGATACGGCGCCGATCAGCGTCACCTGCGCTGATCACTGTGAGATTTGCCCTTTCCCTCACTCGATGCCCAATCACCGGATCTCTCCCACTCCCCTCCGGGTGTAACCCACCGCATCCCAGTTTGGCGTGACTTTGTCCCACCCAAGCCGGATTCTCCTTTTGCGCCCTCTGCGTCCTCTGCGGTGAAAGGTCTTTGGTGTTGGTGTTGGTTTTCGCTGACCGCTGAATGCTTCCTGCTGAATGCTGCTTCCTCGTGCGCCATGGCTCAAGTCCTCATTCCCGCCTTTTCGTCAGAAACTAGACACTGCTCCAAATCTGATTTCGGCGAAATTAATCAAGTTTAGTCCAGAGTTATAACACGAATCAATAGCGAAATAAGACAATGGCCATGTCTGATAAGAATTTACATTGTGTTAAGGATGTAAGCAGCAGAGCTAGAAAGAGTTACAAGCACGCCGTCCTCAGATTCGCAATCGGCTGAGTGCAGCTCAACTGCGCATTATCAGACGCAGAAAAAATCCCCACGATCTTGGACATGTACCGCAACTTTTTCTCCGTGATCGTGTGGCACCCGAGTGACTGACCATCCCCATTTGTTTCCGTCCCTCACCACACCGTGGGTGCCCCATCCTTTGCGGCCACATTTCTGTCCTGACCACTCAATGGATTGCGCCGCAAAGGGTGGGTATACAAGACTTCAACCGCTCACACACTAGGCCCGACCACACAATGGGTTTACAAACTTCCAACCCTCACTTTTGAACGGAGTATAAAATTCCGCCATGCCCAAAGCACTGCGCCGCTGGTATGGAGGTGGCGACCTCCACTACATCACCTGTAGTTGCTACCAGAGAAAACCATTTCTCCGCTCCGCGTCGCGCCGAGATCTGTTCTTGAAGATCTTTGAACAAGTCAGGCAAAAGTATCAATTCCATGTGATTGGCTACGTGGTCATGCCAGAGCATATCCATTTGCTTATCGGCGAACCCGACGATGGAAGCATTGCCGTGATCATGCAGGTTCTAAAGCAGCGGGTGTCGCATCAATGCCTTTCCGGGGTACGCTCCCGTTTGGCGCAAGGCACAGCTCCGCCGGCTTTCTGGCTCCCCCGCTCTTATGATTTCAACGTCTTCAGCAAGAAGAAAGTCGCTGAGAAGCTGGACTACATTCACTGGAATGCGGTAAAGCGCGGTCTGGTTGCGTCACCCGAAGAGTGGCGATGGAGCAGCTACCGGTACTACGCTCTGGGAGAAGACGGACCGGTGAAGATCGAAGGTTGATGATACCCACCCTTTGCGTCAGCATCAGGTTTGTCATTCCACGCTGGCTTCAGGGACGCAAAGGATGGGGCACCCACGGTGTGGTGGAGGAAAGAAATAAGTAAGGAAGCTGGACCCAGGTCGACGTTATAGCGAATTCAAAAAACAATATCCACAGAGATTTCCACCGGTTTTCTATTTTGCCGCAGGCCGTCGCGCAGCCAGGGCCTTTTACTTGTCTGCCTCGGTAAGCTTGCGATATTCGTTGTGAACGATGCGGTAACACTCGCAGGCCGCGCGCTCCAGTTTGTCCCGGTTTTTGATCACCATGTTTCCCTGGCGGTACTGGAGCATTCCCTTTTTCTGAAAAGATTGCAGCACGGGATTAACGCTGGCGCGGCGTACTCCCAACATTTGCGCCAGAAAGGCCTGAGTGAGTTGGAATTCTGCTTTGTCAACACGGTCTGCGGTGGTCAGCAGCCAGCGCGCACACCGTTGCTCAATGGAATGCAATCGATTGCACACCACCGACTGGGAGAGTTGAGTAAACAGTGCCTGAGTGTAAAGATGCAACTTATGGTGCAATCCTGTGCCATTCCCCAGTTCCCGCTTCAGATCGGCTGTCTTCATTCTTAATGCCCGGCCTGGTACTTGAGCAAAAGCCTTGAGTG
>JBAVLE010000406.1:0-27913 GCA_049688735.1 Candidatus Angelobacter sp. | reverse complement strand
GAAAAATGCAATCGCAATATTGATGGTTTGTTGCGCCGCGATCGTGGCGGCACAGGAGGCTCCGCCAAAACCGAAGATCTCAAACGCCAAGGTGCAGGAACTTTCCGCATCGGCGGGGCTCAAGGCGACGATTGATGGGCTGATGCAGAAGCAGAATGCTCCGCTCTGGGTTGGATACCGGATTCCCACGGCGGCCAAAGAACGAACCATGTGCTGTTTTGATTCGGTCGACCAGTTCCAGAATTCTGTCGGCTGCTGCATGGGCTTCCGGATGGAGTCTGAAAAGAGCAGTTCGTTTAATGGGACGAGTTCGAATTGTCCTCGACCAGAACCGTTGCCGTATGCGTTTGTTTTCTTCCGTGCGGAGAACAAGCAGATCACGAAGCTCCGGGTTTACAGTGCTGACTGCGCGCTTGATTTTGCCAATCTTCCTCTTTATTGGCTGGAAGGTGTAAAGCCGGAGCAGAGCGTGGAACTCCTGGCCGGTATGGTCCCAAAAGAAGATTCGGAAGACAGCAATCGACACAAAGATCCGGGCCGTGAGGCAGTAATGGCCATTGCGATGCATGACACTCCGGCGGCTGATGCAGCGTTGGAAAAGATGATCCAGCCAGGACAACGCCCGTCACTACGTGAAAATGTGGCGTTCTGGCTGGGTGTGGAACGCGGCAAAAAAGGCGTGGAACTGCTCCGCAAGTATGTGCTCGACGATCCTGATGATCGTATGCGGGAGAAAGGAACCTTTGCGTTTTCCCAGAGCAAAGAGCCAGAAGCGCTCAAGGACTTGATTGGCATGGCGCGGCATGATGAAAGCTCACGCGTCCGAGGCCAGGCGATCTTCTGGCTGGCCCAGAAAGGCAGCAAGAAGGCCGCGGAGCAGATTACAGACGCAATCGAAAACGATCCTGAGACAGAAGTGAAGAAGAAAGCGGTGTTTGCGCTAAGCCAGATGCACGATGCCGATGCCGTGCCACGCCTGATCAACGTAGCAAAAACCAACAAGAACCCCGTGGTTCGCAAGCAAGCCATCTTCTGGCTGGGACAGATGAACGATCCGCGAGCGCTGGATTTTCTGGAAGAGATACTGACGAAGCAGTAGTTGGTGATTAGTACTTGGTATTTAGCGGATTTCGTAAGATTTTAACGGTTTATTTGAGATGCTAGAAGGCACCCAAACGCTGCGATCTTGCAGCTAAATACCAATTACTAAATACGGGCTTACTGCGGCAAAAATCTCCGCGATAGGTAATCGCTCAAACTCATCGTGATCAGGATTAGCAGCCAGAAGAAGCCGGCCGCAACCGTCAGCTTGGTGAGTTTGTTGCTGTAAATCACATGCATAAAGAAGAGAATGACCAGCACAGCCTTGGCCACGGCGATGGCGAGCGCCACCACAGGATTCATAATGCCGAGATCGACAAACGCGATTGCCCAGGTGGCGCAGGTGCCGATGATAAGCAACGTGAGAATCAGCAGGTAGAGGCGTGGAGTTGGATGTGAATGCGATTGATCAGACATATTCTTCTCTCAAGAAATCCTCAAACTCCGTGTTGGTGCCGGCTAATCAGGTAAAGCAACGGGAACAGGAAAATCCACACAATATCCACGAAGTGCCAGTAAAGTCCGCCCAACTCAATGGGCGTGTAGTAGGCTGGGCCGAACTCTCCGCTATTGGCGCGCAATGTCAGCCAAGTTAACAATCCCAATCCAATGATCATGTGAAAGGCGTGCAGACCTGTCATGAGGAAGTAGAAGGAAAAGAAAATCTCCGTCCGCTTTGCCGTTTCCTCAGCTGCAATTTCAGTAACGTTTGGATTGCCGTGCTCTTTGGGATTTCGAATCTCTTCAGCGATATTGCCAAGGCTCGGGTCCTTGGCGCTGCAACCGCCCCAGGCGTTAAAACCCTTGCCGATGATATGGCCAGGAATATGGCACTCATCCCATTTGTCGTAGTATTCCTTGGCTTTTACACCAAGGAAAGCCGCGCCCAACAACATGGTAGCCAGAAGCAACCAGACCTGCGTTTTGCGTCGTCCGTTTTGCGCGGCCCAGACGGTCATCGCCATAGTGAAACTGCTGACGATCAGAACCAGCGTGTTGGCGAATCCCCAGGAAACGCTGATGCTGGTGCTGCCCGCGACGAAGGCTGGATAGTACTTGAGCCGATAAATCAGATAGGCGGTAAACAGCCCGCCAAACATCATGATCTCCGTAAGCAGGAAGACCCACATCCCGAACGTGGAAGCGTCCTGCTGCTGCTCCATGCTGTCAAACTGGTGCGCCAGCGCCGGATGATGTTCGGTAGTGGTTGTCTGGCTAGTTGACAACGGTGACCTCCGCATCTTCTCCGTAGGCATACGGGTCTTTGGTGACGATTGGAATTTGATGGAAATTATGCGTCGGCGGAGGCGAACTGGTTTCCCATTCCAGGCCCGTGGCCTGCCAGGGATTGTCGCCCGCAATTTCTCCATACTTCATTGACCACGCGAAGTACAGCAGCGGGAGCAGGAATCCCACAGCCAGCACTGAAGCGCCTGCGCTTGAGAGGACGTTGAGCACCTGGAATTCAGGCGGATATGCCCAATAGCGGCGCGGCATGCCCATATATCCCAGAATGAATTGCGGGAAGAAAGTAAGGTTGAACCCGATGAACGTGATCAGCGCGGCCAACTTGGCCGGCGCTTCAGGATACATTCTCCCGGTAATTTTGGGCCACCAGAAATGCAGCCCACCTAGGTATGCCGTGACCATGCCACCGACCATGATGTAATGGAAATGCGCAATGACAAAGTACGTGTCGTGAACATGAACGTCCAAGCCAAGCGCCGCGAGAAAGAGTCCCGTTAACCCGCCAATAGTGAATAGCCCGATAAATCCCATGGCATACAGCATCGGGGTGCTCATCTCGATTGAGCCTTTATACATGGTGGCGGTCCAGTTAAAAACCTTTACCGCCGAAGGGATGGCCACCGCGTAGCTCAGCAGCGAAAATACGAGGGCTGAATAAACAGAGATGCCGGCGACAAACATGTGATGCGCCCATACCACAAAGCCAAAGATCGCGATGGCAACGCTGGAGAATGCTACGAATGAATATCCGAAAACCCGCTTCCGGGAGAAACAAGGAATGATTTCGCTGATCACACCCATGCCGGGCAAAATCATGATGTAAACGGCCGGATGGGAGTAGAACCAGAACATGTGCTGGAACAACACCGGGTCCCCGCCTAGCTTGGGATCAAAGATGCCGATGTGGAAGCCGCGCTCAAGCGCCAGCAAAGTCAGAGTTATCGCTAGTACCGGAGTCGCCAAAACCATGATGAGGCTGGTTGCATAATTAGACCACACAAAGAGCGGCAGCCGTCCCCAGGTCATGCCCGGAGCGCGCATGCGATGCACCGTAACGATAAAGTTCAGTCCGGTAAAAATTGAGGAGAAGCCGGCGATGATCACGCCTACCGCCAGCGTGATGACGGGTGTTTTCAAGTAGCCAGAGCTGAGCGGAACATAAAAAGTCCAACCCGTATCCACCCCGCCGCTGAGCATTGCGATCATCGAAAAGGTGCCGCCAGCAATGTATAAATACCAGCTCAAGAGATTGATCTTTGGGAAGGCCAGGTCTTTGGTTCCCACCATGATCGGCATTAGAAAATTGCCCAGCACCGCGGGCACGGACGGAACCAGGAAGAAGAAAACCATGTTCACGCCATGCATGGTGAACAGGCGATTATAAGTATCCGACTGGAACAACTCGCCATTGGGCGTAAGCAGGTGCAGGCGGATCAGAGACGCAAAGAAACCACCGATAAGAAAAAACACCGTGATGGAAAACAGGTACAAGATCGCGATCCGCTTATGGTCTTTTGTGAGCAGCCACGATCTGATTCCGTAATTATCGTTCAGAAAATGCTTTTCGGGCATCACTGGCTTAATGATCTGCGTTGCGGTACTCATGGTTTCTTCCCAGATGGATTTGCAGGCCTCGTTCCCTGCGGGGTTGGCTGCGCCGGCTCCTGCCGATTTTGCTGCTGAATATTAGGCACTTCACTGTCACGAATTTCCGTAGGCGATGTGCGGTTGTTCAGCGGGTTCGATTCCTGCGGCGCCAGATGCTTGATGTATTCGGTAATGGCAATAATTTCGTCTTCACTCACCACGCCGCGGAACGTGGGCATGATGGACTGGAAACCGGAAACCACTTTGGCGTTCGGTTCCAGAATCGATTCCCGAATGTAGTTGTCGTCTGCCAACACCACGCGATTGTCAGTAAGGCGGATTGGGCGGCCATAGACGCCTTCAAGGTTCGGGCCCCGCGCGCCTGAATCTGGCCTGTGGCAGGTGATGCAGCCGTATTGCTGGAACGCCTTTTCACCCAATGACGCCAGTGAGCCTTCAGCTTTGCCGCTAGCCAGCCATGTAGCGTAATCCTCCGGCGTCATCACCTCAACCTGCCCCACCATTCCTGAGTGCTTGGTGCCACAGTATTGCGAGCAGAAGAGGTGGTAAGTCCCGGGCCGGGTGGCTTTGAACCAGGTAAAAACGTAGCGGTTCGGCAGCACGTCCTGCTTTACCCGGAAGGCTGGGACGAAAAAGCTGTGAATCACATCCTGTGAAATTAGAGTGACCTTAACATCGCGTCCGGTAGGCACATGCAATGTATTGATTTCTCGCTGGCCGCCGGGGTGCTGGAACTTCCACATCCACTGCTTGCCTACCCCATAAATTTCAAGTGGGTTTGAGGGCGGTCGTTCCATGTGGTAGTAGAGCACCGCACCCCAGACAAAAATGACCATCGAGATGCCGAGTGGAATCACCGTCCACACAATCTCCAGCAGCGTGGAGCCGTGGATCTGTACCGCTTGCCGTTCCGGCTTCCTTCTATATTTGATAGCAAAGAAGAGGATCAGAATGGCAATGAGCAGGGAGAAAAAAGTAGTGAGCAGCACCAGGAACAGGTAGAGCGCGTCCACCTGCCTCGCCATGGTTGAGGCCTGCTCCGGAAAAATGGGAAAGTTCAATTGCATCTATTCGGCTGTCCTGGTTAAGCCGCCCTTACGGGCAGCAAGCGAATCGCGGCGAAACATGATCAACATGAATCCACCCAGCGCCAGAACCGTGGCGAGGGCGCTCAAGCGCAGAACATTGAAAATTGCGGCGCCGTACCGGCCTTGCCGGGGATCATAGTGGTAGCAGTAAAGAAGGATCTGGTCCACCACGTTTCCGATCTTGCCTTTGGACGCTTCAACTAATCCAAGCTGTATATCGCGCGGCGCGTATTCGATTCCGTAGTAGTACTGCGCGACCCGCCCTTGCGGGGTCAGCAACATGATGCCGCTGGCATGCGCATACTGCTGGATCTGCGGGTCCCAGGCGTAGCGGAAGCCAACCGCCTGGGCCAGCGCATCAATCTGGTCTTTTTTTCCGGTAAGGAAATGCCAGCCTTCCGCGGCGCCTGGGCGGCGATAGCGTTTGATATATCTCTCTTTTGTGGCGGCCGCGTCAGCAGGCTTATCGCGCGGATCAATGCTTACCGTAAGAACATTAAATTCACGCCCAACATCGAACTTGCGGATTCCAAGCATCGCGCCGGTAAAGCCGCTCAATACCTGCGAACACAACATTGGGCATTGGTAATACACCAGCATCAGAATGACAGGCTTCTGGCCGAAGTATTGTTGTAGCTGAATGGCCTGGCCTTTTTCGTCATTGAAAGCCAAATCAAGCGGGACTTGCTGGTTCAGGCGCTGATCAAGCCCTACATTATCGAGAATCGAAGGCTTCGTGTTGGGAACGGAGTCGCCCGGCTGAAGCTTAGGCGCTGCCTGTGACCACGCTGAAACCGCAGCGCAGGCTGAGATCGCGATCGCAACCAGCGCCTTCCGAATTGTACTGCCGTACTTCACTTCTTTGCTCCTGCTGTGGGCGTCGCGCGGCTTGTCTGGCCGCCCTCGGCTGCTCCCGAGGGATAAGCAGCGCTGGGCGCTCCCACATTTGCGGGCTGAAATGGCCCACTGACTTGAGGTAAACCGCGTTGCGCCAGGATCTCCATGGCGCGGTTGATAGGAATATGGATGCTGCCATCAGGCAATTTGCCGGTGGAACTGAGCCACCGCTCTTCTGAACCGCGGAAGATCTGCAAATCGTGCTCATCGTCATATTGCAAGCGAGGAGCCCTGATCGTGCGGCTTAGATGTTCATCCATCTTACCCCGTCCATACCAGTCAGGAGCAGGCTTAATCTCACCCTCCTTGGTTGGTATGACTTTGCCTAAACCTTCTTTGGGAGTTTCGCGTTCCTGCTGCAGCTCTTTCTCCATCGGCGTGAGCTTGGCTTCGTGGTTTCTCTCGTAGGCTTCCAGGCCATGAATCATGCCAATCATCAAGCCAAAGGCAATCATGGCGCTAACAGCCAGAACTATGCCGGACCACACCACGCCCTTAACGCTTATGTCGCTTTCCTGATGGCCTTCCTTGATGTGGCCGCCGGATTGAGTCTCAAATTTATTTTTATCCATGTTTCGATTCCAGCATCTCGACAAAACCAGGGTCGTTTACCGGCATGAGCGAACGCTTGCTCAACCGCAAATAAAAGAAGAACAGCCAGATTCCGCCCATCGCGATGGGACAAATTACATACATGGCGGCATCCAGCAGATGAAAATTGTAAAGGCCCGTGCCGGTGCCGGGATAAAAATTCGGGGCCGTCAGCCAGAACAGGTCCACCAGTCGCATGAACAACAGCAGAAAACACACGGCAACAATGCGCTTGGCGTGGCGCTTCAGGCTACGCGAGAGCAAAAGCGCAAACGGGAATACAAAGTGAACGAAGATCAGGATTGTCCCGAAATATTGCCACCCGTTGTGCAACCGCATAAGGTACCAGCGGATTTCTGAGAGCATGTTGCCCGACCAGATAATCAGCCATTGCGAAAATGAGAGATAAGCCCACAATATGACGAAGGCAAACATCAGCTTGCCGAAGTCGTGGAGGTAATCGATCTTGAAAATACGCGAGATCGGTTCAATCTGAGCGAGCCGCGTAAACAGCCAGATGGTAAAGCAGAACGCGGTAAGCACCTGACCCACCATGAAGAGCATGCCCCAGACCGTGGACCACCATTCCGGATAGAGCGACATGGTCCAATCAATGGAGGCAAACGTGATGGTAAAGGCGTAAAAGACTATTCCAAAGCCGCTGAGGTTCTGGATAAAGACAAATTGCGCCGGCGTGGTAGTTCCAGCCTCTTCACGGATCGACCAGCGGTTAAGGAAATAGTAAAGAGTCGCCCAGCCAGCAAAGTACAGTACTCCGCGGACGAGGAAAAACGGAGTGTTCAGGTAATAGTGGACCTTGTCCGCGCCATAATGCGCCATGAACTTGGCCAACTCAGCAGGGTCCTGTGGCACATGGGTCCAGACATAAAGGCGCTTCATGCCAATGGCTATCGGGAGCCAGAACAGGAACATTAGCCACCAATTGCTTGCGGCTGCTTCCCATATCCTACGTCCCAGACGTCCCCAATTGCCGCCGCTGGTGTATTGCAGCATCAGCAGCGTGAGAGATCCAAGCGTGAGGCCCAGCCAGAACATAAATGCGAACAGCCAGGAGCGGAGGAATAAATCCCATTGGCTAAGTCCGACTGTAAGCCCCAATGCCAGAACGCTGAAGACCACGCCGACAACAAGCGAGCGGGAGCGCATGCGGTCAATCATTGCCGGAGGCGCAAAATCCTGAGGTGTAACGCGTACCAGGGTTTGGCTCATCGTTTGTTCCCCTTTGGCGCTATGTCAGGTACCGGCTTCACGGGCGTGGTGACGGCCGGCGAGACGAAAGAGGTGTCAGGAATTGTAATTTGTTGTTCTTCCGGCTTGTTCAATTTATCTCGATCGGCGGATGCCACATCACTCTCTTGTGCGTTTTGGCTTAATTGCAACGCGCGAATATAGGCTGCGATGGCCCAGCGATCAGCAGGTTTTACCTGGGCCGCATAGTCGGGCATGCCGCCAAACCCGTTGCTGATGACATCATAGAACCAGCCTAGCGGCGCGTTCTTGAGCCGCTCTACATGGAAAGACGGCGGCCGTTTATAACCACGCTGAACGATCATCCCATTTCCGTCACCCAGCTTCGAATGGCACGGCTGGCAATAAATATTGAAGCGCTCCTCACCCCGCGCGAGTGTTGCAGCAACCGTTTGTGAATCTGTACCCATGGGAAGCTCATTGCCATAGATATTGCCATGTCTGCCGGTAAGGAAGTAGCTGTTTGGATCAAGCTGTTCCTTATCCACATTCTTGTCATCAAGCTGCGGGATCGTTCCGGGAACAGGATAGCGCGCTGACCTGCGATCAGAATAAAACTCGCTTGATCTGAGCGGAATAAATTTAGGCTGGTTATGCATATCCTGCCGGCAGCCGGAAAATACAGCCATCCCGGCAGCAGCAAACAGCAGCCATGCAATGCGGATTTGTGCCGGACGATTAATACGGCACCTCCGTAATCTCCTCGGGCTTAAAACTTTCCAGCAATTTCCGCGTGTCAGACGGGCTGAATCTTGGGTCCTGCGATTCAATGCAGAGGAAGAAACGATCACGGCTGGCGCGCACAAAGTTGGGCGAATTAAATACTGGATGATACGGCTGCGGCAGGCCATTCAAAGCCAGCATGCCAAAGACTGCCGCCAAACACGCGCCGAGCACAGCGCATTCAAAAGTAACGGGGATGAACGCCGGCCAGGAATGGAATGGCTTACCTCCGACATTGATCGGATAAGATATCACGGACACCCAATATTCCAGCGAGTATCCGCCAATCATGCCCAGCATGGCTCCCACGAGCACGATTAACGCCACCCGATTATGGTGCGCGCCAATCGCTTCCGCAGCTTCTTCCAGCGGATATGGGGTATACGCATCCATTTTGCGGTAGCCCGCAGCGTAAGCGCCCTTGGCCGCTTCCACCAGCTCCGTAGGCGTTTCAAATTCCGCCATCAATCCGTAAATAGGTGCAGCTGTCATTATTCTTTCACCTTGGACTGCGGGATCAGGTTCCGCATTTCAAAGATGGAAATGGCCGGCATGAGCCGGATAAAGATAAAGAAGAGCAAGGTAAAGAACCCCATGGTCCCAACGAAAATCATCATGTCCCACTTCGTGTACCAGTACATGCCCCATGAGGTGGGAACGTAGTCGCGCTGAAGGCTCATGACTACAATCACGAACCGCTCAAGCCACATACCGGTATTCACCACAACGGAAACCAGGAACAGTATCCACGGCGTGGAACGGACCTTGTTCAACCACAGCGATTGCGGTATGAGGATGTTGCAAAGGATGAGCATGTAGTAATAGTGCGAGTACGGCCCATGCAGCCTGTTATTAACCATGGCCATCTCGTACTTGTCATGGCTGTACCAGCCGACAAACATTTCCATCGCGTAGGAATAGGCGACGATTTGGCCGGTCGCCAGCATCAGCTTGCCGCAATTTTGCAAATGTCGCAGGGTGATGAAATCCTGCATGCCATAGAGATAGCGGAACGGAATCGCCAGCATCAGTACCATGGCGAACCCGGAATAAATAGCGCCCGCGACGAAGTATGGGGGGAAGAAAGTGGTGTGCCAGCCAGGCACAACCGAAACCGCGAAGTCCAGAGACACCACGCTATGCACCGAGAGCACCAGCGGGGTACAGAGACCAGCCAGAAGCATGTAGGCGGTTTCGTAGCGGTTCCAGTGCTTGGCCGACCCGCGCCAGCCCATCGCCAACATGCCGTAGATGCGCCGGACAACCAGAGTCTTGGCTGAATCGCGCAACGTAGCAAAATCAGGAATGAGTCCAATACCCCAGAACAGGAATGACGCTGTGAAATAGGTTGACACGGCGAACACGTCCCAGATGAGCGGACTGCGGAACTGCGGCCAGACGCCCATGGTGAGCGGAATAGGAAACAGCCAATAGGCTGCCAGCCAGGGACGCCCGGTGTGAATCAGCGGGAACAAGCCCGCCTGCATGACGGCAAAAATCGTCATTGCTTCAGCAAAGCGGTTGATCGAGGTACGCCAGGTCTGCTTAAACAACAGGAGAATGGCAGAGATCAGCGTGCCCGCGTGGCCAATACCGATCCACCACACGAAGTTAACGATGGCGAAGCCCCATCCGATGGGGATGGTGATACCCCAGATTCCCACGCCTTTGACCAGCAGGTAGCCAATAGCGGTTTGCAGCATGCCAAAAAGCGCCAGCGAAAGAGCCACGATGAGAATCCAAAAGATGGGCGTGTGCCTGGCGAGCACAATCCCAGCGATGCGGTCCGTTATGGTGCCGAGGGTCTGGCCGGGCCCGATGATGGGCGGCCTTACACCTTTAGGCGGCAGAATGTCTGGTGCTGCCATCTGTTATGCCTTCTCCGTGCCAGACGTTAGTTTAGGATTGGGGTTTCGCACCGCCGCCACATATGTGGTGCGCGGGCGCGTATTCAATTCCGCCAGAAGCTGGTAGTCTCGCGGGTTTCTCTTGCCATACCGGTCGCCGTTCTCCCACTTCAGGCGGGCCACCTGGCTGTTGCGGTCGTTGATGTTGCCGAACGTGATCGCCTCAGTAGGACAGACCTGCTGGCAGGCTGTCTTGATCTCTCCATCCTTGATTTGCCGGTCTTCTTTTTCTGAAGCGATGCGGGCTGCAGTGATGCGCTGCACGCAGTAGGTGCATTTTTCCATCACGCCGCGGCTGCGGACCGTAACGTCAGGGTTGCGACCAAGTTTTAAACTCGGAGTATCGTAATCCGCAAACAGGAAGAAGTTGAATCGCCTGACTTTATAGGGACAGTTGTTGGAACAATACCGCGTGCCCACGCAGCGGTTATAAACCATATCGTTCAAGCCTTCAGTAGAGTGCGTGGTTGCGCCTACCGGACAAACCGGCTCGCAAGGCGCGTCTTCACACTGCATGCACGGAACAGGCTGGAAGTAGACGCTGGGATTGGCCGGATCCCCTTCGTAGTAGGCATCTATGCGGATCCACTGCATCTCACGGCCACGCTGCACCTGTTCCTTGCCGACGACAGAGATATTGTTTTCTGCCTGGCAGGCCACTGCACAGGCCTGGCAACCGACACAGGAATTGAGGTCAATCGACATGCCCCAGGCGTATTCGTGGTAATACCGATTGTCCTGGGAATACCGGAAGTCAGGATACAGCGATTCAGGATAGTCAGGCTTGTCATGTGGCTCTTCTTCAGGATTCTCATGGGCGAAGTTCTTGTTCTTGACGAACTCTTCCAGGTCCACCACCTTGACCGGCTCGCGATCCTCCATACTGAAATGGCCCTGCGTGACCGCGATGTCCCAATAGCGGTTTGTGACGTTGATCTTCACCCCGCCGGCGATGTATTGCGTTCCGCTGGGACGGACTTTGTAAGCGTTGTAACCCGTGCCGGTCCCGACGCGCCCGGTCCTTGATTGTCCATAACCCAGGAAGAGGGTGACTGCATTGTCAGGATGGCCGGGCTGCGGCCAGTACGGAGCTTCTACTTTGCGTCCATCGGGAAAAACAATCTCTATAATCCGCTGCGCGTCCGACTGGTGATCGTTATCGTCGCTCAACTGATTGAGCTTCCAGTCGGTCGCCATTTTGGGGCTAATCATGGCTACGTTGTCCCAAGTGGTACGACTGAGCGGCTTGGGCGTTTCCTGCAACCAGGCATTGTTGATAAAGCTGCCGTCATAAATAGTGGGATCAGGACGGAATGAGACTTCAATCTCGCTGCTGGCAGCGGCTGGAGCCGGCAAAGATCCAGCCTTGGCGCTGAGTTGTTTCGGCGCAGAACTTGTATTGGCGACAAAGCCGTCATGGACTGAAGTCCGCCAGAAAGCTTCAAAATCAGCCGTGGGATGCTGCGATTTCCAGTATGTCTGCACCAGATCGTGCGACGACGTGCCTGTCTGGTCTGTAAACATTGCCAGCACTTCATGGCAGTTTCTGCCGTCATAAAGCGGCAGGATCATGGGCTGGATAATGCTTTCCGTGCCGTCGTAGGAGCGCGCGTCGCTCCAGGCTTCAAGGTAGTGCGCTTCCGGCACATGCCAGTGCATGTGGTCCGTCGTCTCATTTTTGTAGTTTGAGAACTGTATGCGCAGCTTTACTTTGTCCACCGCACTGACAAAGTCCAAATCCACCGGTGCGTTATACACGGGATTGCCGCCGATGATCACGAGCGTATCGACACTGCCGGAATTCATGTCGGCAATAAGTTCCTTGATCGACTGCCCGTGCTCTACGGCATCCACTTCGATCGGATCAATGTATATAACGGTCTGGCCAACGTTGCCCAGCGAGCCATTCATGGCTTGCGCCAGCACATGGACAGCAGGCGACTGGAACTCCCCGGGAACAACCAGGCATTTGCCTTTATTTTCTGTCAGTTCGGCGGCCACAATATCAACAAATTTTTGCTGGTCAGCAGAGAGATTCCCTGCCGCCGCTCCGCCTGCACCTACTTTTGCTGCGAGGGCACGCGCGATCTTTTCTACCTCTGATGGACGCAACACCAGCCGATGATCGGCCTTGGCGCCCGTAGTGGATGGCGCGCTCTCCGCCACATAAAGGCGATTCATCTGGTCGCCATTTAGCAATTTGCGCCCACGCATGAAGTCGCGCGAATACCGCACAAACCCTGGGAACCACTCGCCGGAGAGGAAGTCTGCATCGAGAGAGACGACTATTGCGGCGTTTTCAAACTTGTAAATAGGATCGTAATATCCGCCAAAGGCCAGCTTGGAACCGGCCCGCATATTGTCACGATTGACCGGGTCCCAGCGATGCCACTTCGACTGCGGAAAAGCCTGTTGGACAGCCTTCATCTGCCAGCCAAACGTCGGCGAAGTCATAGCGCCGGTAAGGAAGCGCAGCCCAGCTCCCTGCTTTGCTTTAAGGCCGTCTTTATCATTGATCTTGCTGTTCACAGCCAGGGCAAAGTCACCCCATGAGCGCAACTCTCCCATGTTGGTCAGCGTGGTAGAACGGTCAGGGTCATAAAGATCCAGGATTGATGCCTGGGCAAACAGGTCAGTAGCGCCCATGCTGGCCTGGTGCCGCGGATTGCCTTCAACTTTGGTTGGACGGAATTCGTGCGTCTCTACCAGCAACGGCAAAGCATGACCATGGAACGGCATGGCTGTAGCATAGAAAATCGGCTTACCGGGAATCAGTTCCTCCGGCTGGCGAACATAGGGGAGGATCTGCTCCAGCGGCTGGCGCGTGCAGCCGGCCAGTCCAGCCAGGGCCATGGATGCTCCAGCCAGCTTAAGGAAGCTGCGGCGGGAAACGGGATCGACCCACTCTGATGCCTGGCGAGGAAACTCCCGCTCCAGCAATTCGCCGAAGGCTTTCTGGTCAGCAAGCTCCTCCAAAGTACGCCAGTACTTTGGCCCTTTGGCATCCGCCAGCTTCTTGCGCACCGCTTCCAGCTCCAGGCTGGCCGGTTTGATCTCGCTGGCAGAAATCAGATTAGGTTTTGTATCGCTGTTATTAGACATTCGTTTCCATTTGTTTCCACCTATCGGTGGCAGGTGGAGCAACTGGTTATGTCCTGCGTCGTCCGCAGGTGATATTTTTGCCGCAATGCTTTACCCAGCTCAAACTGGCTGGTATAGGATTTTCCGTCGAGTTCCACCGCGTGTTCACTGCTAGGCTGCTCATAATGCATGTTGAAAACCTGCTCCCTAGGACGCAGGAATTTTTCCGGCTCGCGATGGCAGTTTAGGCACCATTCCATCTGCAAAGTGTTTTCCTGGTACATGAGCGGCATCGCATCCACCTGGCCGTGGCAGCTGTAACAGCCCACGCCCTTGTTGATGTGGATACTGTGATTGAAGTAAACAAAATCGGGGAGATCGTGCACGCGCGTCCATTGTAAGGACTGGCCGCTGGAGAAGCTGAAGCGGACCGGAGCGAGCATGGGCGCATTTGTCCATATCTGCGAGTGACAGTTCATACAAGTCTTGGTGGGAGGGATTCCGGCAAAGCTCGACTCCTCCACCGACGTATGGCAATACCGGCAATCGAGGCCGAGGCCGGCAGCGTGATGTTGATGGCTGAAAGGAATCGGCTGTTCCGGCGCAATATGCTGCGTGGTGACGTAAGGGGAACGCTGCAACTTTAACAGCGCCGCGCCTACAGTTGAGAGCAGAAGCACCACTCCCAGGATGCTGGCGCGAGCCAGAGTATTTGCACTGCGGTGAAAGATCTGTGCCATTGAATAAAAGTTTTGCCTGTGACACCGTCGCGTTCCCGGCTTGACGCGATGCGGCAGCCCCCAGGAATCATCCGCGATCAGGATCACTGATGAAAACGGATGATTATAAACAAGAGTTGCGTCTTTCAGCTACCCTCTATCAAACAAATGCAAAAATATTTTTATGCGTTCAAAAAAAACGAGTGAATCCCCCTGAGAACTTCTGCGGAACTTTTGTATCTTGTTACGAGATATGGACGAAAGTAGTGCTCCACCGAATCAGCGTTCTAAAAAACGGCCCCCTTGGATTAAGGAGCCGCTTGGATTCCTGACAACATTCTCTCGGTGAATGTCGTCGAACAGCTACGGAACGATTCGTCTTGATGGAAAATCCCGCCAGTCCGGCCTGCCCTCCGGCAGCACTGCGGCTGAGTTGCGCCTCCACGTAATAAACACTGTCAGTGGGGTTGAAAGCTTCAGAATCGGCCCAGGTAAAGTTGAACGTTGGGTTTCCCGGCGTGTTCCCTTCCTGATAAGAGGTGCTGGGGGAAGACGCATTGCTGTCAAAGGTCATCAAGGTAGTAATCACTCCGGTGCTAAGATTCACTTGTTTCAGCGAGAGGAAAACATGTCCTGCGCCATCATCGAGAAAACGAGCGGCAAAAACCCGGTATTCAATATCTGTCAGGTCCTGGGCCAGGTCCCGCACCGGTAACACGTTATAGCGGATGAACGCCACCGAGCCGACCGGCGCATCATTGCGCAGCTCAACTCGCCCATCAATGTACTTCACCAGATTTGTGCTGTTGGGATCTACTGTCCCGGTTGAGCCTACCCAGACTTGGGCTTGCGCCTTTGGCATGCTGAAGGCCAAAATTGTTATTACAACTAATCCAAAACAAGACTTTCGTAGATAAGAATGAAAGCAGACATTTCCTATACCTCAATTCCTTGGGATGTTCTGGCCATAAGGGGAACTGGATATGGAACAGATCTGCTTCTACCTATGCATGCTTGAGGCCACAGGGCTAGAGAGAGAGCTGCTGCCGGTTTAGGCATGCAGGTACTCACGTTGAGCAGAGACATGGCTTTTGTGGGCAAGCCATCAAGACAGCTGTCCCAAGGTGGTACGAATGATTTGCTCAGCTCTATTTACCAGCAGCTAGGCACCACCCGGAAGATGTTTAACATCAAAGTTTCCGAGTATGTACATTTCATGTTGAGGCATGGCCGGCCTTGCTGATGGAACGCTGTATCTGTATTCACGCGCACTTTTACCAGCCGCCACGAGAAAATCCCTGGCTGGAAGCTGTGGAACGCCAGGATTCCGCGTATCCTTATCATGACTGGAACGAGCGGATCACCGCGGAGTGCTACGCGCCCAACGGCGCTTCCCGGATTCTTGATGAAGCCGGGTACATCCGGCAGATTGTAAATAACTACTCCCGCATCAGCTACAATTTTGGCCCTACTCTGCTCTCATGGCTGCAAGACAATTCTCCCGAGACATATGAATCCATCCTTGAATCGGACCGCGACAGCCAGGAAAGATTTTCAGGCCATGGTTCGGCGCTGGCGCAAGTCTACAACCACATGATCTTGCCGCTGGCGAACGCACGCGACAAGACAACCCAGGTAATCTGGGGTATTCGCGATTTTGAGCGCCGGTTTGGAAGGCCGCCGGAAGGCATGTGGCTGGCGGAAACCGCAGCCGATGTGGAAACGCTGGAGACTCTGGCTGAACAGGGGATTCGATTCACCATTCTGGCTCCGCATCAGGCAGGAAGGGTGCGCAAGATTGGGGGACGAAGTTGGAAAGACGTGAGCGGCGCGCGGATTGATCCCACACGCGCGTACCTGGCCAAGCTGCCTTCAGGAAAAAGAATCAACCTCTTCTTTTATGACGGGCCAATTTCCCGGGCAGTGGCTTTTGAACATCTTTTGGATAGCGGGGAGCAATTTGCCAACCGGCTGAAGAGCGGCTTCTCTGACCGTCGCGACTGGCCGCAGCTCATGCACATTGCCACGGACGGGGAGACGTATGGCCATCACCATCGCCATGGAGATATGGCATTGGCGTATGCGTTGGACCGAATCGAAGCCGATCCTTCCATGCGTCTGACGAATTATGGCGAGTTCCTGAAAATGTATCCGCCTACACACGAAGTCCAGATCATTGAAAACACCTCATGGAGCTGCGCCCATGGCGTGGAACGCTGGCGCAGCGATTGCGGCTGCAATGCCGGACACGAAGGATGGAACCAGCAATGGCGTGGGCCTTTGCGCGAGGCCCTGGATTATCTGCGGGACCAGGTTGCCGACGTGTTTGAGCGCAAAGCAGGTGAGCTGCTTCACAATCCCTGGGAAGCCCGCAATGACTATATAGATGTAGTGCTGGACCGCTCACCGGACGCACTGTGGCTGTTTTTTGAAAAATACTCCAGCCATCAACTGAAGCCTGGAGAAACCGTGGAAGCTCTTAAGCTGCTTGAAATGGAACGGCACGCCCTGCTGATGTACACCAGTTGCGGCTGGTTTTTTGACGAGCTGAGCGGCATTGAAACCATGCAGGTGTTGCAATACGCGGGCCGCGTGATCCAACTGGCGCGAGAGACCGGCAATGTGGATGCCGAGCCGGAATTCCTGCAGCGGCTTGCGCTGGCCAAGAGCAATTTGCCTGAGTTGGGCGATGGCGCATCCATCTACAATCGTTTTGTTGCCCCGGCATTTGTGGATCTTTGCAAGGTGGGGGCGCATTTTGCCATCAGCTCCCTGTTTAATGGCGATCACATCGTCCCGCAGTACTGCTATTCAATCAAGAGCCTCGACTATCGGCAGGTTGAAGCCGGCACAGCCAGGCTGGCACTGGGCATTTCCCGGGTAACGTCGCGCATCACCCGCGAATCGCGCGATTTAAAATTTGCCGCTGTGTACCTTGGTGACCAGGTGCTCCACGCAGGTGTCCGCGAGTTAGAGAATAAAGAAGACTACGACATGCTGGTGGCCGAAAGCATGGCCGCTTTTTCCAGCGGCGACTTTGGCGAACTGCTGCGTCTGCTGGATGAACACTTTGAGGGCATGCCGTATTCATTCCAGGCCCTGTTCAAAGACGAGCAAAAAAGGATTGTGGACATTATCCTTTCCCGAACGCTGGGAGATGCCAAAGCCAGTTATCACAAGATCTACGAAAAGCATGGACCGCTGCTCCGCTTCTTGAAGGAGATGGGCCAGCCGGTCCCCGACGTGCTGCGCTTTACCGCCGAATTTGTCTTGAACAGCGACCTTAAAAACACTTTTGAGAGCGATCCAGTGGATTTTGTCAGGATTGCCATGCTGATGGAAATGGTGAAGCGCGAAGGCGTGCAGGTGGATGAAGCCGGAGTCCGGTACGCAGCCGGCAATAGCCTGACCCGGATATTGCGGCGCTTACAGCAGAACCCACGCGACAGTGAAACACTGGAACGTGCCAACGTGCTGACCAGCCTTTTTCCCATGATGCCGTTTTCCGTGGATTGCTGGCATGCGCAGAACATTTATTACTCCATTCTGGATAAGCTCTTTCCCGAGATGGCACGCAGAGACGATCCTGCATCGCGCCAGTGGCAGGAACGCTTTCTTGCTCTGGGAGAAAAACTCAGGATCAGCGTTCCCGCTTTAGCTCCGGAAAAAGAATTCCAAATTGCAAGCTGAAAAGCCGGATAGGACAAAGCAATGAAAAATCGGACAAAGGTTATCATCGGCGGCGCGGCCGCAGGTACGCTCATGGCGGGTGCGGCTGCGGGTTTAGGAGCAGTTTTGGCAGCGCGGCAAGGGCTCAAGAAGTTCCGCGAGCATCGCCTGCGTGAGTTGCGTGGGAAAACTGTGCTGATTACAGGCGGATCGCGCGGTCTGGGACTAGCTCTGGCGGAAGAGTTTGCGCAATTTGGAGCCAAGGTCGCAATTTGCGCGCGCGATGAGCAGGAACTGGCACGCGCGCGGCAGCAACTGGAAGACCTTGGGGCTGTGGTTTGCGCCGTCCCTTGCGACGTGAGCAAGCCAGAAGAAGTGGATAATTTGATCAACTCCGTGACCCGCCATATGGGTGGCATTGATGTGTTGGTCAACAATGCCGGCGTGATTTCCGTGGGGCCGATCCTTTCACAGGAGCTAAAAGATTTTCAGGAAGCCATGGACGTGATGTTCTGGGGAACGGTGCATCCCACGCTGGCGGTGCTGCCGCACATGCTTGCGCGTGGAACAGGCAGAATCGTGAATATTTCTTCTATTGGCGGCAAAGTCAGTGTTCCTCACCTGATTCCTTACGGGTGCGCCAAGTTCGCCGTGACCGGCTTTTCTGAAGGCCTGCACGCAGAATTGAAACGCTTCGGCATTCATGTGCTGACTGTTATCCCTGGGCTCATGCGGACGGGATCGCACTTGAATGCGCAATTCAAAGGCAACCATGAAGCAGAGTTTGGCTGGTTCGCGGTGAGCGGCACGAATCCGTTGGCATCGATTTCTGCAAGGCGCGCGGCGGAAAAAATAGTGAACGCGACGTGTGCGAATCGCGCCGAGGTGGTGGTTAGCTGGCAGGCGAAGATGCTGGCCGGCCTTCACAGCGTTGCGCCGGGCCTGACGCAAGGAGTGTTAGCGCATGTGAACCGGCTCTTACCGGATGCTGCCGGGAGCACCGAGAAAAAAGCCGGACGCGAAAGCCAGTCGGCGGTAACGCGATCTCCTCTTACGGCGCTGGGCAAGCGGGCGGCGCGCCGTTACAACCAGGTGGAGAAGCCGGCTTAAAAACCCAAACCTCACCACAGATAACACTGATCACAGTGATTTACACGGATCAAGAAAGTTCAATAGGAGCATTTTGCGTTTGTAAATCCGTGTGATCCGTGTTCGTCCGCGGTGAGATTTGCTTTTGATGCAAAGCAAGTGGCGGCTCATTTCATCTGTTTGGCTCGCGGCGGAATTTATTATATCTATGGTCTTTATCTGCGAACATCTGCGTAAATCTGCGGCGAGTCTTTTTCCGCCTGCTGTCCAGCAGCACCCTCGCGAATAGCCATCTGCAAAACTTCAGCGATGTGCAGGGCTTTGCGTCCCGTGAGGCCTTCAATTTGCTGGTAGCAGCTGAAGCCATCAGTGATGATAATCGTGTCAGCGGTGGCAGCGCGCACGGCGGGCAGCAAGACGCGCTCGCCGATTTTGACGGAGACATCGTATTTCTCGGCTTCAAAGCCAAAAGAGCCGGCCATGCCGCAACAACCGGAATCGAGTACATGGAAATCTAGTCCGGTGCGCTTGAGCAATTCTGATTCAGAATCAAATTTTAGAACCGATTTGTGGTGGCAATGCGCATGGACAATGGCTTTGCGCCTGAGCTGAGGCGGACGATAGTCGGCTTGATGGATGAGAAATTCACTAAGCAAGAAAGTCTGGTTCTTGAGTTTTTGAGCTTCAAGATTGTTGCCCAAAAGATTTGTCATCTCGTCGCGGAAGACGGAGACGCAGCTCGGTTCGATTCCGATGATTGGTGTTCCCGCTTCAATGTCGCCGCGCAAAGCTGTCAGCGTTTGTTCCAGTGTGGCTTTGGCCTGATCGAGCATGCCGAAGTCGTAGAGAGGACGGCCACAGCAGATTGACTGCTGCGGGATTTTTACCTGATTGCCCGCGTGCTCCAGGACTTCCACAGCGGCTTTCGCAATCTCAGGATGAAAGTTATTGCTGAAGGTATCAGGCCAGAGAATCACCTGCGGACGGTCAGCGTTGCGTACGGGACGCTTGCGAAACCAGGCGGTAAACGTCTCAGCTGCAAACGCGGGCATGTTGCGTTTCTGCGATATGCCGCCAAGCCACTTCGTCAACTGCGAAGTTCCGGGCGCATGGCCAAGAAAATTCACCAGCCATGGAGCAATTCGAGCCATGCCAGCCCAGCGCTGAATCAATCCCATGGAGTACGCGGCGCGAGGGCGCGAACGGTCTTCATAGTAGTGGGCCAGGAATTCGGCCTTGTAAGTTGCCATGTCCACGTTGATGGGGCATTCGCTCTTGCAGGCCTTGCAGGCAAGGCAGAGATCGAGCGCGTCTTTCAGGTACTCATTCTTCCAGCCGTCTTTAAGGGTTTCACCGCGCAGCATTTCAAACAGCAGGCGCGCGCGACCTCGAGTTGAGTGCTTCTCTTCCCGGGTGGCCATGTAGCTGGGACACATGGTGCCAGTGTCATCTTTGCGGCACTTGCTTACGCCGACGCAGCGTAACGTGGTCTCAGGAAAGTGGCCGTGATCTTCAGGGTAGGAAAAATATGTTTTAACAGTGGCAGGGCGATAGGCGGCGCCAAGACGCAGATTTTCGTCGAGCGGATTGGCGTCAATCTTTTTGCCCGGGTTCATCTTCCAGCCGGGGTCCCAGATGCGCTTGAACTCGCGGAAGGCTTCCATCAGTTCCGGGCCAAACATTCTGACCAGAAGCTCGCCGCGGGCCTGGCCATCGCCATGCTCGCCGGAAAGCGAACCGCCCATGGCTACGACCATGTCGGCGGCTTCTTCCACGAAGGCGCGGAAATTTTTGATGCCTTTTTCGCTGACCATGTCAAAGTCTATGCGCATGTGAACGCAGGCATCGCCAAAGTGGCCATAAAGGGCGCAATGGTAGCCATATTTTGCCAGCAGACGATGCAGAGCGCGCAGATACCCGCCCAGCTTTTCCGGCGCGACAGCGGCGTCTTCCCAGCCTTCCCACGCTTCCGGCTCGCCGGGCACCTGGGACGTTGCACCCAGACCAGATTCGCGGGCCTTCCAGACCAGAAGCGTTTCCTGCTCGTCGATGAAGAGTTTCATGTTGGGCGGATCGGGTTGGTGGCTGAGCCGGTCCATCAGCGCGCGCGCCTTGGAGTTTGACTCTTCTTTGGTCTCGCCGCCGAATTCGCACAGCAGCCAGCCCTTCCCTTCCGGCAGCATGGCAATGCTTTTAGGATGAAGGCTCTTCTTCTTCATGTTCGAAATCAGAACGTCATCCATGCCCTCAAGGCCAATCGGCCTGGATTTGCAGACTTCCGGGACGTTGTCTGCGGCGGCATAAACGTCTTTATAGCCAAGAACGACAGTCGTGCGCTTCTTCGGCCAATCCACCAGACGGACTTTGGCGGCGAGAGTGATCACGCAGGTGCCTTCCGCGCCCACAAGAGACTTAGCGACGTTGAAGCCACGATGGGGAAGAAGCTCATCGAGGCTGTAGCCGGAGACGCGGCGCGGGATATTGGGATAGCGGCTGCGAATGAGATCAGCATATTGATCCCGCAAGGCGCGAAGGCGCGAATAAATTTCTGCCCGACGGCCACCCGCGCGCACGATCTGCTCAAACTCCGCGTCTGAGGTGGGACCGACGCGCATGCGTTCGCCGTCATAGGTGAGAATGTCGAGTTCCAGAACGTTATCGACGGTGCGGCCAGCCATGACCGAGTGGACGCCGCAGGAATTGTTGCCGATCATTCCGCCGAGGTTGCAGTATTCATGTGTGGAAGGATCAGGACCAAAGGTGAGGTTGAATTCATTGGCGCGGTTGCGAAGTCTATCCAGCACGCAACCGGGCTGCACCCAGGCATATTTTTCCTGGGGATTGATCTCGATAATCTGGTTCAAGTACTTGGAGAAATCTACGATCACTGCCACGTTGCAGGACTGCCCAGAGAGGCTGGTGCCGCCGCCGCGCGGGAGCAAGGGCGCGTTGTGCTTCTTTGCTATGGCAACGGTCTGAATGACCTCTTCAATTGTTTTTGGAATCACGACGCCGATGGGCACCTGACGATAATTCGATCCGTCGACGGCGTACAGAGCGCGTGTGCCATCGTCAAAACGGACTTCACCGGTGATGGCGGAGCGTAGTTCGACGGCGAGAGCGTCAGCCTGTGAGCGGGATTCGGCGGACGTCCAGTCTGGGGCCGGTGGAGTCATGCATGAAGATTATGACATGGAGAATGCGCAGCCATAAAAGGCATAGCCGGAGATTTGCTCTGATAACGTCGCAACCAAAGTCCACAACGGAGGCACTGAGACACGGGGAACTCAAAGAAAAAGTCAAAGTCAAAAACTCAACACAGAGGACACAGAGAAATTCGGAGGTCGCGGGGGAAAGGCTGGAATCCGAGGGGGCTTAAAGAGAAAAGTTAGGGATGCAGATCAAAAGCAGCCGCGAATTGCGCGAATGAACACGAATAACTTGAACGGTCAGAATGATTCGCGCTCTTTGCATAAATTCGCGGCTTACTCTTTACCTTCTATCTAGGCTTATTGGGCTCCCGTTCCGGCACAATGGGAGCATCGCTTTTGCGTTCCTCATTGTGTCCAATGGAGACGTTGATTGCGCCGATGCGCACTGGGGATTGCACCTTGGGGCGCGTAGGCTTGCCATCCATCAGGGGACCGCTGGGGACAAACATGACGCGCAGTTGGTCCTGGTTGCCGCGCAGCGCCGCCATAATCTGGCGGTTGATCTTGAAGGTAAAGTGCGCGGGCTTGAAGTCGCCGTGGGAGTGAGCACGGATTCCGGCGGCAAACAATGCAACAGTCCCGACAAAATATGGGCTTTCAGGATTGGGCGCCGTGTTGGGCGGCAAGCCAAGATAGACTTCCCAGACCGTGCCGGGCGAACGCTCCGCTTCAACATTGTTGAGTTCGAGCACGAGGGTTTCCGTTTTGCTTCCCGCCAGAGGGGCCAGCCGCTGGCGAAATTCCTTGATGTTGATGGGAACCGAGACTTCCTGCTGGTTCAGCTCAACCGGGGGGCCGGGCCACGGGATCAATACCTGCCAGATCAGGTAATAAATTGGGAATGGGATGCGAATCAGGCAATACTCCTTTACCTGTGTGGGCTCGCTCTCGTAAGTATAGTTGAGCTGTTCAGCACAGCGGAGAATGTCACAGGTCTTCATCACGACGGGGTTTCCGTTTTCGTCGAAGAACGTGTAGCTCTTGTTGCGCCAACTGCTGGTGCTGAGCGGATTATGTCTGCCACCGCCCTGGGCCAACCACAGGTTCCACAGCCGATCAATATTCGAATGGTGGACGTAGAAAATTGGATCCACGGCCGCGGTGCTGGGGTCGCCCATGTCGCCGCTCATATAGATATGCACGTTGTCATGCGGATTGCCTTCAATCCCACTTTGGCCGGAGAAATAATCGGTAAAGCTGTTGCCGGACGTCGGGTCAACCTGCCATGCAGCGTATGAAGCCGCTCCGGTATTCCAGCCGGGACCGCGAGCGGAATGAAAAAGTTCGCTGCTGGAATCCTGGAAAGGCGTGGGCAAATGCCGCTGCGAAGCAGAGATGTAATCCCAGTAAGGCAGCGCCCAGGAGTTGTCACCGGACATCTTGCGAATGATTCGCTCAAACCAGTAAAGATACATGCGATGCCACGACCAGAAGTAAGGAGTGCCGTGCTCGCAGGTGTTCCATGAAGGATGCAAAGCCGGCCCTGGAATGCCGTGAATTGCTGCCTGATAAGTCCAGCTCAGTGGATTGGAGTCCGGCAGCAGCTTCATGGCCTTGATGGCCTTACGGTAAGAAACAAGAACTGGATCAGTGGCCGCCATGCCGCCAAGATTGCGGCGGATGTAAGGCGCGGCCCAGACTGATTCCAGGTTAAAAAGTGAAGAGCCCAGCACAGTCGAGGCGGCTGCCCCGGCAGTGACTATGAAACGGCGACGCGTAAAGCGGTTGCTCAATGCAGTACCCCTCCGATTCAATCCCGCAAATTAGCCGGGAGCATTGATTGTGGAAAGATCTCCCGTTGGTGCTGTAGTGCGTGCTCTGTGTCAATCGTTACAAGATTTCACTTCCTTCGGTTTCCGGAATTATCGCGCTTACTGTCCCACCCTTATAATGGCGAGTTCATGCCTACCCAGATTCCGCCGGAGCCCGCTTGCGACGTAATGGTCTCTCATTCTTCTGCCTCGCGACAAAAAGTATCCGTGTCACTTATTGTGCTGGTCTGGGCGGTGATCTATATCGGCACTGTTTTTAATCCGCCGCTGATGGACGATGCCGACACCGTCCATGCGGAAGCTGCGCGCGAGATGGTGGAGCACAACGACTGGGTCACGCTGAAGATTAATGACGGCTTCCGCTACCTGGAAAAAGCGCCGCTCATGTACTGGTGCGTGGCCGCGAGCTACAAGATTTTTGGCGTGCATGACTGGTCAGCGCGGTTGCCAATCGCGCTGGGCATGCTGGCGCTGCTGCTCGTGTTGTATCGCATGGGACGCAGATTTTATGGCGATGAAGGCGGCCTTTACGCCGCGCTGGCGCTGGCTACAGGATTTGGGCCATTCATCTATACGCGGTTCATGATCCCGGAAATGCTGGTAGCACTGTGGCTGGCCATGGGCTTTGATTTCTTTCTGACGTCGTTAGAACAAAGTGAGCGCGGCGAGCAGCCGTCACTTTTAGTCTGCTGGGGATTGGCGGCGACGATGGCGCTCAACGTACTGACCAAAGGGCTGATCGGCCTGGTCTTTCCTGTTGGGACAATTTTTATTTATCTGCTGCTCACGAAACATGTTCGCCATCTGTTCCGGCTACGGCTGGTCTCAAGCTTTCTGGTTTTTCTGGCGATTGCCGCGCCGTGGCATTTGCTGGCCGGCTTGCGCAATCCGGCGCAAGGTGAAGCGCGCGGATTTTTCTGGTTTTACTTTGTCAACGAACATTTTTTGCGCTTCCTGAAGAAGCGCTATCCTGCGGACTACGACACGGTTCCGCTCTGGCTCTTCTGGGGACTGATGCTGGTGTGGCTGATGCCGTGGACTGCATTCATTGTCCAGGCGGTAAAGCAGATTCCGGCAAAGCTGGCGGCTTTTCGCGCCGGGCTGAGCGAGCAGCAACGCAGCGCAGCCCTTGCTCGTCGCGCGACATTGATTTTTGCTTTGTGGCCGCTGGTGATTCTGCTTTTCTTCAGCTTCTCCAGCCGGCAGGAATATTACGTGCTGCCGGGATTGCCCGGCGTGGCGCTGCTGCTGGGCGGATGGCTGGCGCAGGAGTCGGTTTCTGAGAACAACAGTCCTGAGCGGCGCAGCGGAAAGATTTCTTCAATCGTGCTGGTGGTGGTGGGCGTGGCTGTATGTATTGCCTGTGTGACGCTGGTATGGCAGGCAAAAACTCCGCCGCGGAATTATGACATCGCAGAACTGCTGAAACAGAATCCGCAGGATTATGCGCTCTCTTTTGGGCATTTTCTTGATCTCACACCGCAAGCGATGGGAGCCTTCAAAGTCCCGCTGCTGGCAACCGGAATTGCTTTTGCCCTTGGCACGATCTTGAATCTGCTGTTGCGGCTGAGAAGCCGGGCGTTTGCCGCCAACATGGCGCTTACGACGATGACTGTGGTGCTTCTGTATGCGACCCATCAGGGGCTGGTGATTTTTTCTCCGGTACTTACGTCGAAGACGCTTGCAGATGCCATCGAAGCAAATTGGAAACCCGGCGCGATCATTGAAGACAACGGCGACTATGAAGCGGCTTCCAGCGTGAACTATTACACGCGGCATCAGCTCCGCATTTTGAACGGACGCTGCAATAACATCTGGTATGGATCAAGATTCCCGGACGCGCCGCAGATCTTTGACGATGATGCGTCTTTTGAAAAGTTGTGGCGCGGCGACAAGCCTGTCTTTCTTCTGACCGACGCCAAGGCTAGTTCGAATCGGAAGCCAGCGGAAGAGTGCCCGCAAAAAGAGCACCTGCCTGATTATGTGGTCCGCGACAAAGCATGCGTGCTGGCCAAATGGGGCGGCAAGGTAGTAATTACGAATGCGCCGAAACCTTGTCCCGATCAGACTTGGCCGCGCTAACATGCTCAGGCTCGTGCGGATGCGCCGGACGAATCTTGCCGTTTTCAAGAATAAAAACTTCGCCGCGCCAGTGGACGGTGTGATCGGCAAAACTGGCAAACCAGACCGCAAAAGCTACCAGGTCTCTGATTGGCACCAGCCACAGATGTCGCCAAACGGCGCGATCATGCACCACCCCGACGCCAACCTTGACCGCCACTGCGGCACGCAAAGCGGCGGCTGCGGCGAGTGTTGTCCAGGACCACCACGCAAACGGCGCAAGCAGAACGGCAAAAATCGCCCAGGGCAGGCCGAAGGTGAGCAGCAGGCCAACATAGCCGAGGCGGCGAGAATCGCGCGTGCTGCGGGCCCAGCGCATCTGGTGCTCAAAGAATCCGCGGAAGCTATACGCGGGCAGATGAGTTTCCACCACAACATCCGCCAGCACCACTTCATAACCGGCTTTGGCAATGCGATAGCCAAGCTCAAAATCGTCGGCAAGGTAATCAACCAGCGGACGCAGGCCGCCGATGGAATCAAGCGCGGTGCGCGACATGGCCAGCGTGGAGCCGAGCGCAAAGTGAATTCCGCCTTCAATCTGGCGGGCCACAAGCACGCCGGCAATAAAGTCCGTGCTGATGCCGATGGATTCCAGCTTGGAGCCCAGCGTGTCTGCGGCAATACCGCGATACGGACAAGTGACCATGCCAACCTGCGGGCGGGCAAACGGAGCCATCACGCGGCGCAGATAATCAGGCGTAACGTAAATATCACTGTCATTAATAAGAATGTGGTCATACTGCGCGGAGCCCAGCATCTGCACCAGATTGCTGGTCTTGCGATTGTTGCCGAGCACCTCAGGGCAGACCAGGAGGCGAATTTTGCAGCCGGGAAATTCCCGAATCAGGCGTTGGACAGCTTCCACAGCAGGATCGTCCGGCTCACTTACGCCGAAGATGATTTCGTATTCCGGGTAATCCTGGATGCAGTGGCTGCGGAAGCTCTCATACATCTGCGGATCAACGCCGCGCAGCGGCTTAAGAATGCTTACCCCACCCCGTCCCGCGCAAAAGCGGCGCGGTTCGACCATCCCAGATTGCGCAAAAGCGGCGCAATCCGGGAGCCCTGGCTCGGGGGCCCCGGCTACCGGCGGCGCGACGGCAGTTGCTTGCCGACTACGCGAGCGGAGAAAAGTCCGGGCGCTCCACAGGCAAAGCAGGTAAAAGCCCATGCCGCACACGGCTAAACCAGCCGCTATCAATCCTGGAAGAAAGTTCAACATTGCCGCCCGCGATCTACGTTCATTCTAAATTGTTTCCCAGAGCCTTAATAATACTTTACAAATCGACGTTTGATGCGGATAGCGGGGCGATTCCAGCCAAAAAAATTTGCACGAGGGGGCTTCTAAGTCCCCACGCCTTACATGGTCAGGCCAGCCCTGACCTGCCGCCAGTCGATCTTGCGCAGAAGCTCCTTGATACGGTCTTCCGAGCCAAAAATCCGGACTTCAATGTTTTCAATGAACGGCGTATCCGGCTTGTGAACAAAGAAGTTGCGATAGACGTCATTCGCCTCTTCCCAGCGGCCGTTTTTGGTTCCGCTAAAGAACAAGACATAAGCCACGCCGTGGCTAAAAGGATTGTTGCGGTCTTTGTGCACAAAAGTCGCGCCGGGAATCTTGGGGTCCACTTTTGGGTCGGGACCGGTAATCATGGGGACCACCAGCATGTTCAAGTGGACCTGCACCTGGAGGTGCTGCAAGTCATCAATCACGGCGGCTTCAAGCTGTTTTTTTGAAAGGTCCTTGATCGTGGCCAATTTCTGCAGCCGAGGCTCAATCAGCGTCTTATAGCGCTTTGAGTCTTTGCGGACCTCATA
>JBAVLE010000405.1:0-5430 GCA_049688735.1 Candidatus Angelobacter sp. | reverse complement strand
TTAATAAGGGAACTGCTTCAGAGGTAGCTCCCGAGAATCCCTAACCTTTGAGGATAACACTTTGCCCCGGCGAAATTTAAGGGCCAGCCTGTGTCAGTTTTCTGCGTCGTTCTCTCCTTAAAGATTGTAGTGAGCCGAGGCAGCAACTCTGATGAGGTTGCCTACTTCTGCAGTGTTAATTTTTATTTAGCCTCTCTCAGCAGGAGTTTCCAGGCCCTTTGCTGGTTACATCTAATTAATCAAATGCACTATGCAAGCGGGACAAGGAGGAAACAGGTTCATGCGCCTATTTTCAGGACTCTTAATTTCCACTCTGGCTGCGGGAACAATTTTGGCGACGGGATGTGCCGAGCACCGCTATCAAAACGATCCATACGCGTACGGGGGATATAGCGGCTACTACGGGCAGAATGATCCATACTATCGCCAGTGGCTCGCCGAGCGCCAGTACAACTACGTTGAGTACAACCGGCTGAACCGTGAGCGCCAGCAGGAATATTGGCAATGGAGACGCCAGAATGAAGCGCGTTTCCGCCAGGACCCGCGCTTCCGCGAGAATCAGCGCTATGCACCCAACGGCCGTTACGCAAATGATCATGACCGCGATGACCGCCGGACAAACAATTACGCTCGTACCCGCAATGGGGATAGAGATCGTCACCGCAACGACAAGGACCGCCATCAGGTGCGGAAAGACCGCGATAAGGACGGTGATCACGACAGAGACCACGATCGGCGTTAGCTAATCCAATCGATCCAAGAGCGGCCCCATTGGCCGCTCTTTTCTCGCCAAAAAAAGAAGCGTCCCGCAACGAATCGCAGGACGCCCGGCAGCCCTCCCCCAGAACTGCCTTACCACCGAGGGAGAGTCTAGAGCCACCCTGTCCCTTCGTCCACATCACTTTAGTAACGTCAACCAGCGGGATAATATCTCTTTTATTAACAGCCACTTAGCGCATTTTCGCAACCTAAATGCAATAGCCTCATCTAATACATTTGCTAGGATGGTAGTCGGCGGGCGACAAATTTTCTGTTCAAGGTAGGCAATTCATGGAGAGCGTGGGAATTCTTGAAATAACTGATGGCAATTTTGACCAGGAAGTCCTTAAAAGCGACCAGCCGGTCATGATTGATTTTTGGGCAGCCTGGTGTGGCCCTTGCAAGATGCTGGCGCCCGTGGTGGATGAAGTGGCTGCTGCATACCAGGGCAAAATAAGGGTTGGAAAGATGGACGTGGACAGCAGTCCGGCAACGCCTCAACGTTACGGCGTGCGTGGTATTCCCACCCTGCTGATCTTTAAAGGCGGCCAGGTGCAGGAACAGATTGTGGGATACGTGAACCGCGATGTAATAGAGAAAGCTCTGAACAAGCACGTTAGCTAATGTAATTCAATAGTCCCTTCCAAGCCCGGTTCCGCACCGGGCTTTTGGTTTCCATCTATCTTTTCTGGATGAAGATCGCAAAAAACAAAGTAAAATCTCGCCAAACTGCCGCTGATTAATGGGTGGTCTGTAATTCATATCTATGCCGAGCCTCTTTGCGATCACTGACTTTCATCATCTTGCTTTTCCCGGTCTCTTACTTGCCTTTTACGTGATCTGCTGGCTTGCGGTGGGACGCGATCCGAAGATTGGCATTGTTGCTCCACTTTACGAACCGCCCAAGGGGATTTCTCCCGGCGTGGCCCGATACGTACTCACCGGCGGCAGCGACGGTACAACACTGGCAGCCGTGCTGGCAGGCCTGGCCGCTCAAGGCGTGATCGCAATCCAACCGCAAAACGGAAAATATGTAGTTACATGGCTGAATTCATCGCCCACCTTGCTGCCGGATGAAGCTGCGCTGGTAAGAGCACTGTTTCACTTGACCTCCACGGTGCAGCCATACGCTGAATCCAATCTGGCGACGGTTGACAAACTGTCTCCGCAAACATCAGGCGGACGAACGGTCGATAGCTCTTCATTTCAACCCGCAGTTGCAACCATGCGCAGCGCTGGCGCTTTGAGTAAAAAGATGGCGGGCGCGGCTTTAGGTGCGGCGGTCGGGCTCGATCCATCGCCAGAAAACCAGGTGATCATCGATCCGCTGGCTGGGCCCGTCCTCAAGGGTCATATCGATGCGGTTCAAGACGCGTTCCGGAAAAATCTTCAGGGAATCTACTTCCGCCAGAACTTCCGTTATGCCGGCATTGGCGTGGTTGCTACATTCGCCTGGGGCTTATATACGGCCGCAACGCTTGACGCTCAGTCTTCAATGTTTCTTACCTTCTGGCTGCTGATGTTCACGTCAATTGCCGGAATGGTGATTGGCGGTGTATGGACTTCAAAACCGACGCGGCCTTCCATGAAACAAAAGGTGATGCGCGTACTCGTTCCGGTGCTTTTCTTCGGCCTTCCCGGCGCAATCATCTATGTTGCTGCCTTGCCGCAATCACACGGTTTCGTGCTGGCGCTCTTGCTCTCTGTGATACTCAATAGCATTTTCTTCGTCATCATGCGCGCTCCTACGCAGCGAGGGATTGTCATGTTGCAGCAGCTTGCCGGCTTCCGCGAGTTTCTGTTGCGCGTGGAGCAGGATCCATTGGACCGGGTCAACACTCCGGAGCAGCGCGCGGAGTTGATGAACCGCTTTCTGCCTTATGCAATTGCCTTGAATGTGCGAGAAGGCTGGGGAGACAAGATGGCATCGGCTTTTTCAGATGCGATTGTGGAGAGATAGCCCTATATATAGTCAGCCGCAGATTTTCGCAGATAAGCGCAGATAAGAAATTTTGCCGCGAATCAACGCGAAGTGCGCGAATCATATCTTGGTTCCTGATTCGTGCGCATTCGCGAAATTCGCGGCTGCTTTTTGCTAAAGACTTTTACGCTGCCGAAATCAATATTTCCTAAGCACTCCAATCACTCTTCCCTGCAACTGCACTGATTTTGCGGGGACAATGATCGGCTTCATGGCGGTATTGGAAGGCTGCAGGCGAATATTTGCGCCGTCGCGAAAGATTCGTTTCAGCGTCGCGTCTGTGCCTTCCACCAGCGCCACCACGATTTCGCCGTCGGGGGCATTTTGCGTTTTCTCCACTAAAACGTAATCGCCGTCCACAATGTGCTCATCCTTCATGCTTTCGCCTTTTACCTGAAGCACAAAGACGTCTTTGGATCGGGTGATGTCGCCCAGTGAGATGGTCTCTGGAGTTTCCACGGCCTCAATCGGCTGTCCGGCGGCGATGCGACCCATGAGTGGTAATGAAAGATCTCTGGGTGGCGTCCGCTTGAACATCCCGCGCACCGGCAGCACGTCAATGGACCGGCTGCGGTTATAGTCGCGCTTAAGGAGGCCCTTTTTCTCCAGGTTGGAGATGTGCTTATGCACGGTTGCCAGTGAACTCAAGCCCAGCCCATCGCCTATTTCTTCAAACGATGGTGAGTAGCCATTGCGCTGGATGAATTCCTGAAGGAAGTCGTAAACCTGCCGTTGTCGCTTTGTAATCGCCATACAAGCGAAATATTACCGAATTAAAGGCGAATTATCAACAGAAATTGTGCAAATGGAACCAAAATATTAACGTTTTTGCTTCGCCGTCACCCCAACTGGCATCTGGCTCAGGATCTCATCCACCGTGCCAATGGCCCGGTCAATCTCTTCCATCGTATTGTAAAAATGCGGGGAAAATCGCACTCCGGCCTTTGGGCGATAGTCCACCAGCACGTCCCGGCGCAGCAGTTCCTGGCAAACTTCCTTGGAATTTGGCATATCGATGGCCACGGTCCCGCCGCGCTGCTCGGGATCGCGCGGAGCATTCACGCGCCAGCCGCGCTGGTCGGCCAGCTCGATCAACCGAAATGTCATCTTTTTTGATTTCTCGCGAATCCGCGCCACGCCAGCCTCGCGAATGATTTTCAGCCCCGGCATGGCGGTATAAAATCCCGGGACGTTCGTCGTCCCCTGCATGAAGCGGAATGGCGCTTCACCATATTTGCTGGCGCCAATCTCAAATTCAAACGGATGCTCATGGGCGAACCATCCCGTGAAGTCCGGCTTCAGCTTCTTGCCGAGATCAGGACGCACATATAGATAGGATGTGCCTGCTCCGCCGCACAGCCACTTGAGCACGCCGCCCACGGCAAAATCTACATTGAGCGCTTGCACGTCCACTGGAACATTGCCGAGCGATTGGAAACAATCCAGCACCACGTGCGCGCCCACCCGATGCGCTTTTTCAACGATGGCCTTTACGTCCTTGATATACGAACTGCGAAAAACCACGTGCGAAATAGGCACGAGAAGCGTTTCTTCATCGATTGCGTCAATCAGGCGCTCTGTCGGCACGTGAACACCATCATCGGTGCGGACCATATTGACGCGCGCGCCACGGCTGCGCTGGCCCTCCCAGAAGTACATTATCGAAGGGAAATTCATGTCACTGTAAACGATCTTGTTGCGCTTGCCGCTAAAGTCAAAGCAGCTTGCCACCACCGCCTGGCAACTTGTGACGTTCAAGTGCGGACTCACGGAACCAGGCTCGGCGTTCATGAGCACGCCAATGGCGTCGCCAACTTCCTGCGCCATCATCCACCATTTTTCTTCCCAGGCGCGGAGGCCGCGGGTGGCCCAGATGTCGCAAAATTCGCGGGTCGAGTCATAGACGCCGCGAGGCATTGCGCCCAGCGAGTTGCTGATCATGTAGGTGGTGCGTTCCAGGATAGGGAATTCTGCGCGAAAGCGAAGTAGTGGGTCGGTCATGGTGGCCCCTCAGTGAAATTAAAGTTTACCTGATTGGCTGTTTAAATTAGCCGCGAATTCACGCGAATAAGCACGAATAAACAATTCGCGTGCTTTCGCGTTCATTCGCGGCCCAGTTGTTTGATCTGCGCTTTTCTGCGGAAATCTGCGGCGACAATAATACCCCTCCTGGCAGTTTGCAGCGGTGCTATATTGCATTTCACAAACGATGCGAAAAACTCAGGGTTCCCGTCGCAAGCTGACTGTTCTATCGCTGGCGGCGGCCACATATTTCATGGTTTCCGGCGGCCCGTATGGCATGGAGGAATTGGTCCAGGACGCGGGCTACAAACTTGCCATCGTCATTCTGTTTATTACTCCTTTGATCTGGAGTCTGCCTACGGGGCTGATGGTGGGCGAGCTCGCCGCGGCACTGCCTGCTGAAGGCGGTTTTTACGTCTGGGTTCGCCGCGCCATGGGGCCTTTTTGGGGCTTTCAGGAAGCTTGGCTCTCGCTGGTGGCCAGCATCTTTGATATGGCCATCTATCCCACGCTGTTCGTGCTGTATCTGGGACGGCTCTGGCCTGCAGGAGTTGCGGGACATCGGGGCGTGGCAATCGCGGCCGCTATGATCGCGGTCTGCCTGGCGTGGAACCTGCTGGGCGCGAAAGCTGTCGGGGCAGGCTCAGTATTGCTGGGCGTGCTGATGC
>JBAVLE010000404.1:0-11253 GCA_049688735.1 Candidatus Angelobacter sp. | reverse complement strand
GAATGGCTCCTAACAGAATTTGGCTGGCAACAAGATGCGTTTGGGCGCTGGTCTGCCTCGCCACCGCGCTATGGGCCGAGCCAATCAAACAACTCAAGCCCACGGGATACGTAAATGATTTTGCCGGCGTGCTTGATGCTTCGTCCTCGGAGTCGATTCGCAACATCTGTGAGCAGATTGATCAAAAAGCCCATGCCCAAATCGCTATCGTCACCATCCATTCGTTAGACGACGCGGATATTGAAAGTTACGCTTCTAATCTCTACAAAGCCTGGGGAATCGGGCCAAAATCCAGCAATCGCGGCGTTTTAATCCTGTTGGCGATCAACGATCGTCAGCGCCGAATTGAGGTGGGCTATGGGCTTGAGCCCATCCTTCCTGATGGGAAAGTAGGTGGCTTTGGTCGTGCGGCCGTTCCTTTGCTCAGGCAGAATCAATACGGCCCTGCTGTGCTGCTCATGACACAGCGCGTCGCTGGCGTGATCGCCGCCGATGCCGGCATAACACTTGAAGGCCCTGAACCGCCGCGTCCGCCGCCAGATGAGCGTCCCGCGAATGGGCCGTCCGCCGGAGCCATTCTTTTTGGAATAGTTATTGTCCTGATTGTCCTCTCCGTATTGTCCAGGGCAGGCGGCGGAGGCTTGCTTTGGTTCTTGCTCGGCATGTTCATGAACAGCGGAGGCAGAGGTGGTGGCCGCAGTAGTTGGGGCGGGGGCGGCGGATTTGGCAGCGGCGGTGGTTTTGGTGGTTTTGGCGGCGGTAGTTCTGGAGGAGGCGGCGCAAGCGGCAGCTGGTAGCCGCAAAGACGCCTATAACTTATGCATGCAGAAAAACAGATCACGGACTTTGTAAATAGCCTTAAACAGGCCGCTGGCGGGAATCTGGAATGCGTGGCCCTTTTCGGATCGGCTGCATCCGGAGAATTCCATGCCGATTATTCTGACATCAACATGCTTTGCGTGGTGCGCGAGCTTTCCGCTCCGGTGCTTGCCGCGCTGGCGCCAACAATCGTTGCGTGGACCAGAAAACAGTTTCCTGCGCCGCTGATTTTCTCGCGCGCTGAATTAGAGCAATCCACGGACGTGTTTGCTATTGAAATGCTCGATATTCGGCAGCGCCACCGTACCCTCTACGGCGAAGATATTTTTACAGGCATAAACGTCCCCATGGACCGTCATCGCGTTCAACTGGAGCATGAACTGCGCACCAAACTGCTGACGTTGCGGCAAAGCTATCTTCACGCGGCGGGCGATGACAAACGGGTTCGGCGGTTGATGCTTGACTCCGTTTCCGCTTTCAGCACGCTTTTCCGGCATACACTGATTGCCATGGGAGAACAACCTGCGCTCCACAAGGCGGAAAACATCCAGCGGCTGGCGGCGCGAACCAGGTTTGATCCTGGCATTTTTCTCAAGTTGTTGCAGGTGCGCCAGCGAACGGCAAAGGAAAATGAGATTGAGGCTGCTTCCGCGTTCGCACAATATCTGGATGGCATAAACACAGTGGTTCAGGCAGTCGATGCGCTTTGATTGCAAAACAGTTTAGGCTCGAAGGTTAACGGAGGAGAAGATGAAGGGTTGGATAGCAATAGGAATCATCGTATTGCTGCTGATTGTGGGCTTCAGCAGTTATGTTGGTGCAAAAAATCAGATGGTAACCAAGAATGAGACTGTAAAGGCCGCATGGTCCCAGGTCGATATCGTGCTGCAACGCCGTGCCGATCTGATTCCTAATCTGGTTGAGACGGTGAAGGGCTTTGCCTTGCAGGAGCAGACTGTCTTTGGCGACATTGCCAAAGCCCGTTCACGTTTGCTCTCCGCCAATACTCCCACGGATAAAATCGCCGCCAACCAGCAGCTCGATGGCGCCCTCGGCCGTCTTCTGGTGGTCGTGGAGAACTACCCTCAACTGAAGTCCAATGAAAACTTTTTGCGACTGCAGGATGAGCTGGCTGGAACCGAGAACCGTATAGCCGTCGAACGCAAGCGGTACAACGACGCATTGCAGGAGTACAACACCTTCATCGGTCTTTTCCCGAATAGCTTTTGGGCCGGCATGGCTGGATTCAAGCGCAATGACGCATACTTTGCTGCGAGTGAAGGCTCCAGGACCCCGCCGAAGGTTGATTTCTCAGGGGTGAAGCCTACGCCGCCCGCGCAAGCCACGCCGCAACCGGCACATTAATATCGTTTGGGCCGCAGCTCCGCCTGCGGCTCAACCTGTTAGCTGACCAACCCAATCCTGCGTATCAGATTTTGAAATCTTGGGTCGGACCGGACTTCATCGAGCATCGGTTCAACATTGAGCCACGTCAGGCCATCGGCGCGGTCGTCATAAGCTTTTTCCAGCCACATCATTGCTTTGTCTTTATCGCCCAGACCGGCAAAGAGCATTCCAAAGTAAGTCGGCGGTATGTAACGTTTTTTTGCTGCTGACTTGAACGCCTCAGCCAGTTTCATGGTCTCAGCTTTTTTTCCGCTCACGGCATAGGCCAAGCCCAGCGCTGCATCCATCAGCGGCATTTCGCCGGTTTCCGTTCTTGCATGCTTCAAATGCGCAATGGCCTTGGCATGCTCGTTCAATCGCATGTAGGCGCGGCCTGCAATAAAGTGCAGCATAAAGTATTCCGGATCCAACTGCTTGGCTTTCTCACATTCTTCCACTGCGCGCTGGTATTCGCGGCCAAAATAATAAGCAGCCGCGCGCGTCGTATGGACAGCCACTAGCCGGTGCGGATCAGTTTCCTGCACAATGCTCATCGTCTGCTCAATTTCATCAAACGCCCCGTCGCGTCTTCCCAGCGCCAGCAGCAGCCATGAGTACCACAAATGTGTATCCGCGTGGTCTGGGTTTAGCTCGATAGCCATCTCGTAGCCAGCCGCAGCTTCTTCCCATTTCCAGTGGTAATGGTGGTTCACCAGCGCCAGCGCGGTGTGCGCCTCAGCGAATGAGTTGTCCAGTTCCAGCGCTTTGCGCGCGGCCTTCTCGGCCTTTGGCATGGCTTCGCGCGGCGGCAGAAAATCAAACGGCGCTATCGCCAGCAACGCATATGCGCTGGCCAGCCCGGCATGCGCTGGAGCATATTTTTCATCGAGCATAATGGCCCGCTCAAAATCTTCCGTACTTTTACTGATCGCGGAAGGCGTCATCTGGTGCAGGTTGAAACGCGCTTTCAGGTACGCGTCATAAGCGGCAGGCTGCACCTGTGCGTGCCCTTTTTGCAGATCCGAGAGGCGCGTGCTCTGCGAAAGATTCAGCGCCAGGTTGATCTCGCGCGCAATTGCCTCAGCGATATCAGCCTGCACGCTCAGGACATCGCTCAAATCGCGCTCATAGGTTTCCGCCCATAACTGTGTCTGGTCGTTCAGTTGGATCAGTTGTGCTGTGATGCGAACTCGATTGCCGCCGCGTCTCACCTTCCCTTCCAGAACGTAACCCACGCCGAGATCTTTCTTCATCTGCTCCAGAGATTTGCTGGTGGTGTTGTAGTGTTCCGCCGTGGTGCGCGCGATCACAGCCAACTCTGATGCCTGCAATCGCGTGATCTGCGTAATCATTTCTTCAGTAAGCCCATCGCTGAAGTAGTCGTCTTCTTTCGCGCCACTCAGATTGCCAAACGGCAGCACCGCCAGCTTGATCTTATCTGCCGGCGCTTCATCCCGATTCCCGCTCGCAACTGCCGAGCCGGATTGCTGGCGCGTAGTGAACCATTCCGTCAGTTCGTTGCGGTAGGCGTAGATTGACCCAAGCTTGTCATGCAGATGGCGATAAACGGGCAGCCCTTCTTTCTTCTCCCAGCGCTGCACGGTGCGCACGTCCCGCCGCAGATAAGAAGCAATCTCTTTCCACGAATCTAATCGATCAGCAAGATTGCCCGTGTTCATGGTTTGCGTCTACTTTTCCTTTCGGAATTAACCTTAGTACGGTACGACATTCAGCGGCATCGCGCTTCTGCCGCGCCTTGCCGCTTGAGAGCCAATTCTACCGGGAGATAGAGTCGGATTCGTAGTGAAAAGAGTGAGGTCAACCATGATCAAGTTTGATACGAAAAAGACTTCTTTGCTCCTTGCCACCGTCATGCTGGCCAAACTCGCTTCGGCCCAAGGCTTACCCTGGCTTGACGAGCCGCCGGCGCAAACCGGTCCCGCACAAAACACACCGCTGGACCAAACGCAAGCCGCTCAAACTATGGCGCCGCAGGTTGCAACCACAACCGCTCCTTCCACGGTGGCCATACCCGCCGGGACCCGGGTGATGATGGTCCTGAAGAGCCCGCTGCATACCACATCTGGAACAGCGGGCTCCGGCCTTTATCTTGAAACCCTTTTTCCTGTGGTACAAAGCAACGGTGTAGTCATCCCGGCACACACGCTGGTTCAGGGCGTAGTGGAATCCAATGAACGCCCCGGACATTTGAAACGCACGTCAGAATTTCGCTTCCGCTTTACCAGCTTAATCTTCCCGAACAATCTTGTAGTGCCCATCAACGGTGTACTGCAGAGCATTCCGGGTGCCCGCAACATTCGCACGCGCAGCGAAGATAGACAGCTTGAGCCAGTTGACCAGACAGAAAAAGTAATCACTCCCACGGCTGCAAGCGCCGTTGGCGGCGCGATCATCGGCTCGCGTCGCGCTTTTGGAATAGGTTTATTGCCCGGCGCTGGACTGGGAGCCGCGTTGGGACTTGGCGCGGTCCTGCTGAAACGTGGTGATGAGATCAATCTACCGCGAGGAACCAGCGTCGAAATGGTCTTGGCGGCCCCATTTAGTCTGGAGCAATCTCAGGTGACCGCAAATGCACGCTACGTTCCTCCGTCGCAAGGAATGAACGGCACGCAACAGGCATTGAGTGTCGATGACAGACCGAAGCGCAGGAAACGTCAGCGCGCCGGATTCGGCGCGATCAACCCATTCAACATTCTTGTTCCCCTTTATTAGCTTTTTTGATCTAGCAAAAGTCCGCCTGCGCGGGCCTTTCATTGTCTTTCTTTAGGAATAAGTCTATTCGTACCGCAGCGCAATGATGGGGTCCACCTTTGACGCCCGATACGCGGGGATATAACACGCCAGCAGAGAAACAACTGCAACAATCCCCACAACCGCGGAAAACGTTACCACGTCAGTAGGTTTAATTCCGAACAAAAGGCTGCTGAACGACGTAGCAAACTTCGCCGCAATGAATGAAAGGACCACTCCCGCTACCACTCCGATTCCAGTAAGTTGCAGGCCCGACTTCAGCACCATCTGCACAACCTGTGAACGGGACGCGCCGAGCGTCATACGGACGCCAATTTCCCTGGTGCGCTGCGCGACCGTATAGGAAATAACGCCATACAGACCTACTGCGGTCAGCAGCAGCGCGAGTCCACCAAACGCCTGCAGCAGCGTGGATTGAAAACGCGGCGTGGTCAACGTGGCTGCCAGATACTCGTCCATTGTCTTGATGTCATAGATAGGCAAATCGCGGTCCATGGAAGCCAGCACGCTGCGCACTGAAGACAAAATGCTGTGGGGCTCCACGCTGGTGCGCAGGCATACGGTCATGGAACCGAAATTAAGCTGCGTATCAGGAATGTAGTATTCGGTTCGGTCTTCCACGTCCAGCCGCTGGCTCTTAACATTGCCGACAATTCCGACAATCTCTCGCGGTTGCGGTTTGCCGTGATTGGAAGCGCCCGGCGTAATGTGTTTGCCAATCGGATTCTCATTGGGAAAATAGCGCAAAGCAAACGCTTCATTTACTATGACCACACCCGGAGCTTTGTCATTATCGTGGTCGGTAAAGTCTCGACCGCTCTTGATGGGAATGTTAAATGTATGGAAATAGTCCGGAGTTACCACCTTAATGTCGGCGGATGGTTCTTCTGCCTTTGGTACGGGATGGCCTTCAATTTCAAAAGTGATAATGGAATTACTTCCGCTCAATGGCAACGGGGTAACGGCTGCCGCGGAAACCACGCCGGGAAGCGCTCGCATTCGTGAGAGAAGCTGAGTGTAGAAATCAATCTGCTGTTGCTCAGAATAGGATTTCTCCGGCAAATCAAAATTCAGCGTAAGCACATTGTGCGGGTTCATTCCAGGATCGACAGAAAGAATGCGGTGAAAGCTGCGCAGCAGAAGTCCGGCCACAACCAGCAGAGTAAGGCCCAGCGTGGTTTCAGCCACCACCAGCATTCCGCGCAGCCGGTTATGAGAAGCACTCGCTGTGGTGCTGCGGCCTTCCTTCATAAACTCATTCAGGTTAGGGCTGGAGGCACGCAACGCCGGCACCAGACCAAAAATGATGCTGGTAAGAACGGTAATTGCGACAGTAAAGGCGAGCACCGTACCATCAAGCTCAGCGCCCTGAATGCGGCGCATGTCGGCGTTCAGGTTGATGAACATCTTGAGCGCCCACAAGGCAAGAGGTATTGCCAGCAGCGCGCCTGCCAGTCCCAGCACCATGCTCTCAGTGAGCATCTGCCGTATCACACGGATACGACTTGCCCCTAACGCGGCCCGCAGGGCAATCTCTTTGCCGCGCGCACTGGCACGCACCAGCAGCAGGTTGGCAACATTTAGACACGCAATCAACAAGACCACTGCCACGGAAACCAGCAGGATGACCAATTGCGTACGGTTCTTACCCACCAAATACTCGAGTTCCGGGATGACCGTGGCGGCAGGAAATTTTTTGTTCGTATCCGGATATTGCGCAGCCAGGTTGCGCGTAATCAGGTTCAGCTCTTCACGCGCAGTTTCCAATGAGACACCCGGCTTCAATCTGGCGATTCCCTGCAGGAAATGAGCGCCCCTTTGCGTCGTAATCGGCTGATCTTTGGGGTCCGATGTTTCTCCATCCACGGCAGTTGTGCGCCACAGTTCTGGTGGATCGCCTTCCATGGGTAAGACGAATCCCGCGGGCATGACTCCCACAACTGTGTAACTCTGCTTGTCTAGTGTGATATTGCGACCTACGATGCTCTCATCGCCGTGGAAGGCGGAGTCCCATAGATGATAGCTGAGTACGGCAACACGCGATCCCGGTTTCTCTTCATCCCGCGTGAAGCCGCGGCCCAGAAGAGGCTGTTTCCCTATCACACTGAAGAAATCACCGGAAACGCTAACGCCGTTGATGTGCAAAGGCTGCGCCAATCCCGTAAGAGTGAAGCTATCGCCGTGGTAAGCGGCAAGGCCAGTCAATGACTTTGTCGCGGCGCGCATGTCCAGGAAATCAGGATAAGACATGGCAAAGGGGCGGCTAACGTCTCTTTGATTTGAGAACGCGGACGTCACATAGAGCAGATGGTCCGGTTCCGGCACCGGCAATGGCTTGAGCAGCACCGCATTCACGATGCTGAAGATGGCTGTATTAGCGCCAATGCCAAGAGCCAGAGTCACAATAGCGATAACGGTGAAGCCGGGCGATTTCGAAAGGGTGCGCAACCCATAGCGAACGTCCTGAATGAAGGTAAACACAACGTCACCTCTGGTGCGCTTGGCGCATTCGATTGAGTGAATTTAGAGAATAAGGCGGGCTTACGCCATCTCCGCTGCTTGCTGCGCGGCTTCCGTTTCTTCTACCACCTTGCCGTCAAAAAGATGGATGTTCCGCTCGGCGTGCTTGGCAAAGCGCGCGTCGTGCGTCACCATGCAGATGGTTGCGCCTTCCCGGTGCAAGCTCTGCAACAGTTCCATCACGGCTTCGCCATTGCGTGAGTCCAGGTTTCCTGTGGGCTCGTCCGCCAGCAGGATGGAAGGCGATCCGCCCAGTGCGCGGGCCACAGCGACACGCTGCTGTTGACCGCCAGAGAGCTGTGACGGATAGTGGCGCATCCGGTGCGCCATGCCTACTTTCTCCAGCGCTTCCTGCACGCGCTTTTTGCGTTCAGGAGACGACATGGAGCGATACGTCAGCGGCAGCTCAACGTTTTCATACACGGTGAGATCGCCAATCAGGTTGAAGCTTTGGAAGATAAATCCAATTTCCTGGTTGCGAATGCGGGCGCGGTCAGAGAAATCCAGGCCCTGCACCGGACGGCTGTTCAGGATGTAAGAGCCGTCAGTGGGAGAATCCAGCAGGCCAATAATGGAGAGCAGCGTCGACTTGCCGCAGCCTGAGGGGCCGGCAATGGCAACGTACTCGCCTTTCTTGATATCCAGATGGATGCCGGAGAGCGCATGCGTCTCAACTTCATCGGTATAGAAAATCTTGGTTACGTTTTCAAGATTGATTAAAGTTTGTCCGCTGCTTGCCACGTTGGTATTCTCCTCCAAAAAATTTGCTTGTTGCTCTTGCTTGTTGATTTACCGATCCAGCTTGATTCGGTCCTGATTGTCATAGCGCGACATATCAGAAAGGATGACTTTATCACCTTCCTTGAGTCCGCCTACAATTTCAATCGTGTTCACAGAGCTGCGTCCCAAATCCACTTTTACTCTGGTCGCGGTTTTCTCGTCAGGATCAAGCTTGAACATTGAAACTGTGCTCTTTTCCTGTCCAAAGGCCGGCCTGCCTACATAGAGCACGTTTTCCAGCTTCTCCTGCGTAATGGTTCCATCCACGCTCAGGTCCGGGCGAGCGCCTTTTGGCGGGGGGCCATCCAGCTTAACGTCCACTGTAACCGTGCCTGCCTGCACTGCGGGATCAATACGTGAAACCGTGCCGTCAACCACGCCGTTGTGGGTATCAATCTCCGCCTTCTGGCCGATAATGATGTCCTTGGCCTGAGTTTCCGGAATCTTCAACTCAGCCTGTAGGTGTTCCGGTTGCACTACTTTGGCCAGAATCGTTCCCTGTGTCGCTCGCTGTCCAACTTGTACCGGCACTTCCTGCAGAACTCCGGGGATACCCGCGCGAACCTTCAGCGCATCTTTCTGGCGATGTTTCAATGCCGCCAGCGCTTTCTTCTGGTCAATGGTTGCCTGTTGTACTGCCAGCTGAGTCTCAATTGCCTTGCTGCTTTCAGCAATCCGTTCTTCCTCGATCGTCTTCCGCGTTTCCAGCTCCTTTTCCTTGCTCAATGAAGCTTTCAAAACCGCGTCAGAAACTACGCCAATCTTCTTCAGTTCCCGGTTCTGGTCGGCATCGCGCTTGGCATTCTCGTAGTCTGCTTCCACGGTTGCCGCGCCGGCTCGCAAACTTGCCAGGTCGCTATCAATCTTGGCCTTGGTGTTGTGATATTCAGCTTCGGCTGAGCGCAGATCCAAGTCGGCATTCAGGGCTTCCTGCTCCACTTGTGGATTTGAAAGTTCCATGATGACCGAATCTGCTTTTACCGGCGTGCCAGGCAGGATCACAATCCGTTCCACGCGAACGTCTGTTTCCGCTGGAATCAGACGGACATCATCCGGAATTGGCACTAACGATCCCAAACCGCGGACCTGCCGCAGCATTGAGCCGCGTTTGACCGTGTCAGGCCAGATGGTTCCGGCATCAACACTTTGCAGTGCTGGTTTAAGTCTGGAAACACCTAACGTAGCGCCTAGAACCGCAATCACCGCCACCACGATCATGGCGGTCTGCTTCAGGCGCTTTCTCTTCTTCACCGATTCGTCGCGTACTATATCCATTGCACTAATAGTGTATGCACAGGCAGTGCCAAAATCATCTTAATCTGCAAAATACTGAAAACTAAGACCAAAAATAGCTTTGCCACAGCTCTTTTGGTCTTCTGACTGTCCATTCCCGCAAACAACTGTTCGAAAACGCACAGTTAAGGCCCATCAACTAAAAAGCCCGATCATCCTTATAATATATAGACCTGCTCGCTGTGCTTTGGTTATGGAGAAAAATACCTCTCGCCCCCGAATCTTCTCCACTGATCAATATAAGATTACGCTTCCAGAAGGTCATAAGTTCCCAACTTTAAAATATGGCATGCTCCGGCAGGCCATTGAGAAGGAAAATCTCTTCCAACTGGAGCAATCCCCTCTTGCCGATCCGGAAACCGTCTCCCTGGCCCATGATCCTGCTTACGTGGCGAATTTCACCGCCGGCACTCTTCCGCCAGCAGCCATGCGGCGCATTGGTCTTCCCTGGTCAGAAGTTTTCGTAAACCGTGCGTTTGCCTCCGTGGGCGGAACCGTAAGCGCATCCCTTTACGCTTTGGAGCACGGCTGGGGCGCGACCCTGGGCGGCGGAACACACCATGCCTTCCGTTCTGAAGGCGCAGGGTTTTGCGTGTTCAATGATATTGCCGTGGCAATTGAGTTCTTGAGAAAGCGCCACCTCATAAAGACGGTTTTGGCAGCCGCCAACCGCATGGAAGGCGTTTCAATCAGCGGCTTCTTGGCCGGCGGCTGCTGAGCGCGAGCAGAGAATGCACTCATAAATAAGAAAAGAAGACCTGTCAGAAAAACCAGCAATTTCCGCATCTCTGTCTCCAAGCTGCAAAATTCGACAATATAAGGACCAAGCAGCGCTCTCCAGCCTGGGAAGGCGCTCTATCGCCGCGTGCCCACGTAACTGCATCTCAGATTACAATATTTCCAGATTATGGCTGATCGTCTTTACCTAAGTATCTGGTTCCCCAGCTTTCTAGAGCCGGAAATGCTTCCTCGACTGCTTTCCGTGCTCAAGCAGTTCCCTTTCTCTGCCGATCGTCCCGGCATCGGCTATCTTGCAGTACGCAGTGTTTCCTGGGAAGAGCCCATTGTCTTTGAGCAGACGTTTGACGACCGCGCCACTCCCGAGCAAAGCCTGGCGCTGGCGGCCGAATTCCTGCATGAAGATAACGCTTACGAACTGGACGTCCTGTGGGACCTTTGGGTGCCGACTAAAGAAGGCGATCTGGATGAAACCTGGATCCTTAAGCCGCAAACTGTAAAGTTCATCGCCTTTGGCACGCAGTTTGAAGAAGGAACTTTTCAGGAAAACGGCCACATACAGGTCGACTTCGGCTTGGACGCTCCTTTTCTCTTTGAAGAAGCCGACTACACCAGCGTTCTGGAGCAGCGGATCAAATCTAATGTCCAAAAGCTCGTTGCGTTCACCAGCGCCGTAGAGAAGAACTGCGGCATCAGCGGTCGGGTCTTGTGGTCAGAATCCGAAGATAATCTCGCGCAAAAGCTGATCGAGCGATTGCAAAGGGTACAGTAGATTTTTCTGAAATCCTGAGCGGCAGCGAAGGATCCCTATCGTAACCCGATTCTCAACGATATGAAGTCCGTAAGAGCAGCCACAGTCGATCCATTGGATCCGGATGGCAATAGCTCCCTCGCTGCGCTCGGGATTTCAAACATTACTTCGTTCTTCCGCCTTCTGTCTTCAAC